>DASTQE010000246.1:0-3093 GCA_035761895.1 Nitrospira sp. | reverse complement strand
AACATTCCCCGGGAGAGAATGTAATGATGGCCGCTGAACCGCCTACAGCTCGTTACCTCCTTGCCACGGCCAAAGCGCCAGGCGGACGAGTGTCTAGCATCATCGACTGGTGTCAACGAAGCCACGCAACAGTTGTATATGACATTCCAATCATCCCGGCGACACCTGCCGCACCACCCAGAGGGTGACACCGGCGACTAGCATCCCTAAAAGGGGAAGCCTGCTCATGGGTCCATCTCCTTTGGTTACCTCGTGAAACTGCTGAGCATTGTCTTGAGCGACATCTGTCCGATTGGTTGTCAGGTTGGCGGAACCATGATTCACGCCATTGAAAGCTTTCATCGATGCGCTCCCATACCCGTCAGGATTCGCCCAGGCATACTCGAACGCTGGCGCGGGCCCAGAATGCCTTTCCACAATGCCTTGGGTGCCATCCGGATTTGTCCATGTCAGTGTTCGGTTTGATGCTGCGGACATCACGGCAATGCCCTTCGACCCATTCGGATTCACCCAATGGACGGCGCCCTTAACTTCAGTCCCGTTATTGTCCGGACTGGAATACGACGGGCTCGTGAGACCCAACAGTAATGCGATTCCCAACGTCGTCATGCTTGCCTGTTTCATGTGACACCTCGTCTGGTTTGAATGAGGACTGTCTAGCCTCGTGCTAACGGCCTTCACCTCTAGTGGTGATCATCCGATACGTCCTTCATCTTGGACTGCACGAGAAGCGGCTGTCCGGCCCAGCCGGTTTTTGAAAGTAGGAGCGGCTAATGTGACACATCGCATCCTCCCTCATGATTGTGTGATGACCGCTTCACCTACATTGAGTGCTCCGCGATACACACATCGCCGGGTGCAATGCCGGTGCCGAATGGCCGCATCTTTCGACAGTATTTTTTTCTGCGCTGTCCCTGCGAGTTTATGCAACGACCATAGCATGGGCTCATCACCGCTCCATCTTGAGCGTTGGATTGTTTTGTCATTGCAGCTGGATCAATAGAGATACCAAGATCCATGATTGCTGTTGCGGAAACCAAAACAGGCATGAGACCGGAGAGGCTGCTGTGTCAGGGGTATACGCGTTCTTAGGATAGACAGGGATTAGAACAGGGGAGAAACGCAGAACATATCGGAACAGTCGGTCGGGCTCCTTTGGGGTCTTGTCGCAATGTGGATCACTTTCCGCCGCACATGAATCGCTTTCAGTACAGTCATTACCTGTGACATCGTGATATTTCTTTCAAACAAATTACCGGGCGATGACAGTATCGGTTAGTAATTCCAACATGCCCTCGCGATCATCTTTACGCAACCATCGATCTCCTTTTAGATATCGGCGACCTATCGGGTCCGACGAGGGCGCTATCCCGCGGATCGGCCTGAGTATCAGGGGGCCGATTGAACATTTCAGCGTCAGCGCTCGCGTGGTATTGGCTTTGCTATTCCCAGTTGCAGGAAGGGGAGCATGGCAATGATGAACCTCTTTAGGCAAGTGCGTGGAACGCTGAATCTCAATGACTTGTTGTTGATCGTTTCCATCGCGTTCTTCATCCCTTTGCGGCTGGCCTTTCCTCTTGCAGTTCAGATCGTCGTACGCAGGCGTGCCAATAATGTCTGTTCTGGTTTATAAGCGTCATATCGAAATATTTTGGAAGTCTGCAGCCTGGCGCTTGGGTGCTATCGCGCAAACGTTGAGAGACAATTGAGACTTGCACCCTCCCGGTGGACCGGGCGAGATCGACACACGAGATGTTCGGCTGACACATTCTCACAGTAGGTTACCGAACCCGCGGTTGCGACATCGTGCTACCGCTCCCGCAGGCTTTCTTTGACGGATTTGAGGAGAGGACTGAGAAGATATTCGATCAGGCGGCGCTTCCCTGTCTTGATTTCCACGGTCACGGCCATCCCCGGCGAAAGATTCATCTGCTTGCCATCGACTTCGATGGTGGAGCGGTCCATAGTGACTCTGGTCGGATAGACGAGTCCGATCTTTTCGATCGGCGCGGCATCATCGGAAACGGATAGCACTGTGCCTGGAATGGTACCGTAGAGCGTAAACAAGAACGTTTCGACTTTAATTTCGACCCGCTGCCCCTCTCTGACGAAGCCAACATCTTTATTCTCCACCTGAGCTTCCACTTCGACGGGGTGATCGTGAGGCACCACGATCAGCAATTGCTGGGCCGGCGTCACCACACCGCCGACCGTATGCACCGCAAGCTGCTGCACAACACCATCGATCGGACTCGTCAACCGCTGCAAGTCCGTCTTTTGTCCCGCCTTGGTTACTTCCTGCGCCAACGACACAGCTTTCGTCTCGATCGTAGCAAGCTCCGCCTGTTTGGCCTGGTGGAACTCCATCACCGTCACTCGATAGTTGTTTTCTGCTTCCGATAATGCCGCCGCATCCTGCACCATCTTCTTGCGCTGCCCGGCCAATTCTTGAGTCTTATCGATCCGCTGCTGTTCGGCTTGAAGGAAGTCCAACTTGCTCGCCGCATTCTGTTCGAACAACCTCTTGAATGTATCGGCTCGCTCTGTTTCCATCGGCACGGTGGACTCAAGCCGGCGGATATTCTCTTTCGTCTCCTCCAGTGCGGCCTTCCGTTGATCTATCACGTTCTGCGCGGCGCCGATGCGGGCCTGGTACTCGGCCAACTGATCCCGCAGAAGCTTCTGTTGGAGCGCGAGGTATCCTGTGTCGACATTCGAGGGCTCGTCGAACAGGCTTCTCCCAGCAATCAACGCACGCAAACGAGCCACATCGACTTTCGCTGCACGATATTCGTTCAACGCGCGGTCACGATCGGCGAGATTTTGTGTTGGATCCAGATCAACCAGCACATCGCCCTTTCGCACGACCTGTCCGTCCTGCACATAGATCGCTGAAATCACACCGGTTTCATACGGTTGAATAATCTTGGAATATCCGCTGGCGATAATCTTCCCCTGGGCCGTCGCCACAATGTCGATCCAGCCAAACGTCGTCCACAAAGTGCCAGCAGTAAACACCGCGATGATGGTCCAGGTGATCGCACGGCCAATGGGCGAGGGCGGTGCCTGCTCGATCTCGAGCACCGCCGGCAG
>DASTQE010000245.1:0-3863 GCA_035761895.1 Nitrospira sp. | reverse complement strand
CATCGCTGGCGGCGCAGGATCGAGAGCGGGCAGGCGCAGTCGGTCACCGACCTTGCGGAGCAGGAGGCGTGACGGACGCCTACGTCTGCCGCCTCCTGCCGCTCACCTGCCTGGCGCCCGACATCGTGGAAGCGATCCTGGACGGGCGGCAGCCGAAGGGACTCCGGCTGGCCGAGATGCTGGGGAATGGGCCGCTTGCATGGAACGCCCAGAGGGAGACCTGGGGCTCCAGCAATTGACACGAAGCTGCTCAGAGAGGTTTGGTCTCGGGCCGCACAGTTGATTGCAGACTGCCGGGAAGCGGAAGTCTCAACCTCTCTGTCCGGTTTGTGCACGGAAGCAGCCATGGCGGCGGGTGACGTGGGACGGCGGGGTTTAGCACACAAGCCGACATTCTCGGGCGCGCGAATCACGCCTTCAGCTCGCGCTTGAGCTCGTTCAGGAAGCGCCAGTCGGTGCCGTCCGCGATGATCTTCTGGGGGATGGATGTGATCATGCCCGCTTCATACAGGCGCAGCGCGTAGAACCGAATCGTGTCCTCGGGGTCGTACTCCCGCCCGCGGTCGTAGGGCACCTCGGTCAGCGCCTCGAGCGCGTAGTCGTAGCGCCTCGTGAACCCGCCATCGACCAACATTCGGGCGACGCGATCCGGCTCGACGGCGCAGAGGTCGGCGGCCTTCAGGATCGCGCGCGTCACGCGCTTGGTGGCGATCGGATGCTTCCGGACAAAGGGCGCGCTGGCCGACAGTAGGCAGCAGAAATATTGCGACCAGGGCCGGTCCACCCCGCTGTTCAGGATCACGCGGCCGATGTTCCTGGCGCGTATTTCCTGGGGTTCGGGCGGGAAGCCGAGGAAGGCGTCGATCTTGCCGTCGGCGAACAGTTCCCTCGGCCGGGCCGACCCGCCGGTGACCCAGTTGATGTCGTTGACGGGATCGAGCCCGACATAGCTCGCCATGACGGCGATAAAGACGTGCGGGATGGAACCGAGTCCCTGTACGCCCACGCTTTTGCCCTTCAGATCCAGGACGCTGCCGATGGGCTCATGGGCGAACAGCTCGAAGCAGCCGGGGTGCACGCCGGACAGTACCGTGACCGGATCGCCGGCATCGATCGACAGGACCAGTGGCGCCGCAAAGTTCAGGCTGAAATCGAGCTCGCCGCGGGCCATTCTCTCAGAGTGACGGCCCGCCTCCGCTGCGACGTAGCGGACCTCGGTAAAGCCTTCGGCGCGCAGCAACTCCTCGACCATGTACTGAGGCGCAATGCAGATGCCAGGGATCTTGCTCAGCCGCACCGTGGTGACTTCCGGCGGGGCCTCGGCGTGCGCGCACCGGGCCCCGAGCACACCGGCGGCCGCGGCCATCGACGTGCTGGCCAGGAAATCGCGCCGGGACCGCCTGATCGTCATCAAAAGCCTCCTGTCTTCAGAATCGCGCCGGCCCGTGGCCCGGCGTGATACTCAGGCCTTCAACTCACGCTTAAGCTCGTCGAGAAAGCGCCAGTCGGTGCCTTCGGCGAGGATCGTGTTCGGGCTCTTGCTGATCATCCCCACCTCATGGAGCCTAAGGCCGTAAAACCGCATCGAGTCCTCCGAGTCGTACTCGTGCCATCGGTCGTACGAGATCTCCTGGATCGTCTGGAGCGCGTATCTCTGTCGGCGAGCGCTGCGCGAGAGCCGAGCAGGCCGGCGGCCGCGGCCATCGAGGCGCTGGCCAGGAAATCGCGGCGAGACTGCCAGATGTGCATCGCACCCCCCTCTGTCAGCTCGGCGCCCGCTGGTCGCTCAGGCCTTCAATCCAGGGAGACATCCGGGCTGATCACGGCGTGGCGGTGAAGGTATAAGTGCCGCCAGACTTGTGGCCGTCGGCCGCGAGTGCGTGCGACGCCACCGTGTGAGGCTCTACTTACCGGCCTCCATCATCGCCGTGACATCATCGGCAGAAAAGTGCACCATGAGATGTTCGTACGGCGTGCCTGCCGCCATGATCCATGGGCTTAGCGGATTGTCGAGATCGTACCTCGTTCCCAGTTTCGCAACCTCCTTATCAAACGGTACCGGCATGATCATGACGTGGGGTGTCATTTGGAACATTTCCCCTCCAGCCTCTGCCGCGGCTGTTTTGACGACGGATGTCTCACTCGCACCTACGGCTACAGCGCCCTTGTTGACGCTCATGCCAGCGAGCATCCATACCAACCCCGGCGCGGTTGGATACGGCTTTTCGGGGTGGAGAGGGTCTTTCTCGGACCAGACCGCCTGCAAGAACGCCCATGCATTTTGATCCATGCACATGGGATCGGGATAAGGTAATGGGGGTTTTCCCACCCGCAGTGAGAAGGCCCCACTGGAAACGCACATGTACGGCCCCGTACCGTGACGTACCAAGGACAATCCTCCATCGGCGGTCCACCCGTAAATCGTTGCATTGTCAGTTACGGACGGAGGGGCCGCGAGCAGAGCATCGGCAATCGCCTCGGATTTCCACTTCTCGTCGGCGGCCTGGGCCAGATTGAGGAACCATAGCACCGTCAAGCTTGAAAGGAGGACGACGGATAACTTTCTTTGCCTGGATCGTGTGCGCATTCTTTCCTCCATCGATCGAAACGAACGTCTTTCTCGCCTCTCGCCCGCCATCGGCGGTCCCCCTCAATCGAGGCGAGAAGTACCGCTGGCGTGAGCGTGCGTGGTGTGGGGTCCGCGAGGTTGCGCCCCACACCATCCCGGTTTGGTTCAGTTGGTCTTCTCTTGCGCCTCGGCCACGTGCGCGAGGATGCCGTCGATATCAGCCTTCCATTGGTCCAGATCGTACTGGCTGCCGTTCAGGATCGTGCTCCACAAGCGCACTTCGCCAGCATAGGCGATGGCTTCCCGGACCTCGGCGTCCGTCGCCCCGTTGGCCTTGGCGAACGCGGTGTGCGCGTAGGCGCAGTAAGCGCAAGGGATCTGGGCCGCGACCCCCAATGCGATCAGCTCGCGGTATTTCGCTGGGATCTCGCCGTCGGGATTGCCCGAGCTGCCCTTCATGAACGCCCATGCGCCGGCCTGCGCGCCCTCAGGAAGCAAGGCGATGAACGGCGGCACGGTGCCAAGCGCGCCCTGCATCTCGCTCCTGGCGGCGTCGAGCGCCTCGTCGGCTGTGGCGCTGAACGGAATCATCACCGCGAAAGCAGCGCTGATCAAAAAAGCTCTACTCCTCATGACGAAACCTCCGGACTGTAGGCCGGAACACCGATCACATGAATCTTTTGACTGGCATCCCGGCGGGGCCGTTGGGGGCGCCTGCGAGTTCGGCGAGCCGACTCTGGACCTCCCCGATTCGCACGATCCACCCCAACAACGGGCCCGGAACCATATATGCCGTTGATAGCCACCGGACAGAACAAAACTGTCCGATCTGGACAGTTGCTGAGACGCCGGCAGTCCGCACGAAAACAATGGGCCTGAGCCAGGTCAGGAAATTAGTTCGGGCGTGCGCCTGGGATGGACCGGGCCGAGACGGTGCCGGCGTGGCAGGTCAACGTGGCTTACAGGGGCCGAAGTCTCCAGTTGTCTGTTGATCAGATGCGGCCCGAAGGTGCGCTCGATGTGGTCAATCACGACATCGATCACCTTCAGCGCGGCGCGACGTGACTCACGGGTGTTGTCGACGTAAGTGTGTCTGCCTTCGCGAGTGAGCGTCAGGTAGCCAGATCCGGCGTATTTTTGGAGTCTCCTCAGGGCGGTCGTGCGGGGCCATCCCAGTTCCTCAGCCAGATAGGAAACGTCGACACGCCTGCGGTTAGCGCGAGCCACGGCAATGACATCGAGGATGGCAATCAGGCTGATCCAGTCGACGTCGGGGAATTGCTTACGGGCGGAG
>DASTQE010000244.1:0-3517 GCA_035761895.1 Nitrospira sp. | reverse complement strand
GTGATCTCAAACGCGGTCAAGCAATAGTAGTCGAGTCCCCGCACGAGCCTGGGGTTGATGCGAAAGGGAATGTTTAGAACGGTCAGGGTCGAAAGCACTTCATCGAAATGGCCTTTGGCCTCAGGGGACAAGTGAGAGACGAGGTGAGGCGCATCCTCGGTCGCCGTGCGGCAACCTGGTACTTTGCAGTCCAGGACGCGCAGAGGGTTTGTCTCCAGCCGACGCTGACAGTTGTCGCACAACTGCCCGGCGCGGCTCTTGAGAAAGGACACGAGCACAGGCAGATAAGCCGCACGGTCGGTTGTGCTTCCAAGACTGTTGATCTCCAATGTAAGATCCGGTAACGAGAGATCCGAGAGAAATCGCCACAACAGCGCGATGACGTCGACATCGGCCTTGGGATCCTGGGTTCCGAAATATTCGACGCCAAATTGATGAAATTGTCTCAAGCGCCCGGCTTGCGGCCGTTCATGACGAAACATGGGTCCGATGTAGAAATACTTTTGAGGAAGAGGGTGGGCAGCTCGATTGTGCTCGATAAAGGCCCGAACCGTCCCCGCCGTCCCCTCGGGTCTCAGTGTCAGGGACGTGCCATCCCGGTCCGGAAAGGTGTACATTTCTTTCTCCACGATGTCCGTTGCCGCCCCGATGCTGCGCGCGAACAACGTCGTGACCTCGAAAATAGGGATGCGGATTTCCTGAAATCCGTATCGATCTGCCCAGCGTCGGGCGGTCTCCTCAATCACTCGCCAACGCGGCGTTTCTTCGGGAAGAATGTCCTTAACGCCTTTGATGCCTTTAATCATGAGTTGCTCGGCAACGGGTCAGAGGTGGCCATCACCCCTGACCTACGCGGCGGGACTATAACGATCAGTTTGCAGGCAAGTCAACGCGCATGCCAACTCTTCTTGCACGAAGCGCTGCGCCGGCGCTATAGTTCGCCACTCCGCATTCCATTCCATGATGGAGCTCATTTATGAGCAGTGATCGACCTCTCCGCCGCGTCATCGCCGTGGCGCCCATGCCGCCTGAGAAATCGGCGTACGCCCTTGCCCGCTATAGCCGCTCACCTGACTCCATTGAGCACAGCATCAAGTGGGTCCACGGGCACTCATCGGAAAAATTCTGGGAGCAATTCTATTTCGACTACGGGCATGCGTCGATTGCTGACCTGGGCCACGTCATCATCTGCTTCGAAGACATCACTGAGCTAGCCGCCATCCGGCTGGAAGACGAGCCCGTGTGGGACGGTCAGGCCAAGTCGAGTCGCTATCAGAATTTCGCCTCCGGCGCCTGGTACGTGCCGGACGCCATTCATGGGAGCGAGACCGAAGGCACCTACCAGGGCATCTTGCGGAGCCTGGGAGAAATTTATCGGCTGCTCCACGAGCCACTAGTCAGGTTCCTGTCCGAACGGGAACCTCGGCCGGAGTCGATGAAGCCGGCTGATTATCAACGGACTATCACTGCGCGGGCCTTCGACGTGACACGGTATCTCCTCCCCCTCGCCTGCAAAACGAACGTCGGGCAGGTCGTCAGCATTCGGACATTGGAAAAGCAGATCACGAGGCTGCTTTCATCTCAATTGCCGGAACTCCGCATGATCGGCGAAGAGCTGAAAGACGCCTGTCAACGGCCGCCGATGAATGTATGGGGAGAACTTTCGGGGCAAACCGGCGGACTCAACGAACCGATGGCGCCGACGCTTGCGCGTTATGCCAAAGCGAACGAATATCAGGCAACCATATACACCGACCTGGCGCGGTACGCCAAGGAAGCGCTCCGCAGCACGAGACTGGATGATCCGGCCACCTGGGGAGCGCAAGATCCTGTCGATTTGGTTGAGCCGCATGATCCGCTGGACGAAACGGTTGCGACGCTACTCTATCGCGTGTCCCAGGCGCCCTATCGCAAGCTGCTCGAGGTCGTGCGTGACTGGTCAGAGAAACAAAAGCAGGATACGATCGCGGTGGCGCTGAGCAATCGAGGCCCGTACGACGACCTGCCCAGAGAGTTCCGGACGGGATACGCGTTTACGTTCGATGTCTTGATGGATATCGGCGGCTGGCGCGACATGCACCGGCATCGCCGCTGCCAGCAGATCCAACAGAATTTCACGACGATCCATGGGTACGACGTGCCTCCACCGCTGGTTCAAGCCGGACTCGACGCGGAATATCGCCAGGCCATGGATGCCGTGCGGGCGGACATCGAGCAGCTGAAGAAAGTGAGCGGGGAGGCGGCCCTCTATGCGATCCCCTTCGGCTTCAAAGTGCGCTGTCTGTTTAAGATGGATTTTGCCGAAGCGGAATACATCGCGAAGCTTCGCTCGGGTGTGAAGGGTCATTGGTCCTACCGGACCATCGCCTGGTTGATGAAACAGAAGTTGACCGAGCGGTATCCTGCCCTCGGTATGCATATGCAGGCCACCTCACCGGACATCGAAGACTCACTGACCCGATAGCCTCCTTTTCCTCGATGAGCGAGCATCAATCCAGCTGTAAAGCAGCGCTGCTGAGCGGAGCGTGGGAACGGGCGGCCGAGGCGGCGCTCGCCTGGGCAAGACATCCAGAGGCGGCCGGACGGCGCGATCCCCGTCCGCATTTTGTTCTGAACGTCGTGCAGTTGCTCAAGGGACAGTTTGCCGAAGCATGGACCAGCCACGCGCTGTCACTCCAGGACGCCGACGACATTGCCCGAGTGAAGGCCTGGCTCGACGAACTGGTCGCCGGCCACGTCGATCAGCCCTCGGCGCATTTGGTCATGGGACTGTTCTTATCCCAATCGGGACAATCGGAACTCTCCATACAATCGTTCCGAACGGCCGCCAAGCTCGCACCGCAATCGGCCTATCCACATTATTTTCTGGCGCAGATCCATGAGAGGGCCAATCATGTGGAGATGGCCATCAAGGAATATCGGGAGGCGGTCAGGCTCGACCCGGATTATGCTCCGGCGAGAACGAACCTTGGCGTCGCCTATCAGGAGCAGGGACGGCTGGAGATGGCCATCCCGCAGTACCGGGAGGTGATCAAGCTCAACCCGAACGATGCCGTCGCGCACGCGAACCTGGCGTGCGCGTTAGCGGAGCAGGGCAAGCTCCAGGCGGCCTTGTTGGAATACCAGGAGGCCCTGCGGTTGAATCCGCGGGACGCCGAAGTGCATTTCGCCCTCGGCGGTTTGTTCGAAAGCAAAAACCGTCCCGATCTCGCCATGAAGGAATATCGTGAGGCCGTGGAGGCCAACCGTGATTTTGCGCCGGCCCACTCTGCGCTGGGCTGGATGCTCTTCGATCGGGGCCAGCGTGAAGTAGCGATGGAACATTTCAATCACGCGCTTCGCGCCGATCCGGAGAATGCGCGGGCCTATCTGGGCGTGGCCAAGTGCTATGCAAGCCGCGGAAAAGTCCAATTGGCGATCGAGAACTACACCAAAGCCATCAAGTACGAGCAGGACCCCCAACGGAAAAACGAAATCATGAACAATCTCTACAAAGAAGGGGGGACGTGGGATACGT
>DASTQE010000243.1:0-7109 GCA_035761895.1 Nitrospira sp. | reverse complement strand
GAGTGGACTTCACTAATCGAGAACTACGGATGGACACGTGGCTCGGACTCCCCGAGATCAAGGACAACCTCGAAACTCGGCTGATTCTGCTTCGTCGACGGCTTGAACAGAAATGCCCGGAGGTCAGACTTGTCCAGCGGGGCCGAGGCCGTTTTGCGCTCGAAGCCGACGTGGCAATCGACCTATCCGAGAAGAACACCTGAAACCAGAACTGATCAGGCCGCCATACTGGAACAGCCGCCTCATGTCTGTGCAGGAGCAGGCGGCGCTTCTACGTCCGCACTCGCCCACACTTTGCTGAACCGTGCCTTCACGCGATCAGCCTCCTCCGCCCGTCCCTGGCGACGCAACGCCAGCTCCAAGCCACGCAGCGACCAACCGTTGTCCGGAAACCGCTTCAGATCTTGCCGGAACGCCTGCTCCGCGTCGCCAGCCCGATCACCCCGGAGCAGCATCATGCCGAGTTCCTGTCTGACGGGAACCGACCATTCGGGCGGCTCGCCATAGGTGAGCGCGTCCTCCAACCGCACAGCCTCCCGGAGGTGCGTGGTCGCCGTCTTGGTATCCCCCTTTGCCTCTGCCACATGCCCCGCCAGCACCTCGCTCGCGATACGGAGAATTGCCCCGGAGGTGTTAAATTCGAGCCGCAGGGACGCGACGTCCGGAGTATGCGCGATCCTACGCACGTAGCTCAGCGCCTCCTCAGCTTCCTTGATGCTGCCGCGGGCGGCACACGCCCGGCCACGCGCGTACTGCCACATTGCCCGCGCGTGGGCCATATCCTCCGTGGGCGCCGAGGCCTCAAGAATGTCGTCCCAATGTGCGAATCGCACCTTCATCTGCAGGTGTCTGGTCAGATGATGCTGCAAGAAGGTCATCCCGGGCTCACGCAGAAGGTTCTTGGGCTGAATCGCCGTCATCTTCTCCGCAGCACCCACAGCCTGACGGCTGCGGCCGATCATGCTGGCTGCGAAGGCAAGGAAGTCGTAGTTGTGCGGGTAGTACCCCACCGTGTAATTCCCGCTCCCTGGCTGATGATCCTGAATATACGCCTCATCGGCATGCACAGCGTGCTCGTTAGCCGCGATAGCGTCCAGGTACCGCCCCACCCGGATATAGATGTGCGCCGGCATGTGTACGACGTGTCCGGCTCCCGGCATCAAGGTCGCGAGCCGCTCAGCAGCCGCCACTGCGCGTTCCGGTTGAGCGGCTTCGAGCGCATGGATATAAAAATGGTTTGCACCGGGATGATTCGGGTTGGCTGCAAGGACCCGCTCGAGCTGTGCAAGGATCTCCGGCGTATTGGCTCGCGGATGCCCATCGGCCGTCCAATAATTCCATGGACTTAAGTCCATCAGCGCCTCGGCATACAGCGTTGCGACCTCGTCGTCGGCAGGGTATTGCTTGGCGACATCACGCAACGCCTCGGCATAGGCCGTATCCAGCAATGACCGGTTTTCCGGCGGCTCAGCGGCGTACCGTGCCGCCAGCGCACGTATGAGCGCACGCTCCTTCGTGTTAGCCGTGGCCTCGAGTGCAATCGCCTTCTGGATCGCGTTGTATGCGGCCAGGGCGGCTTCTCGCTCCATGGGGGCGTTGATGTTTGGACCGTGCGCCAGCGCCAGACCCCAGTAGCACAGGGCGCAGTCCGGGTCCAGCCGGGCCGCCTCTTGAAACGCGCGGATCGCCTCCGCATGGTTGAATGCGTAGTAGAGCCTCAACCCTTGATCGAAGTAGCGCTGCGCCAGCGGTACTCGAGTCGTGATCGCATAGTGATGCGTCCCGAGATTGTCGAACAGCGGCACTGAAGCGGACGCAGATTGCGACGAGGCGACAGGAACCGCGCCGGCGAGCAGGACGAGCATCAAGACGATGGGCATCGCACGTTCAAAAGATGTGAATCGAGATTGCATAACCCTCCCTGGTTCGAAAGATACGCTGTCCCGCGACCTGAGTGGCCTTGTGACAGCTCCGTCATGGAGACCGCATTCTGTCATCCCGCAGGAACTTCAGTCAAAACGGTACTGCACTCCCTTACTTGCCTGCCATTGACCAACGTCGTACGATTTGTGTTCATGTATCCTCGCCTTCCAGCTGGGATCCTTCTTTTTTCTCTCATCACCTCCAATATTCTGGTCGTGCTCGAAGGGCCAGCAGAGCGACAGGCAGGGGCGGCTTCGATTCCTCAGGAAGGCCCCACTGAGGCCGGCTTGGAGGAAGAGTTTCGAAACGCTCGCGAGAAACTTCGATCCTCTCCGGAGTTCACGGGCACCGACGCTGAATCGCACATCCGTTTCGCCAAGGTGCTTCATCACAGAGGGGATCTGACAGGAGCAAGCGAGGAGTATCAAGCCGCTATCAATCTGAATCCGGAATTGACCGAAGCGTATCGAGGGCTGGGCTTGGTCTTCATTGACCGGCACAATTGGATGGGGGCGGTGAAGGCATTGAACACGACGACGCAGCGACGCCCGGACGATGCCGAGGCCTTCTATTGGCTCGGTCGTGCCCTCATGGCACGAGGAGACTGGTCAGAAGCCAGTGAAGCGCTAACCACGGCCATACGTCTCAAACCGGATGATGCTGAAGCCTACGTCGATCTCGGCCTCATGCATATGGTCCAAGGCAATCCGGCCGTCGCCTCGGAAGCACTCCGCCAAGCTCTCCGGCTCAAGCCGGACAATGCGGACGCACACAATCTCCTTGAAACGGTCCTGAATCACCAGCAGGAGCCACAGTACCTGATCCGTGAGGCACGCCGGATGTTAGACACGATGTTCGCCAGGGAATAGAGGACGGACGTTAAATGTTAATCGTGAATAGTTAATCGCAAATCGTCAATCGGTATTGGGATGATACGGAAAGGCAGGGTCGGCGATAACGTTTAACGATTCACGATTGACGTCCCGTCAAGGGATCCAATCCGGGCTGATGTCGCTTGTTGAGAGGCTGATCGCCTGAACGTACAACAGATGGGTTTCCGGCTGTTGCCATGAGCGGAGAAGAATTGTTTGCTGGTCCCGGAGCTCAATCCAGTTCAAGAACACCCAACGTGGCTTGGCGGGCAAATCTCCGATGACGCAGGTCTTCGCACAGAGGCGTATCTGCAAGTGATCTGCATCGCCAGCTCCATAGACCCAGACAGCATAGCGGCCGCTGGGAAGTCTCGTTGAGGATCTGATCGGAGACACACCGGGCAGAGGTTGACGAATAATAGTGACACGGTCCGCCTCCTGGCGGGGCACACCGCATTTCGTCGCCGTCGCATACACCCACAAGGTGTATTCCCCCATGGACGCGTTACAGCCGCCGTCGGTGACATTTACGGCACCGATCCAATCCGGTGCCCGGATCACATGTGTGAGAACAGGCCTATCCGGAGGACTCACCTGAGTCGATTCAGAAGCAGAGGCAGCCCTCGGAGTGATGAGAGCAATCATCGCAAGAGGAAGACTGCAGACACACAACCAGGAAAAAACGATCATGCCGTCACAGACTCATGCAACGATCTGGTATTCACTCTGGACCATGCCGCCTGGGTAAGTCCGTGTCGTGATATGTCGGAGCCGGACGTCGTGAGGAAGGGAGCCGAAGAGCGGAATTCCATCCCCGATCAGTACGGGCAGTCGACTGATGATGAGACGGTGTATCAGCCCGGCGCGCAAAAATTGCTGAATGGTGATGCCACCGTCCACATAAAGGCGGTGAGCACCGGAAGCCGCAAGCTTGGACACAACTCCAGCTGGAGTCCCGGCCATCACCTCCACGACGCCACCATGCGCCTGCGCGGCAGACAGATCCAGGGGTTGATGGCTCAAGACGACCACTCGCTTGCTGCCGTAATACCACTTGTCGAGCGTCAAAACTTTCTCAAACGTCCGACGGCCCATGACGATCGCATCAATGCCGGCAATGAATTCGTTATATCCGTACTCCGCGCTGTCGCCACCTCCCTCCCCCATCAGCCAGTCGAGATCGCCGTTCGGCCGCGCGATGAATCCATCGAGGCTGACGCCCACGAAGACGGTGCACTCGGACAAGGACTGATCTTGTTTCATGCCATGTGCCATGCCGCCATACTAAAACACCTCTCCACTATTCATCTACCGGAGATTGCGCCTGGGTCATCGCGTCCTCGCAATAACCCACTTGCGGCCACGAAAGGACTATGTTGATCCGGGCTAGCCTCTTCAAGCCTATGTGGCGATGTTCATTTGGTTTTCCTATCGTCAACTCGAGACAGTTATTGTATGATCGATGCAGTTGCCCTGCGTCATGCTTGGGCGCCGTACCAGCATCCCTCATCCAGCGAAGCGCGGCATGAACAACACCCCGATCCCCCTGACGGGCTGTACCGTTGCTCTTTGTGTGTTCTTCCTCTTCGCTCCCTGGCCCTCCAAAGCAGACGAGACCCGCCTCATGAGCATCGGCTTGCGCGCCGGCATCACAGGAGCCTCCGTGCTGGGAGAGGAACAGCTTCAAACGTTTCGGGAATACGAAGTGATTGCTCAGATAGGGCTTCCCTTGGACTGGTATTCGGAATCCGGCTGGGGACTGGGCACAAGACTCCTTGTCAGCGCGGGCGCCTTGAACGGTGGAGGTGATACGGGCTTCATCACCTCACTTGTCCCCGTCCTCTCCCTGGGCAGTCGCGACGGACGTTTCTCCTTGGACTTCGGCATTGGAGGAGCCCTGCTCAGCAATCATCAATTTGGACAGCAGGATTTCGGAGGGCCTTTTCAAGTCGTCGGGACCCTGGGCGCCAGCTTCCGCTCTACGGCCGCTTTAACGCCGGCTACCGGTTCCAACATTATTCCGATGCGGGCCTCTACGGCTCCGATAAACATGGCGATAGTCGTGGCGCAGATTTCCACATGGTCGAGCTCACCTATAGATTTTGAGACAGGGAGGCCTCGCTCGCCAGGTGCGTTCCGCAACATTGAACCAGCTCTCGTGAATTAGTCAGGGATCTCCGCTTCGACGAGTTTCCCAAGAAGGATGAGCGATTCTTGCCAGCCAAGATAGCATGCTTCAGCGGGAATGACGTCCGGCACGCCTTCTTGCACAATATTCACTTCCGTTCCACAAGATACTTTCTTTAGTGTGACCGTCACACGAATTTCTCCAGGCAGGTTCGGGTCGTCGAAGTTGTCCGTGTATCGAAGGCGTTCGTGAGGTACGAGTTCCAGATACTGGCCGCCAAACGAGTGGCTCTTGCCCGTCGTAAAATTCGTGAACGACATCTTGAAGGTGCCACCGACTTTGGCATCCATGTGATGAACCTTGCCTGTAAATCCATTTGGCGGCAGCCACTTCACCATGGCATCCGCATCGAGAAACGCCCGGTAGATCCGTTCTGGTCTTGCACGAAACACGCGATGAAGCCGGATGGTATTCGTTCCCACGATGACTTCTCCTTTGTAGAATTGGTAGCTCTTGTCCTTGTTATTGAGGATACTTTTTAAACTTTGCCAGCGCGGAATTCATGTGGTCCCACGGATGCGCGTCTGATGTCCAGACGTCCATTTGCGGTTTGAACCAAGTCGGATCATTCAAGCTCGCGGTTCTGATTGCGACGATCTGAGGTTGGGAGTCGGTCCTGACCACAATCGGCGAACCGCAGTTTGTACAAAACCCGCGATGGGTCTTCCCGCCGGCTTCGCTGGGCATGTCGTGGAAGCGTAGCGAGCCTTGCAAGACCGTAAACGCTTGGACAGGCACGATGACGAAAGACGAAAACGGTCCGCCACTGGCTCGCTGGCAATCGCGGCAGTGGCAGTGAAGCATCAGAACCGGTTCGGCTGTGCATTCGTAGCGAATCGCGCCGCAAGCACATCCGCCGGTGAAGGTAGTTGCTGTGCTCATGTTTTATCTCCGTGGTCGATGGTTTGTCATAAGGCATGGTGGTTTTCAGCAAGCACTGTCAGGCTGCTGACCGACGTCGACCCAGTCACAATTACGGCGAAAGTTGTCACGCATGCCGGATACATGAGTCACTCCTTACGATGAAGATGCGGGGCGGCCGATACTGGGAAAGTCTCTGACCGGTCGCACTTCCATGGTCCCGAACCGCACTGACGGAAACTTCGAGGCCACTTGAATCGCCTCGTTCAGATCTCGGGCGCTGATCAGGAAAAACCCACCGAGCTGCTCTTTCGTCTCGGCAAATGGGCCGTCGGTTACGGTCAACTTCCCGGTTCGGACTCTTACACTCATGGCCGTCTGAATGGGTTCGAGCGCCTCTACCCCAAGGAGATGGCCGCTCTTCTTCAGCGCCTCGCAATAGGCAATAGTCTCTTCCATAACGGCGTCGTATTCACTCTTGGACATGGAGTCTACTGTCTTCTCATCATGGCAACACAGGAGTACATATTTCATGGCTTCGACCCTCCAATTTGACTGAAACGCTGTTCTTGACAGATAGTCGTTTGGGATGACCAAAATCGACATGGGTCTGTGGATAATCAAATCCACTAGTTAGGACGGATTGGCTGAAGTGATTAACATCCAAGACAGACTGGCTCAGTTAGACTGGAAAGCGATTGAAGCATCGTTATGGCATCGAGGTTATGCCAAAACAGATCCGTTGCTTGCGCCCGAGGAGTGCGATGCTCTCGTCGCCCTGTACAGCAAGGACCAATTGTTCCGAAGCCGGATCGACATGAGGCGCTTTCGGTTTGGTCAGGGGGAGTACAAATACTTCACGTATCCCTTGCCGCCGCTGGTCCAAGCGCTACGCGAAACAATCTATCCGCGTCTTGCGGCGATCGCCAATGCCTGGGCAAAGGCATTGGGGCAGTCGGATATGTTTCCGCTGAGCCACGATCAACTGCTCGCCTTCTGTCGCCGGAAGGGACAGACGAAGCCCACGCCCTTGTTACTTCGTTACGGTGGCGGGGATTATAACTGCCTTCACCAGGATATCTATGGAGCGGTCGCGTTTCCACTACAGCTCACCGCCTTCCTCAGTCGTCCTGACCGCGATTTTGCCGGTGGTGAGTTTCTGCTCGTGGAACAACGACCGCGGGCACAATCACGCGGTGAGGTCTTGGCCCCCGAACAGGGTGAAATCGTGATCTTTGCGACCCGACACCGTCCTGTGGAAGGAA
>DASTQE010000242.1:0-4322 GCA_035761895.1 Nitrospira sp. | reverse complement strand
GCCGAGGCCGAACGGGCGATGCGTGCCGCGTTGGAAGTCAATCCAGGCTATGTCGATGTGTATTTCACGCTCGGCGGGCTGTATGCCGATCATTTGAAGGATCAGAAGAAAGCAGTCGAAGCCTTTGAGCGGTACCTTGAGCTGGGCGGGACCCACAACCGGGCTCGCGAAGCCGTGGCTCAGTCGCGTGCTGCCCAGAATCCGCGTCCCCCGGCCGCCCCTTAATCCTTTCCTCCCCCCTTCAGGTAACCCAGTCCGATTTTGAGCGCACGCCGGGTGATTTCCGCCCAGCGGACCTGAGGATATTCCGCGAGTGCAGCAGCGGCTTTCGGGTCCTGCACGTCGAGGTTGACGATTTTGATGATGCCGTCGTCGATCTGCACGTCAGCCACAAGTACCCTCCTTAGTGAATGTCCATGATGCGTGGAGTCTCGATTGCGTTGACTGGGTGTGGGGTGCATGTTAGCATGATTTCGCTCGATTTCTCGAACAGTTGGAGCAGCAAGCCCGCCGCCGCGGGGGCATCCATGACCACTTTCAAGGAGGACGTCGCATGATTCAGCCACGAGGGAATTTCTCGAATGTGACCTGTGGTGGCATGGCCCTCATCCTGTTGCTGGCGCTCGCCGCATGCGGTGGCCCTCCGAAATGGGTGAAGCAAGGTTCCGGCGCATATAACGATAAAGACACCAAAGCCTTCTACGGCGTCGGCTCCGTCACCGGCGTCAAGAATGAGCCGCTTGCCTGGGACACGGCGGAGAATCGGGCACGAGCCGAAATCGCCAAGACCTTCGAAACCTATACCGGCTATCTCATGAGAGATTACGCCGCCTCCACGACCGCGGGCGATTTCACACGCAACACCGAAGAACAAAACGTCGAGCGCGCCATCAAAACCGTCACGACCACGACACTCAGCGGCGTCAGGCCGATTGAACGCTACAAAGATGAAAAGACCGGCACCTATTACGTGTTGACCAAATTGAATCTCGAGGAAATGAAGAACAATCTCGAGCAGGCCAAAGAACTCAACGCACAGGTGCGGGATTTCGTCCGCAAAAATGCCGACAAGCTTTTCGAACGGCTGGAAAAAGAAGAAGACAAGCGGGCCAATCGGTAACCAGAGACTGCCATGAAGGAGCCGCTCATGAACATCTTGCAGGCATGCGGTCGAGTGGCTGTTCTGGCGGTGCTGCTGGCCGGAATCGCGGGCTGCGGCGCCGAAACCAAGGTGACTCGTGTGGACACAGGTGTCGTCACCGATCTGAGCGGCCGGTGGAACGACACCGATTCTCGCATGGTCGCCGAATCCATGGTCAAGGAAGCGCTCGAATATCCCTGGTTGAACAACTTCAGCCAATCGAAGCGCCGCCAGCCTGTCGTCGTCGTCGGGACGGTGCTGAACAACAGTCACGAGCACATCAACGTCCAAACCTTCGTGACCGATTTGGAGCGCGAGCTGACCAACTCTCAGAAGGTCACGTTCGTGGCGGGCAAGAACGAGCGTGAGGAAGTGCGGACCGAGCGTAAGGAACAGGCCATGTACGCCAGGGAGGATACTCAGAAAGCACCGGGCAAGGAACTCGGCGCCGATTATATGATGAAGGGCACCATCGCCACGATTCTCGACGAGGCTGACGGCACCAAGGCCATGTTCTACCAGGTCGACCTGCAAATGGTCGATTTGGAAAGCAACGCCAAAGTGTGGTTCGGTCAGAAGAAGATCAAGAAAGTCATCGAAAAGAAACGGACTATTTTCTAAGCTCCACCACCTTCCGGTGAAGCCTTTTGCTCCACGCCCCACTGCTCATGCTCCGGCACGGTGGGGCGTTTGTGTGTCTGCGCATGGTCTCGCCGCTGTCCTGTTTCTTCTGACCCTGTCCGGGTGTGGATCCCCAGGCAACCGCTACCTCCTCGTCGATAAGAGTCTCCTTGCCAGCGACTACCGGACGGCTGACGCCGTCATTCAGAAAGCCGAGGAGGAATATGGGGCGAAAAGCCGCGTGCTCTACGGAATGGATCGCGGCATGACGCTGCAGCTCGCCGGCGAGTATCAGCAGAGCAACGAGGTGCTGGAGCAGGCGGAAGAGGAAGTCGACCGCCTCTATACGAGAAGCCTCCGCACGGAATCTTTGGCCTTCATGACGAACGACAACAGCCTGCCCTATGAAGGTGAGCCGTATGAGCAGGTCATGATCAACGTCCTCAAAGCCTTGAACTATGCCTGCTTGAACCGCTGGGAGGGTGCGCTGGTGGAGGCGCGGCGGATCGACCACCGTCTGAACGTCCTGACGGATCGCACCCAAGACAAGGTGGCCTACCGTGACGACGGGTTTGCGCGCTATCTGAGTGGCATCCTATACGAGAGCGTCGGTGACCTGAACAATGCCTTCATTGCCTATCGCAAAGCGTATGAGACGTTCGAGGCGTCCCGCGCGTGGTTGCGAACCGGCGTGCCGTCGCAACTGCGCGCCGATCTCCTGCGGACGGCCGAAGCGCTGCACCTGAGCCAGGAATTCAGCGAGTATGAGCGACTATTCCCGGACACGGTTTGGAAGAGCAGTGAGGAGCAGCGACAGCTCGCTCAAGTGCTTGTGATCAGCTATAATGGGCGCGCGCCGCGCAAGGAGGACCAGTTTCTTGACCTGCCAATCAGCATGGATGCGCTCCAACTTGTGCTCATTAACCGGGCATTTACTCCGGGAAATCGTCAGCAACATCGGGCGGCCGACAGTGTGTTGTACGGTCTTAACGGCCGGGTCGTGCGTGTGGCGCTGCCCAGAATCGTCCCGCAAAAGACTCAGGTCCCGGTCGACACCGTGAGTCTCATTCCCGAACAAGGCACGCCGGTCATTGTGCGGACGGAGTTGGCGCAGAACTTCACAGCCTTGGCCGACAAGGCCCTGTCCGAGCGGATTGCCGGCATCGCAGTCAAAGCGGTGGCGCGGGCGGCATTCAAATACAGCCTTGCGGAAGGGGCAAGCAGAGGCGCTCAACACGCGGTCGGAGGAGATGCCGGTCCCTGGGTTGGACTCGCGGTTGGCTTGTTGACCAAAGGGTTCGCGGTGGCCTCCGAAGAAACAGACAAGCGCAGCTGGCGGACATTACCGGACGAAATCCACCTGGCCCGTACGTGGGTAGCTCCGGGCGCCTATCGAGTGGGCTCCGCGGCAAGCGGGACCGGTGTCTCGACCAAGACGCTGTCGCTCCGCGCCGGTGAAACGGCGGTCGTCATCCAGCGGGTGGTGCAATGATTCCAAGGTGGATCTATGGGTGGGGACGCACCGCCGCCTTCCTCGGCTCTGCGCTTCTCGTCGGATGTTCATGGGGCCAGTCGAAGCCGGCCTGGATCGACGGCGTCAGTCCGGACTATCCTTCCTCGCAATATCTCACGGGCGTCGGCCAAGGCGACAATCGTGCTGCGGCTGACGATCGCGCCTATGCGGCCCTTGCGCGCGTTTTCAAGGCGGAAGTGTCGGCTCAATCCAAAGATTGGGAGTCCTACCTGGTCGTGGAGCAGCGAGGGACAAGCCGCGATGAACGCAAGCTGACGCTGGATCACTTGACGCGAGTCTCCACCGACAAGGTGCTGGAAAACGCCACAATCGTCGACCGCTGGTACGATGCGAAAAAAAATCTTCACTATGCGTTGGGAGGGATGCACAGGGCTCAGGCGGAAACGGCCTTCATGGAGCGATTGACCGATCTGGATCGCAGCATTCAATCGGATGTAGACGAGGCCCATCAGACGTCGGATCGGCTCGCGAAGGTTCGTGCCCTCAGACGGGCCGCCCGCAATTTGGTCTTGCGCGAAACCTATAATGCGGATCTTCGGGTTATCCGGGCGAGCGGGCAGGGGACGGCCGCGGCCTATCGCGTCCAGGATCTGACGCGTGAATTGGAGGAGTATCTGTCCTCCCATCTCGTGCTCGCGGTCAGCGTCACCGGCGACCATGTGGAACCTGTCCAGCGGGCGTTGACGGAAGGTTTGATCAAGGAGGGACTTCGGGTTGCGACGGTGGCGCCTGGCACTGAGATGCCGGCCGGGGCCTCTGGCAGCCCGGAGTTGCTGATCCGGGGAATGGTCCGTGTCTGGCCGATCGATGTGCGCGATCCCCAATTCACGTACGTGCGGTGGTGCAGTGACTTCGAAGTGGTGGATTTGGCCGGGCAGCAGATCATCGGCGCTATTTCGAAAGGCGGAAAGGAAGGGCATCTGTCTGAACGGGAAGCGACCGCGAAAGTGATTCGGGTTATGCAGCAAGATTTGTCGGGGGATGTCGCGAAGGCGATTGCCGCTCATATCTATGGAGAATCGGAAT
>DASTQE010000241.1:0-4753 GCA_035761895.1 Nitrospira sp. | reverse complement strand
CCCGGCGCCAAACTGGTTGTTGAGCGAATCCGGCGAGAACGGCGAACCGTACCTGCCGAACTGGTTTGCGGTCGAGTCCGGATCGTACGGATTCGCGCTCAATTTGCCCCGATAGTTTCCCTGCTGGTCGTAGAGTCTGGGCGCATCGGTGGCAAACGGATTTGTCGCAGACTTATTGCTGAATGGACTGCCGTAGGGGCTAAAGGGATTGTTGATGCCGTTCGGCGCGAACGGACTCCCCTTGCCGAACAGATTGCTGCTCGACTCGTAATCAAACGGATTGGCGCTGAGATTCCCAAGATCTTCGAAGGCCAGTGCTGAGTTCTGCGTGCTGAGTCCTGAGTTAGGGATGGAGAAAGCGAGCCAAGCTGCCAGAAAGACGACCCGACTGCCGCACGATCGAAGTGTAAAGATGTCTCGTCTCATCGGAATGTCCTCCCCACCCGAAGTTGATTTTGAAGCCACCATCATAGAAAGGCGTAAGGCGACGAACACTTGCTATGTCAGATCCGACTACACGCTTCGCTAGCAGATCTAGGCCGGTACGGCCACGTCTCTGCCAGCAAATGAATGCATTTGAGGGACTTCGGTATGATTTCGAGTCAGGCTCCTATATAATTGCGTTTATCCTAAATCTGTGAGGTTGTACATGGAATATCCCGTCGTTTTGGAACAAGACCCGGAAGCCGGAGGGTATGTGGTCTCTTGTCCGACTCTCCAAGGATGCGTCTCGCAGGGAGAGACGGAAGAGGAGGCACTGGAGAACATCAAGGATGCGATCAAGACGTACCTTGAAAGCATTGAGGATTTAAAACGGCTTAAAAAAATGAGGACTGTGGAAGTCAGTGTATGAGCAAATTGCCCCAGGTCTCTCATGAGCGAGTCGTGAGAGCCCTGAAGCGCGCTGCAGACATCTCTCCTGAACAGTTCAAGGAGCTTCTTTAAGCGTCCACGAACAGCCGGTTGTCCGTCATCGGTTTCCTTCCTTAGCAACTCGCTCCCTGGTCCGTGGTCCCTCATCGCTGGTCCGCTGTCCATATGAAGTAACTCATTCGAACTCCTCCTATGCATCGGGAGTCGGGTCGATTAGTGGCTTTCGCGAACGCCGAAAGGTAGCGGTGGCTTCTGACAGACATTCGAATGTTTGGGTCACGTCATCTTTGAGGAAGGTGATCCGGTTGTGTTCGGCGACGCCGAGGTCTTCTCCGGCGGCCCAGACATCGTGGTTGGCACCAAGATACAGGAACGTCCAACCCTCATTTTCGTAGGCCTTGATCATGTCGAAGATTTGTGAGCGGGTGTATCTCCGTGAAGCGTTTTCCTCGCCATCCGTCAGAATGACGCAGAGTTTTCGAGACTCGTCCGACACTTGCAGTCTGGCGGCGGTGAGCGTACGACCGATCGCATCATAGAGCGGTGTCGTATCGCGAGGGCGATAGGTTTCAACGTCCAGATCGTGGACACGCTCCACTGGTACGGCGTGATAGCGCACTTCCGTTTTCCTCGAATTGAACAGCGTCAGCGTCAGACGAGTCTCGATTGGCTCCTGTCGCAGTGTCGCGACGTACTGATTGAAGCCGGTGATGGCGGCGCCTTTGCACTCTTGCATCGAGCCGGTCTCATCGAGAATGAGCGTCACGTAGAGCGGCTGGGGGCTATTCTCGGAAGGTTCATTGGATCGTTCGTTCGGCTGTGCGTTCATCTCAGCGCCTCCTGTGTGAATATTTTTGAGGCCGCTATCTTATCGAATAACTGTGACAGGGAAGGTCACACCTTTAAAGGCAGTGATAAGTGAGGAGTGATGGGTGAGGAGTGAAAGGTAAGGCCCGGGTCAACGAAACCTCACCTCGCGGGGTGAAAGAGATTTGAGAGAACACCCGCTTATGTCAGATCCGACATGGAGTACCGAATGCTCCTTTTGAGCGATGCGTTGAGGTGTGTCTTTTAGCAATTACCCGCACGACAGAAGAAAAGGTTGCATTTTTAAGACGCCACAATGGATTTTCGTATGATGATCGTTGACTTCAATCGGTTAACGCCCTAGACTTTCGTCGCTCTACGGGGAATGGCAATGGATCAGGAATCGCTAGCTCAAATTCAGGAAATTATCGGCGCAGCCACCGAATCCCTTCGAGCCGATATCGTCGATGCCAGACACCATTCAACGGATCTCACTGCAGGGCTCCGGCAAGAGCTGCACGTGGTCACCGAGTCCCTGCGGACCGATATTGCCGAGGCTCGACAGCACAGCGAGGATCTATCGAATGGACTCAGGCAGGAGTTGCGGGCCGATATTGCCGAGGCTCGACGTCACAGCGGTATCCTCAATGAAGAACTCAGGCATGAGCTTCAACTAGTCGCCGAAGGGTTTCAGATGCACCTGGGTCGGCGTCATGCCGAGGAACGATCTCATCTTGACGAACAATTCAGAGAGACGCGCGGCCTCGTCCAGCTCTCTTATGGCCAAATACAAGAACGAGTTGAACGGCTCGAACAGCGCGTTCTCACCATCGAGCAACACCTCGGATTTCCTCAGCAATAATCCATCTCTCTTTTAGCTCTGCCACATCCTGTATCGCGTCTGCGATGCGAGGGATCATTGTTCTTGTCCTCTCAGCGATTGCCGAGACGGTATCCTATTCTGCACCTTGCGAGGGATAGCCGAAGCTCGGAGCAGGGAGACACCGTCTCCATTATTCCTTCACTTTAGGCGCTGGCCCATCGATCGAGAGCGTGATATGGAACGCCGTCCCCTTTCCTTCGGTGCTCTCCACCGTGATCGTGCCGCCATGGGCATCCACGACGTCTTTCACAATCTTCGTGCCGAGTCCCGTGCCCCCGACCTTCCGGCTGATCGCCTGGTACGAAAAGAGACTGTCACGGACTTCGGGTGACATCCCCTTGCCCGTATCGATGACGGACAGCACCACCTGCTTGCCCGAAGGGTCCGTGCGGCCCTGCACGGTGACCGATCCTCCCGATGGCACTTCGGGAATTGCGTTGTTCACGAGATTGTAGAGGGCATTGAAGAGCCGGCTCTCGTCGGCTCGAATGACGGGCAGGGTCTCGAGGGCTTCGGTACGGAGCGCCACCTTACGTTCATCGGCCAGGACATGGAGCGTCGCGTACACGCTGGCGACGATATCGGCAATGCGGCAGGGGGTAAATTGGGGGGCACGCGTCAGGCCCTTGACGGAATCGGCGATCTCTTTGACCCGGTCGTTGATGCGCCGGGAGTTTTGCCTGATCATCTCGGTCAGTTCTTGGGTCCTCTCTCGCGCGGGCTTGGCGGCCGTCGATGCAGGTTCCGGCAATTCGGCAAAACATTCGCTCAGTTCCTCTTCGAGCAACTGGGCGCCGCCCGTGATGGGCATGAGCAAATTTTTGAGGTCGTGCCCGATGTCCCCCAAGACTCTCGCCACTTCGCCGAGCCGCTGCTCCTCTACCAGGCGGGCTTCGGTTTGCCGCAGTTCTTCTTCCGTCCGCTTGCGATCGACGAACAGCCCGACTTTGATCCCGATGTCCGCGACCATGTCGAGCACATCCTGATCCGGCTCGCGGCTCTGCCGGCTGAAAAATTCCATGACACCATATAGCTGCTCGCCTTTGCACACGGGAAACGCAAACCCTCCCCGGAGGCCGGCTCTCGCCGCCATATCCCCGCGACGAAAATCGGGGTCTGTGACGACATCCGGAATCCAGATCGGCTTACCGGTGGCCCAGACGCGACCGATGAATCCCTCCCCGCGTTGAAAGGTCCGGCCCCGGCTGTCGTCGACGAACCCGGCGGCTTCCATGTGCGGCGCATGCCACAGGTCGACAAAGCGGAGAGCTTGTCTGTGTTCATCCCTGCTCCAGAACATGCCCAGCTCCCAGTCGAGGCTCTCCCCGAGGGCACGGAGGACTGCCTGAGCCGCATCTTTCAGGGTCGCCGACTCGGCCAGGATCCTGGTCACCGCATATTCCGAGGCCAGACGCCGTCCCGACCGCTTGGTCTCAGCCAGGGCTGCCCGTGTGTCGCCCACCATCCGCACGTAGCCGCGACTCACATAGGTCAACGCGAGCACATACGCGGTGAGTCGAACGAGATGCCACACCCACCAGGCACTGTCCCAGGGTGCGGAAAACAGGAACATCACTTCGGCCAATCCGAAGAGCGCTCCCAGCGTCGCGAGCAGCTGATGCTCCGCCCTACCGGTCCGGCCGGCCTCGAGCCAAAACCCGACCGCACCGGCGAGGAACAAGACGGCGGCGAGGCCATTGACGGCGAGCGCAACCGGCGCAAAGTGGTCTTGCGTTGTGAATCGTGGCAGTTGGTGGG
Organism: Nitrospira sp.; assembly: GCA_035761895.1. Taxonomy (GTDB): domain Bacteria; phylum Nitrospirota; class Nitrospiria; order Nitrospirales; family Nitrospiraceae; genus Nitrospira_C. Next base: position 432 of record DASTQE010000241.1, on the reverse strand, counting down.
GAGCGGCGACGACGAACAATCCGAAGGCGACCGTCCCGCATGTGACCACGTAAGGAATTAGGTCCCTGGTCCGCCTCCCGATCATCCCGGCCGGATGCCACACGAATGAGAAGGCCACGCCGCCCAGGAGACTCGCCGCGCTGCGCAAGAGCACGAAGCCCTGCTCCAGAGAGGAGACCGCGTGGAACCCTTCCAGGATTCCCATGCCCAGCAGTCCGCTCGCCAGCCCCTGGAGCCTCTCATCTTCCCACTCCGCTTTCCGTGCGAGTAACACAAGGCCCATCAGGACTGCCGCCAACCCGCCCAGGGCTTCCACCGTCGAATGAAGTGGTATGTGGATCAAGATCTGGTGCGGCCACAGGAGGTGGACCAGCAGACCGGAAAGCAACGCGGCGGCGGTCATACTGATGGGAAGGCGAGTTCGAACCATAG
>DASTQE010000240.1:0-8110 GCA_035761895.1 Nitrospira sp. | reverse complement strand
CATCGGCGCTCGAGGGTCCCGTCGCAAGAACATGGGATCATCCGGCGCGGTATCTGGGCCGCTTGGCCGTACGGATGAGGGTGAGGATGCCATGTGTCGGTCTCATGACGGCTGTCCCGATGAAACAGGTCGTGGTCGATCATGAGCAATGGGGGCCCATCTGGGTCCAATGTTTTTGCACCGTCGGCGTGACCAATGCCGTCCGGGCAGGGGAACGTTTCATGCCTCAACGAAATGATGGACGCCATGAGGGGGGGACGATCAATATCATCCTGGTCACGAATGCGACATTAGCCAGGACCGCCATGGTAGGGGCGGTGCAGGTCGCCACCGAAAGTAAGACGGGGACATTGATCCACAAGGGGATTCGAAGCATCGCTCGCCGATCGTCGCTGGCGACAGGAACCGGGACCGATGCGGTGGTTATCGCCAGCAGCTTAGAAGGAGTCCATCGGTTGGCGTATAGCGGGACGCACACTGAGATAGGAACGATGATCGGTCAACTCGTCAGCCGCTGCGTTGAAGAAGGGCTCACACGTTCAACCCGCTGGTCTCGAGCCCGCTCAAAACCCCAACGCCCTCGCGCATTATTCTGAGTTCCTCCTTTCGACAACCGGGCGCACAAACCGCCTCTTTCAACAATCGTGCTCCCCGATACCAACGAGGACTGCCTGCATCGAAGCGCCTGCCACACTTCTCATCGGCTTCAGAACAGGATTGAGAGTAGTCGATGCGCCGCATCACAGATCAGCTGAATGTTCGAATGGCCAATTTTTGTCGAAACGGCATCATTTTGTCGCAACTTGAACAATCATGCGACGAACGACGAAAAACGATGTTCCTGTGTAGAGTACGTAAATCTCTGAAAGGCCAAGCGTTTTATATCCGCTATTCACGCGGCGCTCTCTCGAGAACGCATAAGCACAACCTTTGCAGAGTGGGCCGCAGGCTTCGAAATGTGTACGAGCGTCATGCGCCGCATGCGTCGACGCTATCGCCTGCAAGAAAACAGTTATTGCTAGGTGGCGGACGTGAAGAATGAGAAAAGGAACCAAGAATCCGATCAGGTGACATCACAAGGAGGATGGGTATGAACGCGACATGGTGCAATTGGCGGATGGCGAGCAGGATTGCGGCGGTGGCGCTGCTGTGTCACGCGAGCCCAGTGCTTGCGGCCAACGAATCCGAAGTGGCGGAACACTTGATCGATCTGGTGAAGATCGGCCGTGGCGTCATGTCGGAGCAGATGGGAAACATCAACGATGCGTCTAAGGCCAACAAGGGCTTTACCGGCGATTACATAGCCGGTCAGGTGATCGAGCGGTTCAAAAAGAAGACCAAAATCGACCTGCGCATTCCCAATGTCGTGCCTCAAGCCCCTCTCTACCTCGCCTTGGTCGAGGCCGAAAAAGAAGTCGTGGATGAAGCCCAACCGGTGATCAACCGGCCCGGCATCGGATTCAAAGGCTTCATTCCCGCCGTGTTTGCCCGCAAGACCGGAGAACACTTCTACAAGAAGACCGGCGTGAAGTTGAAGCTGACCGGGATTGATTATCGTAACCCCGCCAACCGGCCGGACGATTTCGAAGCGGAAGTGCTCCGCATGTTCAGTGATCCACGCCATCCCAAGGGCCAGACCTATGTGCGCAATACGGTGCTCGACGGGCGACCGGTGCTGCGTATGATGGACCCGGAATATGCGGCGGCGTCCTGTTTGTCATGCCACGGTGCGCCAAAGGGCGGAAAAGACATCACGGGCGGTCACAAAGAGGGTTGGAAAGAAGGGGACCTCGCGGGCGCGATCAGCGTCGTACTGCCCCTGAAGTAGTCGTGTCGTCGAAGGTATTCGGGACATCATTCTTAACCAAGAACGAAGGAGAGAACCGATGAGCAAGATTCTTGTCGTGGACGATTCCTACGCCGAGTTGCAAGTGATTGAAGGAGTGTTGAAAGGGGCGAACCATACGGTGGTCTCTTTCCCGAATACCGAAAAGCTCGAAGACAAAGTCATCGGTGAAAAGCCCGATTTGATCGTCCTGGACGTCGTGATGCCTGGCCGCAACGGTTTTCAGGCCTGCCGCGACCTCAAGAACGACGATCGGACCAAGAACATTCCCATCATCCTCTGTACCTCCAAAGGCAACGAAAGCGATAAGTTCTGGGGCCAGCAACAGGGCGCCAACGCCCATGTGGTCAAGCCGTTCAAAGGCGAGGAACTACTCGCCGCGGTGAAACGGGTGTTGGGATAACCATCATGGCTGCTGCGCAGAGCGCGACCTCCATCGCCACCCAGAACGCCGATCCTGTGGCTTCCGGACAGGGGGGCGCAGCCCCGACCGCGGGCACGGCGACGATCCGAGCTGCGATCGTGTCGTTGGGAGGCGAACTGTTTACGATCGATCTTCAGAACGTGCGGGAAGTGTTTGTGGTGGAATCCATCACCCCGGTCCCCGGCATGCCGGCCGGATTGGTCGGCGTCACGAACCTGCGCGGATCGGTCGTGCCGTTGCTCGATTTGCGCCAGATGATCGGACTCACCGCCGAGAACGCCCTCAAGTATGCCGTCGTTATCAAGCACGGCAACTGGCAAGTCGGGGTCTTGGTGGATACGGTTCCCGAGATTCGCACCCTGTCGAAGGATCAGTTTTTACCGGCTCCGGTCGGCACGGGGGACGGGGGCAATCCCTTTGTATCGACCGTCGTAAACCTGGAAGACCGGCTGCGTGGCGTATTGGAGACGTCCGTCGTGCTTTCGCATTTCGAGGGCACAGGCTGAATGGAAGATCGTGAAGACAGGGTGTGAAGCTCACGGCTCGATCGGATCGCGAGCGAGAAGGAGGAGGTTCCCATGTTAAGGCTCAATTTTTTTCAATGGTTTGAGAATTTAAAGACACAGGCCAAACTCCTGACGGTGTTCGGCTTGGTCGGTATCATCATTGCCGCGATGGCCGGCGTGGGCATCGTGACCAACGGCCGGTTGTCCACACAAGCGGAAACGGTGTACGCGGAATATACGGTTCCGCTGACCGAGTTCAACCAGCTTCTCTTCAACGTCAACCGATACCACGAAGCGTTGTTGGACGTTGCGAGAACGACCCGCGCCTCAGACTTCGAGATTGAGGTAAAGGACATCGCACCCTACCGTGGTGAAGTGGATCGCCTCATCGCCAGCTACGAAAGGACGACGATGCGCGTGTCGACCACAGGTCGCGACGAAGCGAAGGACCTGGCTGAATTGAAGACCGCGCTCAACGAGTTCTTCAACCAAGGCGACGCCGCGATCGGCACCATCAAAGAAAGCTACGAGAACAAGTCTTTAAGCACTGGCCAGGCGTTGGCCATGCGGGATTTGGGCGCTCTCGCCATCACGGTGAGCTTGAGCCCGGCCTACGAAAAGGTGACGCAGCGCCACGCCGAACAAATCAAGACCATGTCCGAAGTCGCCAAGGACCTCTCGGATGAAGCGAAAACCATGGCGGCCAACGCGACCCTCATTCTGGTCGTCGGCGGTATTGCCGCCGTGCTGTTGGGGTTGGCCCTCGGATACTGGGTGGCGCACAAACTGTCCCTGGGTATCGGACAGGTCGCCAACGTGGCTCAAATGGCCGCGAGCGGCAACTATCAAGCGCGCGCCAAAATCACTTCGAAAGACGAACTGGGCCAGATGGCCACGTCGTTCAACGCCATGTTGGACCGTATTACGGCCCTCGTGACGTCGGAGTCCGAACGTGACGAGATGCAGAAGCGGTTGATGAACTTCCTCGTGCTCGTGTCGGACGTCGGTAAAGGCGACCTTACCAAGCGCGGTGAAGTGACGGCGGATATGTTCGGTAACCTGGCGGACGGTTTCAACCTCATGATCGCCCGGTTCGGACAGTTGCTCAAACAGGTCCGTGAGGCGGCCGAACGCGTCAATAAGTCAGCCGGTACCTTGCGCGACAGCGCCGGTCAGATGGCCGGTACCGCCAAACACCAAGCGGACGAGTCGGTCAAGACCCTGAGCGCCGTCGAGCAGCTGGCCGCTCAAATGCGTCAGGTCGCGGAGACCGCCGGCGCGTCGTCCGAGTCCGCCAAGCAGGTGTTGCAGGCGACGGAACGCGGTCGTGTCGCGGTGCAGGAAACCGTGCAGGACATGCAGAGCATCCGTTCAGCGGTGCAGCGCATGTCGAAGCAGGTCAAGGGACTGGGCGACCGCTCGTTGGAAATTTCGCAAATCGTGTCGACGATTCGAGATATCGCGAATCAAACCAACCTGCTCGCGCTCAACGCCGCCATCGAGGCGGCCGGCGCCGGCGAGGCCGGTGCGCGATTCGCGGTCGTCGCCGATCAGGTGCGAAAACTGGCCGAAAGCTCCACACAAGCGACAAGAGAAATTGCGGATCTCGTGAAAGTGATTCAAACCGAAACCCAGGACGCGGTGGTCGCCATGGAACAGGAAACCCAGGCGGTGGAAGCGGGTTCGGCTTCCGCGCTGCGTACCGGGGAAGTGTTCAACGAAATTTCAGGCATCGCGCAACGTTCCGCCGAATTGGCCCAAACCATCGCCCATTCTGCGGCGACCCAAACGGCGTCCACGGATCAGGTGGGTCGCTCGATTAAGGATTTCACCGGCGGTGCCGTCGCGACGCAAAAAGCGACGGATGCGGCACGGTTGACCGTCGAAGACATGGCCAAACTGGCCGATGGTCTGTCGGCGTCAGTCGCGCAGTTCAAGCTGGCCTAGAGGGGACTGGCTCCACCGTATGCGGTGGTGCCTGTCCCATCGATCGGTGATGGGGACAGGCCCCGCGCGAAACGCGCACGAATGGGTCCAGTCCCCATACGCCGGGTCAGAAAGGATAGGATGAGCTCCGAACTGGACCGTCAGGGCCTCCTCGACATTTTCGTCATGGAAGCGGCTGAAGCGCTGGCCGCCCTCTCCGCAGCCGTCAATCCTCCCGGCGATGCGCTGCCCAGTCCCCAAGACCTGCAGAACCAGTATGTCTGGGCGCATAAAGTACGGGGCGCCTCCGGCATTTACGGTTTTACCGGCCTCTCGCTCCTGGGAGAGCTTCTGGAAACCACCTTGGAGCAATCGACCGCCATCGATCCGGCGCTCTGGCTGAAGACCGTCGGCGTCCTGCGCGGCATGCTGGAGGCGTTCCAATCCCAGCTCGACGTCGTGAAACAGGGCGGCAATGAGGATCCGGCAGTCAGCGCCCATTGGAAAAAAGAGGTGGCCACCTTGTTACCCGCCTCGACGCCATCGGCAGGCGGGGCCGAGGAATTGTCCTCCGACTATCTCCTTCCCAACATCGATGCGGAAGTGCTGTCCTATTTCGCGCCGGAAGCCGACGAATACCTCCAGACCCTGGAGGTGCTGACCAATCGCCTCAAGGAAAATCCCGGCGATGCTGAAACGATCCAGGCGCTCTATCGCACCGCTCACACGCTCAAAGGCTCCGCGCACACCATCGGGTTCAAGGTCATCGGGGATGTCGCGCATCCGGTCGAGGCCTGCATGATCGCCGTGCGCGACGGCAAGATTCCCCTGTCATCGGCGCTGCTGTCGACGATTGGCGAGGCCGTTGGCGTGATCAGACTCCTCATGAAACGAGACGACAACAAGCTCGAGCAATTGCGACAGGATGTGCCGGGCCTCACGCAAACACTCCAGCAGATTCAAGAGGGGCAGCCGGTCGGCGTTCCGGCGGCACCGGCGGCAGCCATGGCTCCCGAACCGCCGGCGGCCCAGGTCGCCACCGCCGTGCTCGAACCGCCGCCTGACACAGGTTCCAGCACGACCATGGCCGCCGAGCCATCCTTGACGGATGAATACATCATGCCGCAGCTGGATCCGGAAGTGCTGTCCTATTTTGCGCCGGAGGCTCAGGAGTACCTGGAAAGCCTCGAGGCGCAGTTGCTGCGCCTCGAGAAAGAACCGCAGAACCCGGATCTCATCAATCAGCTGTTTCGGACGGCGCATACCCTCAAGGGATCGGCCTATACCGTCGGATTCCAGTCGATCGGAGACTTGACCCATTATATAGAAGATTTCATGGGCGCAGTGCGTGAAGGCCGCGTCAAAGTACAGCCGGGTCACACCGACGTCCTGCTGCGATCCGTGGACGTCGTGCGCCTGCTCATGCGCCGCGACCCGACGTTGACGGCAACCGTCCGCCAGCGGTTTGCGGCGGCGATGAAAGGACTCAAGCAGCTGGAGCAGACGTCCACGGCTGTGGAAACGATCGTCAAGACGGCGCCTGTGCAGCCGGTTCCCGAACCCACCATCGTCGAGGAGAAGAACCAGCAGGAGGCCGATCAGCCCAAGGCAAAAGAAGCGGTCAGCGAAGACCGGGAAGTCATTCGTGTCAGCCGTGATCGACTCGAGCGTCTGCTGAACCTCGTCGGCGAGCTGGTCATTGGTCGTGGTCGGCTCGAGCAGCGCCTGAGCGTCCTCGAACAGCTGTCGCAACAAGTGCTGGCCTGCCGCGTGCGGTTGATCGATTCGGTGCGTTCATTCGAAGAGAAACATACCTTCACACTGCCGACGTCCACCGGCGCCGGAGCCGACCAGGGAAAAGGCGCCGCCGGTGCGGCGATGTTCCAGGGCTTGAGTGATTTCGGCAGTCTCGAATTCGACAAGTACGACGACTTCAACATTCTGGCCAGGCGCATCAGCGAGGTCACAGCCGACATCTCGGAATCGATGACGCAATTGAGTTCGTCCATCCGTCGGTCGCACGAAGACATGAGCCAGCTACAGCAATTGACCCTCGGTATGCGGGACGAAATCGCCCGCGCGCGAATGGTGCCCGTTGGCACACCGTTCACCCGCTTCCGCCGGGCAACGCGTGAGATGGCCAGAGCCACGGGCAAGGAAGTCACCCTGGTGACGTCCGGTGAACATACCGAAGTGGACACGGGCGTCGTCGAGCGACTGGTGGATCCGTTGGTGCACTTGGTGCGAAATGCCGTCTACCACGGTATCGAACCGGCGGCGCTGCGGGTGTCCAAGGGCAAGCCGGCAGCGGGCACGATCTATCTGCATGCCTCGCATCGGGGCAACGCGGTCTTGATCGAAGTGGAAGACGACGGCGCCGGGCTGGATATCGAGAAAATCCGGGCCAAAGCGGTAGAGCGCGGTTTGGTGCGCTCGGATGTGGCCAAGAATATGCCGGACGCAGAGGCCATCAAGTTCATCTTCTTGCCGGGATTTTCCACGGCCGAACAAGTCGGCGATCAGGCTGGCCGCGGGGTGGGCATGGACGTGGTCAAGCGGGTCATCGAGAGCATGAATGGCCACATCGACGTCGAATCAGTGAGGGGCGTGGGCACCAAGTTCACGCTACATTTGCCGCTCACCCTCCTCATCGCCACCGCGCTGATGGTACGGTGCGGGGAGGAACGCTACGGCATTCCTCTGCCCAGCGTGCGAGAGGTGACCATGCTGACCTCCGGATCGCTGCAGCAGATGGGCGAGCGCTCGATGCTGCACATCGGCGAGGAGGCCATTGACGTCCAGCCGTTGCAGCAATTGATGTATCGGAACGGCTCGGCTCGGGTGGAAATTGGCAAACCGGTCGTGATCGTGCGGACGGGCACGGGCCCCATCGGCCTCGCGGTCGACGAGCTGCTCGGCCGTCAGGAAATCGTCATCAAGCCGATCGGATCGCTGAAGTCCTTGGAGCGGTCCAGCTTCGGCGGAGCCACCATTGATCCTGAAGGCCGCGTCGTGCTCGTGCTCGATCCGGCTCGACTGGTGTCCGGCGGCGAGAAGGCGGCGGCGCCCTTGGAGGCGTCAAACGACCCGGCGATCGGCATCTCGACCGACACGCCGTTCGAGGAAGCGCCCGCTCAGCCGGCGGTGGAGCAAAAAATTCTGTTGATCGACGATTCGTTGAGCATCAGAAAGTTCGTCGGACGCATGTTGGAGACGGCGGGTTACGAAGTCGACACTGCGGTGGATGGCGAAGAAGGGCTGCGCAAGGCGTCCGCGAAGAACTATCGGCTGATCCTCACCGACCTCGAAATGCCGAAATTAAACGGCTATGAGGTGATCCAGGCGTTGCGCAGCCGATCGCAGACGCAACAGACGCCGATCATTGTCATGACGACACGCGCCGGCGAC
>DASTQE010000239.1:0-4703 GCA_035761895.1 Nitrospira sp. | reverse complement strand
GCTCAAATTGGCCAAGCCCGCGGGAGCCGAGAACGATTAAATCCGTGTGATATCGGTTGGCGAGTGCAAGGATCTGTGCGGCGGGACGTCCCTCAATGATTACTTTCTCTACCGTGTGTCCTCGCGTACCGAAAAGCTTTTCGATCCGATCCAGATAACCTCGAACCCGCCGATTGCGAACTTCTTTCGCGCGTTGGATGGCAAGGGGTACGTCCAGACTCGAGCGACTCATGCGATCGAGCACCGAGTCGGGCGGCTCTTCCACATAGACCAGAATGATGCGACATCGGGAGAGTGGGTGAAGCGTCAATAAGTGCCTCGCCGCCTTCTGAGCTTCTGGTGAACCGTCAACTCCTATAAGCACCGTGCGGCGCTTGAATGTCCCTCGCGCCGCTCGGACGATGACAATTGACGTGGGTGAATTATGAAGAAGGGTTTCACTGACGCTCCCAAGCAAAAACCTTGTCCCACGGGAAGCTGTGCGAGGGGTCACGATGGTCGTGTCGATTCCATGATCGCCTATGAACTGCAAGAGAGCGGTTGTCGCTTTACCCTCTAGAACCACACCGCGTGCCCTTGCCTCTCGCGAGGTGAGAGCCCCGGCGAGTCGACCCACGAGCCGCTGAGCCTTGTCCATGGCACGCCTCTTCCAGTCCGTGAAAATCGTGAGGGCGAGATCACTTAATACGGCGGCTGGCTCGATGACATGCACGACGTAAAGAGAACGGTTCTTTCGAGGCAACCAGGTGCCTGCAAATTTGGCGGCCAGTTGACCGTCCTGTGAATCAGCCGCCGCTAGGAGTACCTTCATGTTGCCCTATTGAATCCGTGGCCAACCAACTGATGGCATCGGGTCTCCGGACATGTCAACTGGCGGAGAGGGTAGGATTCGAACCTACGGTCCATAACGGACAGCAGCCAGAAGGGCCTGCTTCGATTCAGCCACTCTCGCACCTCTCCGCGCCATTCTTCACAGCTCCATTCACGAGGATCGAACGGCGACTCAACGGTCCGACCCACAGTTCGCGCCACGGATTCTGGCGGTCAACTATTGGATGGGCGGACGAAAGAGAGAGGTCGCTAACACAGGAAGTGCGGCTGAGGATGAAACTGGGGGAAGCGTATGGAACTTGGGCAGCCTCTGATGAATATGTACAATCTGAGGCAGTGTGAATCCTTCAAGCAGTGATGCCGTAAAACTATCGGTTTGACCCATGGGATTCAGAAGAGTCGTAGGAATGCCCAGCATCAAGACGACGATGCCAAGGGAAAGCACGACGATGACATATCGAGTCGCCAGACTGCTCATACCCCCCTCACAATCACATACGTAGTCTGCGCATAGCGCATGGGTTTTGGCAACTGGAAATTTTTTAAGGCGGGTTTAAATGAGGATGATGACTGCGTTGTCGGCATGCCGAACACAGGGAACCAGTTCGAGCAAAACCTCGAAGCCCGACCTGTCAGGAACCTAGCCTAGGCTTCGTGAGCAACCATGTCAATGATCGGTGCGCTCGAGCACGGCTTCAGGCACTCACTTTTTCCCATGGTTGACGACTCTCTGGCCTCCGCAGGGTGAGCCGCCACTACCCGTCGAGGAACTCCACGAACTTATGGTTTCTTCTCCCTCGATACGGCCGCCTTCCATCGAAGCCCACCCGCTCCAAAAACTGCAGGCGGATCCTCCGCCCTTGAGCGCAACGGGTGCGCTAGACGGAGCTGGGGCCTGACCGCCCGCGTTGCGTGCAACAGCCCATAGTTCTGCGTCGGCCGTTTGTGCATCTATTGGCATCGCCAGGGCCATATAGCTCCAGCCTTGCGCATCTTGGCGCACCTGCACAAACACCTGCGTGTATTTCAGAGGCGAGTAGGAATTGAACCCCAGTTCTTGGAGACTTGGCGTGTAGCTCCCCTTGTTGGCGTGATGCAGTTGTTCGAGCCGAACGACCTCGGAAAGGGCCGCTTTCGCCTCAACCGCTTTGGCCTTTTCCACCGAATCGAGATGGATAGGCACCGCTATGATCGTCAAGATAGTGAGAATCGCCAGGCTGACCATGAGGTCGATTAAGGTAAACCCTGCAGTGTTCTTGCGAAGTCGGAAACAAGCTGATGTCGATTTCATCTGAGGCCCCTGGCACGATATGCGGCGCCGTCCGCGTCGCGCATCACATCTTCGACTGCCCATTCTCACTCCTGTCTCCCACTCAAGCCTATCGCCGCGCCTATGAGTACACATTCCCAGGAAGAGGGAGACACATCCCCATCCGAAGAGGGGAACTACGCATAACTGCTTAGCTTGCTTACCGCCAGCCCGTACCTTCACGACAACCGCACGGACAGAACAAGTACAATGGAGCGAGTTGAGGAAATTTCGGCACTTCCACATGGACCGATGAAGGCTGGCAAGGGCAGGTCTATAAGAGACCCAAGATGTCTTACGAAGCGGCCAAACGACGTGCTGAGCCATACGACAAGATCGTGGGCGAACTGCCTGACATGCGAAGAGGAAGCGCTCGTGCTCATCAAGGATGAGATAGGACAAACCGGCGGGCCTATGTGTTAGTGAACAACCGGCTGGAAGGCAATGCTCCGTTGATAGTGGAGGCGCTCACGGACCTGCTAAGAAACAAAAATACCGAAGAGCATTACGGCACCGTGTCAGCCGGAGACGACAACACGGCCTGATCCGCTTGACTGACAGACGCTCGCGCTCTGGCGTTGGCTCCGCCTAATTCGAGGTACCGGCGGAAGGCTTCGACCGATTTGACGTTGTCATTGAGCTGATCTTCGTACAGCGTCCCCAAGGAGTAATAGACGTCCGGATTTTCCGGATTCAACTTTGCCGCCCGGACAAACGCCTGCTCAGCTTCCTTATAGTGGCCCATTTTCTCATGCACCAGGCCAAGCGTATAGAATGCATCAGCATTGTCAGGCGCATGCTTGGCGGCCTGCTGTCCCGCGGCAAGCGCTTCGTCAAGTTGGGGAAGAACTTCCAGCCGGAGATAACTTTTTAGGAGATAGGCTTCGGCAAAAGTGGGATCATACTCGATGGCACGATCGAGCCGTGCCAGTGCCTCCTCGGCGTACTTCCCTCCCTGCAGATGGGCGAGCGCTTGCTCGTACTCACTCGTTGCCGCCCCTCGATCGTTGGGCCTCTGTTGCGTCTCAAGGACAGGGGCTGCTTTCCGTTGCTGAAGCAATACCGTATCCCCCTCCCCGTCGAGGCGCACGGAGACAGCCTCGACCTGTTGTTTCAGGTAGGTGCCCAATTCCGACGCGGTGAGCCATCCATTTTGATTGAGGTCAGCCGCTCCCGAGAGACCGGTGAGTAAGGCTTGGACAAACGGTGTCTTGCCTCCCCCTCTGGAGGACTTTTCATCTCTGGCAGATGCTGAAATGACTTGAACTGCGCGCGCGTCGATATTGGCTTCAGGTGAGACGGGCTTCGGCGCGGCGGCTTCCGACGCTCGGAGAGGCGCATTCACGATCAGCAATGTGTGCTTGGAGGGAGATCGCTTGGTAAATTCCTTGATCGTCTCAACGGTGAGCGTCTTTGCCGCGTTGTTGACGTGAGCATCTGCCGGAACGAGGTAGCCCACATCCCTTCCCTTGCCATTCCGCTGGCCGCCCGTCTGGCCGACAAAGAACACGATCACACGTCCGCTTCGGTCGACTTTTCTCGCAAAGAGATCCGTCAATGCCTGCTGAAGGCGCCGTGCGGTTGCCTCCTTATTGTAAAGCTCAATGATCTCTTCAAATCCGATCCGGCGGAACGCTTGAGCGACCTGCTTGGCCTCTTCTACGGCTCCAGAGACAGTTGGGCCCTGCGGATAGTGCTCGATACCAATAATCAGAGCCCGGGACTTGTCATACAGCTCATCGGGAGAAGCGACTTCAGCCAGAAGGTATGGGACGGACAAGGCAACGTTCCCAAGCAACATCCATGGCAAGACAAGCCCGGCTCGCATAGTTTTCCCCATAGAAGGCCCTCCCTTCCGTTCCATGGTCATCAATGACTGTAGCGGGACAGCGGAGGTTCCGGTCCTAGAGGTTCCCCCAGGTGGGCTATGAGATTGACATCGCTAACAAAACCATGCGTCAACATGCGTCACAAGCATAGAACGCTCGAACCGCGAGACCGGCAAGGACATTCGTAACGAACTCCATCACGCACGGCGTTTTTGCACATAGTGTTTACCGCCTTTCTCGTTTCTTTTCCCCTTTGCCCCGCAGAAGCGTGGACGCGCACAGGTTGCAGTCACTCGTGTATGAGAGCGCTCCGCTCAGAGCCACATGGGAAGTCAGGGCACGCCCAAACATCGAGGCTGAATAGACCTCAGACGGGCTCATTATCGTAATGAAAATATAAACGTGCTATGCTCGATGCGGTGCTGCGGTGAGGTTAACGCGCAAGGCTGGTAAATGTTTACAGAACACAAAGATGACCGGCGACGTGTCCAGCGAAGATATAGGGACAGGCGCCTGCTGCGGTGCGAGAGGGAAATTGAGGCCGCGACGCGTATTACCAGCGCGTTGTTCGAGCATCTCGCGCTGGATGAACTGGTTGTAAAGGCACTGCAAATCGCCATCGAAGTCGTCAACGGAGAGTGCGGTTCGATCTTGTTGGCTGATCAGGCTTCGGAGCAGCTAATCTTCCATCATTCCATTGGCATCGCTTCCGTTCCATCCGGAACAGCGATTCC
>DASTQE010000238.1:0-6592 GCA_035761895.1 Nitrospira sp. | reverse complement strand
GAGGCGACGAGGGCGGATGTGCTGCGACTCTGCAGAGAGGCCACACAATACGGATTCCAGGTGATCTTTATTCCGCCCTGCTACACGGCGGAGGCGGTGGAGGCGGTGGCCGGGTCGGACGTGCGCGTGGGCATTCCCGTCGGATTTCCGTTGGGAGGGCACGCGACCAGCGTCAAGGTAGCGGAGGCCTTGGAAGGCGTGAGGCACGGCGCCGTCGTGCTGGATATGGTGATTAACGTCAGCCGCTTGAAATCCGGCGACCTTGATGCGGTCCGGCAGGACATCGCCGAAGTGGTGCGCGCCACGCCGCGTGCCGAACACAAGGTCATCCTGGAAACGTACTATCTCACCGATCAAGAAAAGACGACGGCCTGTACGCTGGTGGTGGAAGCAGGCGCCGACTATGTGAAAACATCGACCGGCTTCGCGGCTGGCGGGGCAACCGTGGCCGACGTGAAGCTTCTCAAGGCCGCGGTCGAGAATCGAGCCAAAGTCAAAGCATCAGGCGGCATTCGCGATTGGAAGACCGCGCGGGAGATGCTCGAAGCCGGCGCCGACCGGATCGGTACGAGTGCCAGTCTCAAAATCATGGAGGAATGGTCGGCTGCGACCGTTCGACGCTGAGGCGCCATGTCGTTCACCCTCACCTGAACGATCCACCCGCGGTGAATTCAACACCATGACACGGTTTCCGGGTCGAGTCCCATCTGCTATAGTGCGCCCATGATTCAGCGAGTGATCCTGCTCGTTGTGGACGGCCTCGGCGTCGGGGCGACGGAAGATGCGTCGGAGTACGGCGATGCGACCTGCCACACGCTGGCTCATCTGGCCGAGTCGGCGGGAGGGCTGAGTCTTCCGACCCTGGAATCGCTCGGCCTCGGCCATGTGAGCGCCATCCGCGGCGTGCGATCGATGGCCCAGCCGATCGGCTGCTTCGGGCGGTTGGGGTTCAAGAGCAAGGGCGTCGATTCGCTCGTCGGCTATTTGGAAATCGCCGGTTGCCTGACGGAAGATGAGGGCCGCACGTTCCCGGACGGCTATCCTTCCGCGGTCAGGGACGCGCTCGAGGAGGTCTTCCGACATAAAATTATCGGCGGCGAAGTATCCTCGGCGGAGGAAGCATTGAAAAAGTTCGGCGCGCCACATCTTTCCGCCGGCGCGCCGGTCGTGTGGACCGACGGACGTCAGACGTGTCATGTGGCCGCGCATGACCAGGTCTGGGGGGTGGATGAGCTGTATCAGCGATGTCGGGAAGCGCGAAAGGCATTGAAAGAGGCGTGGGGGATACGGCGTCTGGTCGCGCATCCGATCGTGGGAACTCCCGGCGCACTGCGACTCGGTGCCGGCCGTCGCGATTTTGCGGGGGAGCCGATTGGGCCGACCATGCTGGATGTCCTGAATCGTGCGAGCCAGATCTTAATCGGCGTCGGCAAGGTCGGTGATATCTTCGGTGGACGGGGACTGACCAGATCCGCCCTCGCAGCACGATGGACCGACGCCCTCGGCGAAGTCAGAGGCATGTTCAACAAAGTGCCACGGGGTCTCATCTTTGTGGGACTCGACGTTTTCGGCTCCGATGCTGGCACGTCTGCCGCGGCGCTCCAGGATTTCGACCGGAGGCTTCCCCCGCTGTTGGATCAACTGCGGCCTGGTGATCTGTTCATCGTCACCGGGGACCACGGACGGGACCCGGACAAACCGCACGCGGTCCCGACACGAGAGTACGTGCCCCTTCTTATCACCGGTCCCAAACTGGCCCAGGGCGTCAATCTTGGAATGAGGCCCACGGCGGCGGATTTGGGACAAACGATTGTCGAGGGTCTCAAGGGCGAATCCCTCACCGTCGGCGACAGTTTCCTGGATGTTCTGAGGCCGAGTTGAATTCGACATTTGAGATTTGAAATGTGAGATCGAAGGCATGGGCTATGAAGAAAAATTGAAATCGCTGGGGTTGGAGTTGCCGGAAGCCCCTAAGCCCGTGGCCACGTACGTGCCAGCCGTCCGGACCGGCGGCCTGTTGTTCCTTTCGGGGGTGTTGCCCATGCGCAACGGTCAGTTGGCCTACGCGGGGAAGCTCGGCCGTGACTTGGGCGTCTCAGATGGAATGGAGGCGGCCAAGGTGGCCATCCTGAACGCGTTAGCGATCGCCAAGCAGGAGCTGGGGAGTCTCGACCGGATTACACGGGTGGTGAAAGTCGTCGGGCATGTGGCTTCAGCCGAAGGATTCACCGATCAACCGCAGGTATTGAACGGTGCTTCCGATCTTCTGGTGGCGATTTTCGGAGAGGCCGGACGCCATGCCCGCGTGGCGACGGGAGCCGCCGAATTGCCGCGCCGTGCGGCCGTGGAAATCGAAGTCATTCTCGCCGTTTCCTGACCCATGAAGTAAGGGCCTCCAGCCGGCCTAGATCTCGTTCAGCGGCTTGACACCTGAAAAAACCGCTTGTTATAGTCCGATCGTCCCTCGCTTCACGCTGCACCCCGGTTGTTCCTTCCCGACTCGTGCGTGGGGTTCTCGTGCCACGCAGGGCCTTCTGAGCATGGTTCCATCCATGGTTGATCGGTGCCTCAGACCTGTTTCCATATGAAGAACTGGATTATTGTCGTCGGCGCTTGCCTGTTGTTGGCCTGGACCGGCAGTGGGTCCGCCGGG
The DNA here is from genome assembly GCA_035761895.1 of Nitrospira sp. Taxonomy (GTDB): domain Bacteria; phylum Nitrospirota; class Nitrospiria; order Nitrospirales; family Nitrospiraceae; genus Nitrospira_C. The sequence goes on along the minus strand of DASTQE010000238.1, from coordinate 3,939 downwards.
GCTGCGCCGTCGAAGCTTCAATTGCAGCCAGAGACCAGTGTTCCCGGCGCCACCGTCTCTATCGTCGGCAAGGGGTTGGGTCAATTCAAATCCACTCACGTCAATCGCGTTCTCTTCGCCGGAGTTCCCGCCCTCATTCAACGCTGGGATCCGGATGTCGTGGAGGTGAAAGTCCCCTTCAAGGCGCAGAGCGGCCCGGTCGACGTGGTCATCGGCAAGAAGAAAATTCCCGCGGGGACCTTTACGGTCGTCTATCCGAAGATTCTTTCTGTTCACCCTTCGTCGGTTGAGCCCGGCCATACGATTGAAATTGTGGGTGAGCACTTCGGCATCACGGCCGGACCGCGCGATCCCAACACGATGTTCGGCGTCAACGATGTGCTGGTCGGCAACCTCGTGGTCCGGCCGCGGCGATGGAAGGACGACAAAATCGAGGTAGACGTTCCCGCGAACGCCACGTCAGGGGATATCGCCGTCCGTCTGGCCTCCTCCGACCCCTTGCCCGACGGTTCCTGTTGCGCACCGGTGCAACACACGATCAGCAATGCCGTCTCGTTGAAGCTGATCCCCACCGTCCAGGTCGATCCTGTTCATGGGCCGGTGGGGACGAAAGTCGTGTTGTTCGGTCAAGGATTCGGCCGTGAGAAGACAGCCGAGGACAAAGTGCTGATCGGCGGGAAGGAAGCTCCCATCGCCCAGTGGAGCGATCGGGCGATTGTCGTGCATGTGCCGCTCAATGCGGAAAGCGGCCCGGTGGTGCTGGCTCAACGTGGACAAGAGCGGAGCGTCGGTACCTTCACGGTGGAGGTTCCGAAGGCCACCGGCATCACGCCGGCGAGCGCGCCCATCGGCACGCTGATGAGAATTCATGGCGAGCACTTCGGGGCCTACTCGGAGAGCGGCGCCACGCCCTACAACTATACGGACTTCGATATCGGCCAGAATCGCGTGGAAATTGGCGGAACCCCGGCCGTGATCTATCGCTGGCATGACGACCGGATCGATGTGTGGGTGCCGTTCAGTGCCAAGAGCGGTCCGGTGGTGGTCACCCGTGGCGCTCCCAAGCCCGGTGCGGATGGGTCGTGCTGTGCCGACCGCGGGACTGTGTCCACGACCGCGGGCAACTTTACGCTCGTGGTTCCCACCATTGAGTCGTTCTCGCCGACGTCCGCCGGTTTGGACGAAGTCGTGACCATCAAAGGGTCGGGATTCGGGTCCTTCATTAAGACCACGGAGGCGACACAGGCGGGACTCGGTGAGGGAGCCTTCAAGCGCAATCAGATTGAGCTGGGGGAAAACGTCTCGCGCACAGAGGTGTTGTTCAACAATATCGGCGCGATCGTCCTGTCCTGGACCGACACCGAGATCAAAGCGCGCGTGCCGCATCGTCATTTGTTCGGCATCGGGAAGCCAGGACAGTTCAGCACCGATCTCTCCACCGGTCCGCTAGTCATCCGCCGCGGGTCTTGGGATGTTCTTCCGGACGGGACCTGTTGTACGCCCAAGAAATGGCTCACGCTCGAAGCCGGTACCTTTACGATCGAAGCCAAGGGCATGCCTGATCAAAGTTATTTGGAGCCCAGGCCCGAAGGCAGTCCAAACGACTAGCAGGATGGTGAAAAATCCTCGTTCTCACCCGCCCACCCCTGCGCGTCAAGGTGCGCTCTTCACCAAGCTTGTTCTCGCATTGCTTGGAGACTCAACCAGTGAAGATCCCTGGCGGCAAAATACCGATCCGTTTGGTCGAAGCGAGCGGTTCAAGCGCAGCCTTGTATTTACTTCTTCGCGTACACGCTACATGCGGCCTTGGCTGTGGAGAGGTGCTTCCTGGCGCACCGGGGTTGGGCGGGTGAGATCATTGAGATTTTTGACCATCCTGCTTTTGTTCTCCCTCACTTTGCTTTTGATCACCCTCATCGTTCCATCCACAAGAGCGGCCGAAACTCATCTGACGACCGCTTCCCAAAAGACCGGGACGGACGTCACGCTCATGAGCATCTATTTCCGCGATGCCAACCTCGGATGGGCGGTGGGTTCCGGCGGGACCGTGCTCAAGACTACCGACGGCGGCCAGAAGTGGAAAAAGCAGACGAGCGGCACGCCGGTGCAATTGACGGGCGTGTTCTTCGTCGATGACAAACGGGGATGGATTATCGGCGCCAATGGGACGATCCGGCATTCGGTTGACGGAGGGGCCACGTGGAAGGCGCAGCCCATTGAAACATTCGTGCCCATGTACGGCTTATCGTTTGTCTCGCCCGAAGAAGGATGGGTCGTGGGCGGCAACGGGACGATTCTTCATACGACCGACGGCGGGGACCATTGGACAGATCAGTCCAGCTCCACGACGGCCGCGCTCTATGCCGTCCAATTCCTGACGACGAAGCGAGGAACGGCTGTGGGAGCGGTCGGAACAGTGCTGGCGACCGAGGATGGTGGCACCACCTGGGTCGCACAGGAAACGCAAGGCTCGGTCACGCTCTTCGACGTGTATTTCTCTGATCCTCTGACGGGCTGGGTAGTGGGCAATGCGGGCGCCATGTTTCAAACCACCGATGGGGGCGGCCGCTGGATCGACCGCACCTTGCCCTGTTCACGGACCTGCACCAGGCTCACGGACCTGCTTCGGATCCGCTTTACCGATCCAAAAACCGGATGGATCGTCGGAGAGCGCGGCATGGCCTATCACACAGCGGACAGCGGATTTACATGGGAAGAGCAGGGATCGTTGGCGAAGGTCTCGCTGTTCGGCTTAACCTTTCCCACGACGCAGCACGGCTGGGCCAGCGGTGAACGAGGCACCATCGTGCGTCTCACGATCGGGCGATAAATCTTTTCTCCTCTTTTCCCGCTCCGGCCGATCTTTTTCCACCCGCCCTGCCCATCGATTGCTTTGCAATCGTTTACCCAGGACGTGCCCTTTTCCTAAGCGGGCAACGCCATACAGCGCCATACAATGATCCTTCTCGCTTGATCCTTCCCACGCGGTTTCGGTTGGCGTTGCCCTGGGCGGCTCTCTTACTGCCCCTGCCGCGCCGAGACGCGGCTTGTCGCCAGGTGCGCGCGTCTTTTCTCACCCACCCAACCTTGGGCGATTGTTTTCCACCCCCCGACCCACCGACTGCTTCGCAATCGAACTCCCGGGACGCGCCCTCTCCGCAGTGAGCACCGCCTAAAACGGTCCCTCCAAGCTCGCTTGTTCCTCTTATGCGGAGCAGCCTGGATCAGTCCAAACGTGCGCGAACGTTTTTCACCCGCCCACCACCGGCGCGCCGAGACGCGCCGTATCCCAGGGGATCACCGCCTAAAATACTCCCTCCAAGCTCGCTCGCTCGCTCTCTCTAAGGATGGAGGCTGATTGGCCTCTTACTGCGCGCTTGGACGAGCACCGCCTTTCTAATAATACGATGGATCTGGTGTGCGCGTTCGGCGAGCACGAGAGGCCAACAGCCTCCATATCCATCAATTCTGGTGTGCCGCCTTCCGCGAGCACAAGGACTGACCAGGGTGCTCCCTCGCACTCTGGTGTGCGCGTTCGGCGAGCAATGGAGTCGAACAACCACCATTCCACCTTTCTGGCGTGCCGCGAGCACGATGGGACTGAGCAGTCCGTCCGCCTCCCTTCCAAGCTTGCTAGTTCCCTTCCTCCCATTGGGGGCGTTGGGGTGACTGCCTGCGACTTGCGAGGGTGCAGGGCCCTGTCGTTGCGCAATCCTTCTCACCCGCCCACCCTAGGCGCGCCAAGACGCGCCCTTTTCCCAGGGCGACGATGGCGAGACGCATTGTTCGAAGGTCCGTTCATCTAAATGTTCCCTCCAAGCTCGCTCGAGACCTGCTCCCGAGGAAACGTCCGTATCGTTCCAGCTGCGACAGAGCCATGCGCTTCACCTCGCTAGAGCTGGGGAGCGATACGGTCGTTAAAACAAATTCACCACCAGC
>DASTQE010000237.1:0-22812 GCA_035761895.1 Nitrospira sp. | reverse complement strand
TTATTGAGTCCAAATCTGAGTCGCGCAAAGTTGGTCAATACGAACTTTGAAGGGGCCATGTTATTGGCTGTTTCATCTAGAAAACGCACACATCGATAGCGCAAATTTCAACAATGGCGTTCCGCAAGCATCATCAACGTGGTCTTCCGTGAGCCAGGCAGTGTCCAAGTCCTACCTGAACGGCTGAGAGCACCGAAGGGAGCTGCCTGTGAGCAGCCGACAGACAAATCTCAATGAACGGGTAACCGGCGCTTAAACAAGTCCCCCCGCCTTCCTTCGGACACAGGCGATCATCTTGTTTTTTAACGCGTCGCAGTATCGCCTGTGCGTCAGGTAGCAGTTAAGGACATTCAGTCCTTGATTGAATGATCCGCTCCAAATTGATTGTTTGCGCTCCCCACCATTAGTAGTAGATACCTTCCACCCGTGTTTCCTTACAATGGTTGATCCGAGGTGCGGTCGTGTTTACATAGCCGGAAGCGATCTTCATGAAGCTCTCAAACGTCATCGGTCATATTTTTTGTGCAGTCATCGTTTCTTGTATTTCCATTCTAGGGTTGACTGGCTGCGGCGGCGACAGTGGCCCTACCCCTGGAAGTTTGTCCATCACCACTACCTCACTTCCCGAGGGAGCAGTCAACGAGGCCTATTCGGCTTCACTCAGCGGTTCTGGCGGCGCGCTCCCGTACACGTGGTCTGTCTCGCCGGGACTTCCCGCCAATCTCTCATTGGATACGGCGACCGGCGCAATCACCGGTACACCGACGACGCAGGCAACCACGACCCACCCGTTTACGCTGCGCGACAGCTCGGCCCCTTCCCAAACCGTCCAACAAACGCTCAGCCTAACGATTCGTCCGACCCCGGCCGTGCTGGCAATTACCACCACGTCGCTCCCTAACGGGACTGTCAATCAAGCCTATAACCGCCCCGTGCAAGCGAGCGGCGGGACCCCACCACTGACCTGGAACATCGTCGCAGGGACAGGGACACTTCCACCAGGCCTCAATTTGGATCCGGCGACCGGCGCAATATCAGGCACGCCGACTACGGCAGGCACCGCGTCGTTTACCATCCGGGTTGCAGACGCCCGGGGACAATCGGACACGCAAGGGCTGTCGATCACGATCGGCACAGCTCCTCCCCCGCCGAATCCGCCCAATATCACAACGACCACGCTCGCGGCAGGAACCGTCGGTCAACCCTATAGCCAGCCCGTGCAGGCCACCGGAGGGACCGGTGCACTGACCTGGAGCATCAGCGTAGGGACTCTCCCGCCCGGGCTCAATTTGAATCCAATAAACGGCGTGATTTCAGGAACGCCCACTGCGGCGGGCACCTCGTCGTTTACCGTCCGGGTTCAAGACGCAGGCGGACTATCGGACACGCAAGCGCTGTCCATCACGATCAACCAACCCGCCCCTCCGCCCAGTCCGAGTATTACAACCACCTCACTCCCGGCAGGAACGATCGGTCAAGCCTATAACCAGACCCTGCTGGCGACCGGAGGGACGGGAGGGCTGACCTGGAGCATTGTCGCAGGGAACCTCCCAGGCGGCCTGAATTTGAATCAAACGACCGGCGTGATTTCAGGAACGCCGCTCGCACCAGCTGGCACATCATCGTTTACCGTCCGAGTGGCGGACGCAGCCGGACAAGACGACACGCAAGCTTTGTCGATCACCGTTAATCTAGCCAACCCGCCTGTTATCACGACTACCACGCTCCCGGGAGGGACAGTCGGGCAAGTGTATAGTCAGACGCTACAAGTGACGGGGGGCATAGGGATTCTGACATGGACTCTCTCTGGTGGATCGCTCCCAGCGATGCTTTCCCTGAGTCCGGATGGTGTGATTTCAGGCACTCCGACCAACACAGGAACCGCGAATTTCACAGTGAGGGTCACAGACACCTTGAATCAGTTCGACACACAGTCTCTCTCGATTGCCGTAAGCGCGGCCCTGGCGATCACGACAGACTCGTTACCAGCTGCCCGAGAAGGTGACTCCTATAGGAGAACGTTGCAACGCTCGGGAGGTGTCGCGCCCTTTACCTGGTCGGTCGCACCGCCTCTGCCGGACGGCCTTAACCTGAATCCCTCGACCGGTGAGATTACCGGCACCCCGGCGACAGGGACGGAAGGAACTTATGACCTTACCTTCGCAGTGCAGGATTCCTCTGCACCGACGCCGCAAACAGCTAGCAAGTTGCTTGAGTTGAGGATCAGAGACTGAGAGGCCAGGCTAGGACGGCGATGTTAGAAGCTCATCCCTGCAGGCCTGTATGGTTTTTCATACATCTACAGAGAGCTCGCCGAGCAAGGTGTTGACCGACTCGGCTGCCAGCGCAATTGGGGTGGTTTTTTTCTTTAGGTATTCAATCCCATCGAAAGGTATGTATGGATTCGGATACATCCATTGATCTCGACGAGCGAATCGCCCAACCGGCCGAGTCGTAGGCGCGATGCGCTCTATTGATTCCCTTAGGTATTCGGTCCAGTCGAAAATCCGCGCCCCTTGCGGGTCCACGCGGATCTGATCTCATTGATGTAGCCATTGGACATCTTTTCAACTCTCCCGGTTTAAAGGGTCCCTTAGTCGAGAACGATGCGTGCATAGGCTGACGCATGCATCGGGGTACGTGTGTCATGACGGGGCGGTGAACTTGCTGAACGCTCCGTGTAGTATACCGACTCAACATCTTTTCTGAAAGGAACAACGCATGAAAATCGCACAAGTGGCTCCCCTGTGGGAAAGTGTCCCTCCCAAACTGTACGGGGGCACTGAAAGGATCGTCTCGTACATTACCGAAGAACTCGTCAGCATGGGACATGAGGTGACCCTCTTTGCCAGCGGAGATTCGGAAACCACTGCGCGCCTTGATGCGGTGTGTCCTCAGGCGCTGCGCCTCAATACCGGCATCTTCAATCGAGACGCTCCCATGATCATATTGCAGGAACGGTCCCTCGGAGCCGAAGGCGATTTCGACGTGATCCACTCGCACCTTGATTTTCTCGGGTTTCCTTTGGCGCGGAGAAATCCTCAGCCGGTTGTGACCACCCTTCACGGGCGACTGGATCTGCCGGAGTTGCAGCCGGTGTTCCGGGAGTATGCTGAGATGCCGTTGGTCTCGATCTCCGACGCACAACGCCGACCGCTTCCCTGGGCGAACTGGCAGGCGACCATCCACCACGGGCTCCCCCGACATCTCTATGCCTATCATCCGCCGCAACCCCAGGGGTACTTGGCATTCCTGGGACGAATTTCTCCTGAGAAACGGCCTGACCACGCTATTGACCTGGCCAAGCGGACCGGCCTTCCACTCCGCCTTGCGGCCAAGGTGGACCCGGCGGATCTCCAGTATTACCGGTCCGAGATCGAGCCCCTGCTCGACCATCCGCTGATCGAATTCATCGGGGAAATCTCGGACGCAGAAAAAAACGACTTCGTGGGCAATGCTCTGGCATTAGTCTGCCCGTACGATTGGCCCGAACCGTTTGGTCTGGTCCTCATCGAAGCCCTGGCCTGCGGAACGCCCGTCCTGGCATACCGACGCGGGTCCATCCCGGAAGTCATCGAGGACGGCATCACCGGTTTTGTGTGTGAGAACCTTTCGGAAATGGTCGCTGCGGTGGGACGGCTTGGGGAAATTGACCGACAGCGCTGCCGTGCCTCCTTCGAAGAGAGGTTTACCGCCGACCGGATGGCCCGTGACTACGTCGCGCTATATGAACGGGTCATTGAAGATCGAGTCGCCGCGACAACCCCGAAGGTCCATTCCCTCGGATCCGGCTTGCCCTTCGAGGGAGCCGTCAACGGAGCCTCAAACGGACGCTCGCAGGACAGGTCGCTGCACCTCGTGAGAGGACCCCATGCCTGAGAGTGGGTCCCTGCACGAAAAAACACAAACCGGTTCCCGCGGGTGGGAGTTGCTGAAGACCAGGGACTTCGGTCTCCTGTTCGCCGGACAAACGATCTCACAGATCGGCGACAGCCTGAACAAAGTGGCGTTGCTCTGGTTTGTCTATGAACTGACTGGGTCTGCCCTCAAGATGACGATGATCGGACTACTGCAGACCCTTCCTCCGCTGCTCTTGGGGCCGCTCATTGGAGTCTACCTGGACCGGTTCCGCAAGAAACCGGTCATGATCACCGTCGACCTGTTGCGCTCCGTAATGATCCTGCTCATCCCGTTACTCTATCTAGGCGAAGCTCTCACTCTGGATCGGCTGTACCTGCTGGTGTTTGCCAATGCCGTCGTCTCCACCGTTTTCGGCCCGGCCATGGCCTCGGCGGTTCCGCTGATCACCTCCAAAGACCGGCTCGTCGCTGCTAATGCCTTGATGCAATCCACCGCCAATATCGGTTTGCTTGTCGGTCCCGCGGTGAGCGGAATCGGCATCGCGCTGATCGGAGCCCAAAACGTGCTCTATGTGGACGCTGCAACGTTTCTCGTTTCAGCCCTCTGCCTGATGCCCATTCGCACCCGGGAAACACTTCAGCCCGATCTTAGCGGCAAAGGCTGGACTGAGGGTATTGCCTCGGATCTGCTCGCGGGATTCCGGTTTGTGTTCGTCGAACAGAAGACCGTCCTGCTGTTGATGCTGACTGCCACGCTGTACAGCGTCGGCATTAGCGCGTTCGTGTTTTTGCTTCCGGTGTTCGCGAAGGACGTGCTCGCTGTTGGCCCGATCCAACTGGGGTGGCTCTGGTCCGCGCTCGGTGTGGGCATGCTCATCGCCTCCTTCGGCCTTGCGTCAATCGCACAGGGAACCTTCCCTCGACGACTGCACATCATCTCCGTCGCGCTGGCGGTGGGCGGGCTCGCCGTCGGCGCGCTCGGATTTCTGGAGGCCCCTCTAGCGGCTGGCGCCGTGATCGCCGTGATCGGAGTCAGCACCGCGATGTTCACGCCGATGGTCTGGACGATGCTGCAGGAATTGACGCCGGCTCCCCTGCTCGGCCGTGTCTTCACCAGCTTCGCGACGGGCGGGATGGCCGCCTCGATGGCGGGAATGGCGGGATTCGGTTGGGCCACCGACATGCTGGGTCCCGGGGTCAGTCTCGGAGGGATCAGCTTCATCCTGTTGATAACCGCGGCCGCAGTGGGAATGTTTGGCTGGTACAAGTCGCAGATGGACGAGATCGCTGCGACCGAACAAGGAGCGTTCGCTCCTCGGACAATCGTTGCCGCTTTGTAAACCGCGCTGGCGCTGCCTCGACCTCTTGAATGCCGATGGCAGCCATCGTCACAGGTTGCCGAACCCATAGTGAGGGCTCCCCGCATGACGCCATATTGTCGGGTCCTGCTCTGCGCCACGATGGGGGTGATTTTCCTGATCCCCCTTTCAGCCGATAGGGCGCTCCCGGACCAGGCTCCGGCTCCCGATAATCAGCCGGCATCGCCGAAACTTCCGAGCGAACCGGTGCAGACACCGGACCCATCGACCGCGAAGCCGGAACCGCCGAGACATTCGACGGAACCCAGATCCTTGCCCCACAGCGCGCCGCCCGCGATATTGGAGGCGCCGCCCGAACGCGAGGCACAGGAGAAGGGAAAAGAGAAAGAGATTCGCAAAAAACCGTTGGGGTCATTGATACTGACGATCAAGCTCGCACTACTCGCCGATGTCCGCTTGTTCCATTATGAAATCGAAGTTGGGGAGGATGGGCAGAACCTCACGCTAGGAGGACGCGTCTCGAGTGAGGAGGAAAAAGTGGCTGCAACCGAGATTGCACGATCGGCATCAGAAGGGAAAATGGTCGTCAACAAGCTGGAGGTGGACAAGGGTCTGGTGCAGGCGCTGGGCAAGAAGCAGGACGAGATGATCAGTACTCTGGTCAAGGATCGGTTTGCCAAGAGCGCGACGTTGAAGGCAGCAAACTTTGAGGTAAAGACGGAAGAGGGCGTGGTTTCGATCAGCGGGGCTGTGCGTTTCCAGGTCCTGGCCCTTGAAGCGGCCGAAGCCGCCCGCTTGGTGCCGGGCGTCAAAGCCATTAAGACCGACAGGGTTCGCCTTGGGGGCGAGGGCTGATGCAGGGCCGGTCCAGCCTCTCCGCGTGTCTTACCCCGGCCTCAGAAATCGATCTCCTCACGATCGGGAATCGGCCTCTGCTGCTCACCCGAAATTTCGGGCTGGTATGGTCCGGCCAGCTCATTTCGCAGATCGGTGACGGGATTTCCCGGCTGGCGCTCCTCTGGTTCGTTTACGCCGTCACCGGCTCGCCACTGAAGACATCGATCATCGGCCTACTGCAAACAATTCCGCCGATCATCCTCGGCCCGCTCATCGGAGTATACGTTGACCGCTTGCCCAAGAAATATTTGCTGATCATCAGTGACCTGCTTCGGGCGGTGCTCATAGGCTTTATTCCGTGCCTGGTCCCGGTCGAGTCGTTTACCGTGTCCATGCTGTATGTCCTCGTTCTGCTCCACGCCATCGCCACCGCGGTGTTTGGGCCTGCGCTGACCGCCGCGATACCGGCCATTGTTCCGAAAACCCAGTTTACTGCGGCCAATGCGCTCCTCCAAAGCACCACCAGTCTGGGGATTATCCTCGGTCCGGCGCTGAGCGGATTGGGCATCGCCGCCTACGGCTCCCAGGAAGTGCTGTGCCTCAACGCCATCACCTATCTCGTATCAGCCCTCTGCCTCTTATTGACTTGCTTCACCGATTCCGGCACACGTGTTATGTCGAAAGCTTTCCGCTCGACGCTGATGCAGGATTTGATTGAAGGATTTCAGTACAGCGTGGTAAACCGACCCGTCATCCTGCTCTTGACCGGCACGGCCGCACTGTATTCGTTCGGCACCTCCGCACTGACTTCGCTCTTTCCAGTCTTCGCCAGAAAGTTGCTCGACCTGGGTCCGGTAGAGATCGGCTATCTGTGGTCGGCATTAGGAGGCGGGCTACTGCTCACGTCGATCGGGCTTCTGTGGGCGACCGGCTGGACCGTCAATGACCGCAGCAAACTGATCTTCGGCACCAGCCTGCTCAGTGGCGCAGCCGTCTGCGCCTTAGTCTGGACGCCCCACCCCTATCAGGCAGGCATCCTGATGGGTTTGATCGGTGGCGGCATGGGAGCATTCACACCGATCGCCTGGGGGATCATCCAAGAACTCACCCCTGGACACCTGATCGGCAGGGTGTTGGGACTCTATGGAACCGGCGCCATGGCTTCCGCAATCGTCGGCATCTCCTCGTTCGGTTGGATTACCGAGCGCTATGGTCCCGGACCCGGCCTGGTGGGGATCGGGATCGTGATGTTCGCGACTGCGCTGGTGGCCCTGAAAATGAGCCGGACCTGTGCCCTTGTATTAGGGGAGACCCGTTCGTGAGCGACGTCATCCGCTGGAACGATCAGTTCTACATTCTCGCGTCGTCGTCGTTGGCAGACAATCGCGTGGAGGTGTTGAAACACGGTGAAACTTTCGCCGTCTTCGACCGCTACGGGGACATCCATCAGGTCATGCGGGGCCCACAAGGCCTCTATCATGAGGGCACGCGCTTTCTTTCCCAGTTTGAGCTCACGCTCGGAACACACAGACCCCTTCTCCTCAGTACCACGGTGAAGGAGGATAACGCGCTCCTCACAGTGGACCTCACCAACGCAGACCTGACCTCCGATCGACAGGACCTCGTGCCGCGAGGCACCCTCCATCTCTGCCGCACGAGGTTTCTCTGGAATGGAACGTGCCACGAGCGCATCCGTATTCACAACTACGGAAACTCGGAGTTCCCTGTCGCGATCAGGATTGCTGTGGACGCCGACTATGCTGACCTGTTCGAGGCGAGGGGCCAGCAGCGGGAGCACCGCGGCCAACGGCTCCAGACGCTCTACTCCGGCGAAGGACTTGTGCTGGGCTACGAAGGACTCGATCGCGTCGTTCGCCGGACCCATGTCCGTTGCCGGCCGACCCCGGATCATGTGGCGGTGGGAGGACTGATACTCGAATCATTCGTGGCGCCACGCAGCGATGTCTCGTGGGAACTGGTCATCGCCTGTGAGATTGAGCCCCGGCATTCACAGGTGTTTCTCTCCTATGATCAGGCCCGCACCGAATCGGATTGCGCGCTGAAAGCCGCAAGGGCGCGGGATTGCCACATCTATACCTCCAATGAACATTTTAACGACTGGCTTAATCGGTCCGTCGCCGATCTCGACATGCTCATCTCCGAGACTCCGAAGGGACCTTACCCGTATGCAGGCGTACCCTGGTTCAGCACCCCCTTCGGACGCGATGGGCTCATTACGGCGCTGGAGATGCTCTGGGTCAATCCGCGTGTGGCTCGGGGCGTGCTCGGGTTTCTCGCCTCCACCCAGGCGACCGAAAATATTCCAGAACGGGACGCCGAAGTCGGCAAAATTCTCCACGAAACCCGCCGGGGCGAAATGGCAGCGCTGGGGGAGATTCCCTTCGGCCAGTACTACGGCAGCGTAGACGCCACGCCTCTCTTCATCATGCTCGCCGACGCCTATTATGTGCGTAGCGGCGATCTTGAGTTCATCACGGCGATCTGGCCGAACATCCAGCGCGCGCTGCACTGGATCGATCACTACGGCGATCCGAAAGGAACCGGCTTCGTGACTTACGACCGGCAGTCCTCCAACGGACTCGTGCACCAGGGCTGGAAGGATTCTCATGACGCCGTGTTTCACGCGGATGGCACAGCCGCCCGCGGACCGATCGCACTCTGCGAGGTTCAGGCTTACGTGTACCACGCCAAGAAGGCGGCTAGCGATCTAGCGCGTCTGATGGGGGACGCTGCCCGGGCTGAGACGCTGATTGCTGAGGCCGACTCCCTCCGGGAGCGGTTCGAACGAGCCTTCTGGTGTGAAGAGATCGACACGTATGCGCTGGCATTGGACGGGGACGGTCATCCCTGTCGCGTTCGCTCTTCAAACGCCGGTCATTGCCTGCTGACCGGCATTGCCGCCCCCGACCGCGGCCTGAGGACGGCGCGGACGCTTTTGGCCGAAGATTCCTTCAGCGGCTGGGGCATCCGGACCATCCCCACATCGGAGGCGCGATACAATCCGATGTCGTACCACAACGGCTCCGTCTGGCCACACGATAATGCGTTGATTGCAGCCGGGATGGCCCACTATGGCTACAAGCAGGGCGCGCTGAGGATTCTTACAGGGCTGTTCGACGCGAGCTTGTTTCTCGAACTTCGCCGGCTGCCCGAATTGTTCTGCGGATTCCCGAGGCGACCGGGCGAGAGCCCCACTCGTTACCCGAACGCCTGCGCTCCGCAAGCCTGGGCGTCCGCCGCTGGGTTTCTACTGCTGCAATCCTGTCTTGGCCTGCGAATCGACGCCCCCCGCCGCCGCTTGAGCTTTGTCCGTCCGGTGCTCCCTCCGTTTCTCGAACGAGTCGAAATCCGCAACATCACGATCGGAGACGCCTGTGTCGATCTTGCGCTCGACCGGTATCCTGAGGATGTCGGTCTGGCCGTGACACGCAGGGAAGGCCACGTGGAGATCATGGTCGTCAAGTAAGTCATCAGATTTTCTCGCCTCGTGGGCTGGGCCCCTTCTAGACACCGTAACCATGCTCAACTCCATCCGGCTCTTTTGATCGAGCGGCTCGTGAGTTACAGAGAAGGAGACGTCGAAGTTGATTCCGACTGCTGGATACCCGTCTCGGCAAGAAGAGCAGCCGAACCAGCGTTTCCCACTGGTGAACTGGCACCGATCAGATGGTAGTAAAGGACGGGGATTACAATGAGAGTCAGCAGTGTGGAGGCGCCGACACCAAATAGCAGCGACACGGCCAGACCTTGGAATATGGGGTCCAGAATGATCACGAAGGCGCCCACCATCAAGGCGGCAGCCGTAAGGAGTATCGGTCGAGTCCGGATGATTCCCGCCTTGATGACCGCCTCGCGTAGCGACACGCCCGCCCGCTCTTCGAGTTGAATGAAATCGACGAGAAGAATGGAATTGCGGACGATAATGCCAGCCAATGCAATGAATCCGATCATCGACGTGGCGGTGAAGTACGAGCCGGTGAGCCAGTGTCCCGGGAGTATGCCGATAAGAGTGAGCGGGATTGGCGCCATGATGACAAGCGGCGTCACGAACGACTGAAATTGCCCCACGATGAGGAGGTAGATCAACAGCATTGCCACGGCGAATGCCATGCCCATGTCGCGGAATGTCTCATATGTGATGTGCCATTCGCCGTCCCATTTCATGCTCACCTGCTCTTCCGACCACGGCTGGGCCGCATAGTATTGTTCGACGCGATAGCCTTCCTCGGGGCGATACTCGTCCAACAGCTTTCCGACGCCGAGCACCCCGTAGACCGGGCTCTCCGCATTCTCTGCGGCAGGTCCGCCGACGTCTCCCACCACATAGACTACCGGCTTTTGGTTCTTATGGTAGATAGCATGGTCCTGCACCGTTTGCCGCAGGGTGAGAAGCTCCGATAATTGCATCATCGCTCCAGTGATTGTCCGCAGACCAATCTGCCCGAGGTGCTCGAGACCGGTTCGTTCGGTGAGGGGCAGGCGCAACATGATCTGAACAGGACTTTTCTCTTGCGGAATGTGGACCAGCCCCACCTTTTCGCCTTCCACCGCCATGCGCAGGGTCCGAACGATATCGTCGGAAGGGATGCCGGCAAGAGCTGCCTTTGCCCGGTCGACGGTGAACACATACTTCACTTGATCGGCTTCGATGTAATCATCCACATCCACCACACCAACCGTGGACTCGAAGAGCTTCCTGATATCGCGAGCGACGGCCATTTGTCGCACGTAATCGGGCCCATACACTTCTGCGACGAGGACGGACTGGACTGGCGGGCCCGGGGGCACCTCTACGATCTTCACGTTGGCTCCGTACAGGCGCGCAATCTCCTGGATCGCTGGCCGTATGCGCCTGGCGATCTCATGACTCTGCGCCGCACGGTCGTTTTTGGCGACGAGATTTATTTGCAGATCGGCTTCATGGGGCTGCTCTCGGAGGTAGTAATGCCGGACCAAGCCGTTGAAGTTAAACGGCGATGCCGTGCCGACATACGCCTGATAATCCCGCACTTCCGGCACCGTGCTCACATAACGGCCCAAGGCCTGGGTGACGCGAGCAGTTTCTTCGAGTGTGGTGCCCTCCGGCATGTCGATGACCAGTTGAATCTCGCTCTTGTTATCGAAGGGCAACATCTTCACAACGACGTGACGCGTGTAAAACAAGAAGGCAGAGCCTACGAGGAGCAGCGCAATGATGCTTAAGAACGCGGATGCCAACACAGGATGTGTCAGGAGAGAAGACAGGAGAGTCCTGTACAGTCTCGCCATCATCCCTTGCTCGCTTGTCTCGTGATCGACGCCTTTCATGGTGGTCCCGGCCCTATAGCAGGTACGGCAGAACCAGGGAATCACCACAAACGCCACGAGCAAAGAGAAGAACATTGCGATGGAAGCGTTGACGGGGATGGGTCGCATGTATGGCCCCATGAGGCCGGAGACAAACGCCATCGGTAGAAGCGCTGCAATCACGGTGAAGGTGGCCAAAATCGTGGGGTTGCCGACTTCATCGACGGCTTGAATCGATGCTTCGTCGTGAGACCACCGACGCATGGTCAAATGCCGATAGGTATTTTCGACCACCACAATGGCGTCGTCCACGAGAATGCCGATTGAGAATATGAGTGCAAACAGCGTGACGCGGTTGATCGTGTAGCCAATCAGCATCGAGGTGAACAGCGTCAACGCAAGGGTTAGCGGGATCGCGAGAGTGACCACGAAAGCAGGACGCGGACCTAACGCGAAGCCGAGGAAGGCCACCACTGCAATCACCGCGACAAACAGGTGCCACAATAGCTCGTCGGCCTTTTCGCGTGCCGTCTCTCCGTAGTTACGTGTCACCGTGACTCGCACGTCGGTAGGGATCATGACACCTTTGAGATCGTCCACTTTCCTGATCACCTCATTCGCCACTGTGACGGCGTTGGTTCCAGCCTGCTTTGCCACGGCCACCGTGACGGCCGGCGATGCCATGTTCACGTCGTTGCTCGCTCCTGTCTCGACACCAGGTCCATGGGCGAACCAGACATAGCTTGTCGCCTCTGCCGGACCGTCCGTGACCTCCGCGACCTGGCGGAGGTACACCGGTCTTTGTTCACTGACTCCGACCACTAACGACTCCAAATCTTCCTTCGACTGAATAAATCGACCGGTCTCGACCAGGAAACTCTGATTGCGACTTTCGAACCGCCCAGTGGGTAATGCCCGATTCTCCCCTCTAATCACAGCGGCCACCTGCAGGGGGGCTAAGCCGTAGGCCTTCAGCCGGGTGGGATCGATTTGAACCCCTAGCTCTCTGCTTCGACCACCGACTATAAAACCCGTCGATGTGCCGGCCACCTTCTTCACTTCTTCCAAGACCTGCTCGGCAAGCCGGCGCAGCTCGAATTCGCCGTATCGTTTGCTCGAAAGCGTCAGAGTCACTATTGGCACGTCATTCACGTCCTTCGGCTTAACCAAAAATGGAGAGGCGCCTGGGGGCAGCAGATCCTGGTTGGACATTAGCTTGTCGTACAAATCGACTAGACTCTCCTCGGTGGGCTGGCCAACATAGAAGCGAGCGATGATGAGGGCGCCGCCGGGCCGTGAAATGGAATACACATACTCGACCCCCTTGATCTCGGAGATCTTGCGCTCGAACGGTCTGGCCAGCTGCTCCTCGACAACCTTCGCGGACGCGCCCGGAAACGGCAGCCAGATGTCCACCATGGGCACGTTAATTTGCGGTTCTTCCTCGCGCGGCGTGACAAGGATTGCAAACAGGCCGAGCAATAACACTCCTATGATCAGCAGCAACGTGAGCTTGCTTGTAAGGAAGAGAGTGGCGATCCGACCTGAAAGCCCAGGTTGGTATGAGGCTGATGAGGTCATGGCACGTGGCAGCGCATCACTGGCGGTGTCTTCCCTATGACTTTGGCTTTTCGGCCGTCTCATTAATCTGCACGAGAGCGCCGTCGGAGCCGCGGGAGGCATCGATCAACACACGTTCCCCTTCGTTGATACCGGACAGAATCTCAGTTTGCTGATCGAACCGTCGGCCGAGTCTGACCCAACGCAGACGGGCGACACGATCCGGGTCAACGACAAAGACGCTCGTGAGTTCGCCTCGTTCGATTATTGCCGACCAGGGCAACACGATTGTCCGGCTTACACCTTTATCCAATTGCAATCTTCCGAACATGCCGGTCCTCAAGCCAGGAGTCGGCGGCAAGTCGACTTTCACCGTAAAGGTGTGAGTTTGAGGGTCGCCAGCAGGGAGAATTCTGCTTACGGTGCCGATGAGCGATTCGCCAGGAAGCGCGTCGATGATGACCAGGATTTGATGGCCGAGGGCAATAGCCTTCAGATCGCTCTCCGCCACCATGGCCTCGAGTCGCAAGCGGTTAGGATCTTCCATCTTGAGCAGAACTTGACCCGACGAGGCGAGCTCACCAGCTTCGACTTTCCTTTCCGTAATGACACCGTCGAAAGGAGCTTTGATCACCGTGTAACTGAGCTGAGCGAGCACGGCCCTCCGGTTTGCCTCCCAGACTTTAAAGGTACGGGAAGCATTTTCCATTTCCTGCCTCGAGACTGCGTCTTGTCCGTACAAGTTCTTGACGCGGGCGAGATGAGCCTTGGCATTCTCGACCTCCGCCACGGCTCGCTCAAGCTCGGCCTGGAGATCTCGGTTGTCGAGTTCGATCAATGTCTGCCCTTTCTTGACCTGCGTGCCTTCACGTACCAGCACTTTTTCAATGGTTCCTTGGATGCGACTCGACAATGTTGCTTGGTACACTGTCTCGACCTGCCCAGTCACTTCTACTCGAATGGGCACCTCGGATACTTTGACCTCCACAACTCCGGCATGAATGGTCGCCTGAGGAGCCGCGGACACTGCCGGTACGTTCGTCTCGTCTTTTGATCCGCATCCGGCAAAGAGCAATGCTGCGATAACTAGGGCTTTCAACAATCGGTTCCTCATCTTAGGGGCAAGGAGATCAGCGTTCTACTCCTGCCTCCGCTCGCTTCGCTCGATCAGTCTCGATAGCTGCATCGATTTGACGCTCACAGCGATCCGCAGCCCGAGACTCCGGTGCCTCGTTCTCATCCCACCTACGGCGGCGTGCCCCCAGCCGGCTGAGGACGCATTCGACGGCCGAAAGCAGCTCTTCGAGCGGACGGTCGGCCGGCCGTCCATAATGCTCACGGTCAAAAATGGGGACCTGCAAGCAGACCTCGGCACGGTACTGTCGCTCCGGAGAGTACAGGACGCGATACATCGGAGGCTCAGGACGCCGGCAGTGTCTGAAAAGATCGAGCGATTGATGTAACACACGGCAAAGACGCTGAAGATCGGCCATCATCTCACGCAGTTCAGGATCTTCACCAATCGGCAGGTGCCGCGGATCTTGAAAGGCGGCATACAGGTTCAGCTCAAATCCAATCTGAACCATCCGACCTGATCCCTCATTTACCAGCAGAGGGTCATGATCGAAACACAGCCTCCGTCTAACGATCATGTCGCGCAGTGCGTCCTCGCCGGTGAACGAATCGTTAAGTACGAGAGGAATTGTCATGACAATTGGTCGGAACGTTCTCGGTGCAGCTCACCAACTGCGATTACCCCAACAACTGGGGAGTCCGACGGCGACTCCCCTCATTTACTCTTTCACGCCGAAATTGCGGAGCAACGCCATCATCGGACACCAGCCCGTAAAGGCGGACTGAATCAGATTCAGGGCCACGAAGGCGGCGAAGTAATTCCAATAGGGATGCACCGTCGCGCCCAAAATGACGGCGATCAATACAAACGCTCCGGCGATCAGTCGCAAGTATTCATCAAGTTTCATATGATCGTCTCCTTTCTCCTGCGTGGTAGGAGACAAGACCAGGCTAAAGGATTCTATCCGTATTCCCCCTCATCTTTGAACCGATATGCAGCTTAAATGCCCGATGAGGCTGTGAACCATGTCTGGAGATGAAACATCACGACAACAGCATGTTGGCTCCTTTCAACGGGCGGGCGTCGTTCATAAGAGGCATGTGTGGGGTATTTTGGGGCAGTCACTTAGCTGAGAGTGTCGCCGATATCCGCAATCGCTGAGCCGCTGCGAGCCTCCTCCGGAGAGACTTCCTTGAGCGTTTCTTGGCACAGTCATCGCATCCCTGGCGGCATCGGATCCTCGGCACGTGAGTCCCTCGTCATGTCCGAATCGGATTAATGCAACGAAGCCTTTTGCTGATTTCCAGACCGCAGTAATCAGGCAAGCTTAGCTGGAGTATGGTGAACACCCATGACTAGCGTGGGGATTCGCAGTGTGAACTGTTGTGCTGCCGGTTGGTATCTGTCGGCTTCCCATTAAGGGCTGACTGGGATGTCCTGCACTCATGTGTAAATGGGTGAGCGGGTGAGCGCTGCTCTTTCTGCGGAGGATTGCATCCAGGACAACGATACACTCGTTTGCCTTCAACGCGAGATGGCGGTGAGTCACTATACGGATTTGCCGGCGAGGGTGAAGCCCACAGATGCGAGGGAGTATACGTACCGTGCGGCGAGGACCACGGTTCCGACGCTGCGAAACAGACGTAGGGCAGTAAAGGAATGAGCGGTATGATTCGACCTAGCCAGGGTCTCCACGACGCCATTTGCTCCCCGAGTCTTCCTTCAACTCCGAAGGCTGGTCGCAGCCACTGATCCTGGATTCAATCCCTCAATGCCCCAGGCCGCTGCGTAGCAATGGACCTTCAATTGTATTAAGCAATCGTGAGGGAAATCCAGCCATAGGTAGGCCTCTCCGAACTTGTCTACCACCCAACCTCTGGTGACTTTGGTCCAGGATTGTATTCGGCCATATAGAAGCTGAAGATGTCATAAACAAACGTCGTCGATTGACGTCGGTTATTCAAACTCGAAATGAGGAAGAACCAGCCTTTTCCGACGTTGGTGCTGACCTTTACTTCTATTTAACGCATATGGTTCATATTGTGGCTGGCTTCTGAACCGAGACCTTCCCGGCGCCTATTGTAAATGTGAGATAGCGACAAGAAAGGGGCCATCCCGTGAGCGATGTCCAAGGTGACAACCCGCCTGTTCAGCCCCACGATCCTCCTGTTGGCATCATTGAGGAGGTCCACGGGCCGGTAGTTGACCTCTCTTGTCATCGTATCCCGCCGCTCCATCAGGCGATCTATACGACGCTTAATCACGATCGGTACGTGTTTGAGGTTCATCAACACGTCAATGAACGTCATGCGCGTGCAATCACGCTGCATCGCACGGCCGGATTGCGGCGCGGTCTGCCCGTCTATGACACCGGCTTCCCGGTGCGGATTCCGGTTTCTCCCACGTGTTTGGGTCGTCTGCTCAACATGTTTGGTGAACCACTGGATGGCGGTCCGCCGATCGACGATCAGACGTATCGGAGCATCCTGGCCAAACCGGTCGCGCTGCATGAAACTACCTCCGCGAGCGGCATCCTTGAAACCGGCATCAAGGTGCTCGACCTGCTCTTCCCGTTTATTCGTGGCGGAAAAACGGGACTTTTCGGCGGGGCCGGTGTCGGGAAAACCGTGCTCTTGACGGAGTTCATGCACGCCATTGTGTCACTCCATCGTGGCGTGTCCGTCTTTGCGGGGGTCGGGGAGCGCATTCGCGAGGGGCATGAACTGTGGCACGAGATGCAAGCGGCAGGGGTCATGCCGCATACGCTGATGGTGTTTGGACAGATGGACGAGTCACCCGGCGTGCGGTTCCGCGCCGGACTGTCGGCGCTTACGTATGCCGAGTACTTTCGTGACAGTCTCCATAAGGAAGTACTATTCCTCATGGACAATGTCTTCCGGTTTATTCAGGCGGGCAGCGAAATCTCGGGGTTGCTCGGCCGGATGCCGGCCACCATGGGCTATCAACCGACGCTCATGACGGAGATCGCCGAACTGCAGGAACGGATCATCTCGACCACGAGGGGCGCCATCACGTCAGTACAAGCCGTATACGTGCCGGCCGACGATATGACAGATCCGGCGGTCACCAGCATCCTCTCTCACCTCGATACACTGGTGATTCTGACCCGCGCGCAAGCGAGCAAGGGCATCTACCCGGCGGTTGATCCGTTGCAATCTTCCAGCAAACTCATGGACCGGCATGTCCTCGGAGGGCGTCACTATGCAGTGGCGGAAGGCGTGCGGGAGCATTTGGCCCGCTACAAAGAGCTGGAAGATATGATCGCGATGTTGGGCATCGAAGAACTCTCGGAAACAGACCGGCGCGTCGTCCTTCGGGCGAGAAAGCTTCAGCGGTACCTCACGCAACCCTTTCATGCCACGACCGAGTTGACGGGAGTCGCGGGAGTCGCGGTTCCATTGACGCACACTTTGAGTGATTGCGAGGCCTTCTTGTGCGGGTCCTACGACCATGTGCCGGAGGATCGATGCTACATGCGCGGGGCGATCATGGAGGCCCGGCCATGAATTCCTTCTCTCTGGTGATCCAGGATGCGACACACATCGAACGATACGATCAGGTGGCGAGCTTTGTCGGGTGGGATGATTCAGGCTCTTTCGGCCTCCTCGCCGGCCATGGGCGATTCATGACGATGTTGTCGTGGGGGCTTGCGCGCTTTCGCACTTGTGACGGTGCCTGGCACTACCTGGCGTTGCCGGGAGGGCTCCTCTATTTCACGGAGAATACGGCGACGATCAGTACGCGTCGGTTTCTGCACGAAGACGATGCAGATCGTATGAGCCGGGTGTTAGAAGGGCAACTACTGCTCGAAGAAGAGAGCTTGCGGACCATGAAACACAGCTTGAGCCGTTTGGAGGAGGAAATGTTCAAACGGCTGTGGCGTATGGGGCGAGAGGAGTTTGTCTGATGGGCACTGCCGAGAACAAACTCAAGGAACGAATCGGCATGCAAATCCGTCGGATGAAAGAGGCCGAGCGGGATCGTCCGACACTGCTGGCACAGACCATTTTCCTGGGTACGGTCGGGTTGCTGTTCGTCGTGCCTGTCGTGATTGGCGCGTATGTAGGGCAGTGGCTGGACGATTTCGTGGAAGGCTACTCGATTCGGTGGACAATAAGTCTGATTGTGCTCGGCGTGGTCATCGGAGTCGTAAATGTGTACCTGCTCGTGAGGAGTGATGGATGGAAGTGATGACGGTGCTTCACGTGGGCCCCATCAGGATCACGGAACCCGTGATTACGACTTGGGGCATCATGCTTCTGTTCCTCGCGCTTTCGTGGACGGCGACTCGGAACCTCCGGCAAGATGCCGGCCCCGTGCAAGTCGTTCTTGAGGGTCTCATCGAAACGATGGATCAAGCCGTGCGCGACGTTCTGCCGAGCGCCGCGGCGCAGGTATTGCCGTTTATCGGCACGCTCTGGATATTCCTGGTCGTGGCGAACCTCGCCGGAATCGTTCCCGGGCTTCATGCGCCGACGGGAGTGCTCTCGACAACTGCGGCCTTGGCCGTCCTCGTGTTTTTGTCAGTCCATTGGTTCGGGATTCGTTTGCAAGGGGTGAACGCCTACCTCCAACACTATTTGTCACCAAGCCCCATCCTGCTGCCATTCCATGTGATGAGCGAAGTGACCCGGACTGTCGCCCTGGCGATCCGGTTGTTCGGAAATATCATGAGTCTCGAAATGGCCGCCTTACTGGTCTTGATGGTGGCAGGATTTCTCGTGCCGGTACCTCTCTTGATCCTGCACGTGGTCGAAGCGCTGATCCAGGCCTATATCTTCGGGATGCTTGCGCTGATTTACATTGCCAGTGCCATTCAATCGCAGCAATTGCGCCAATCTGAAAAGAGGGACAATCATGCGTGACATCAGCTGGTTCGTTCTGGTTTCGACCGTGGTCGCCGGCTTGGCCATCGCCATTGGCACGATGCTTCCCGCCCTTGCAATGGGCCGAGCGATCAGCCAGGCCTTGGAGGCGTTGGCGAGACAGCCGGAGGCTGAACGTTCGATCATGCGCGCGTTATTCATCGGGCTTGCGATGATCGAATCGCTGGCGATCTACTGTTTAGTCATCGTGTTGATTATCCTGTTTCGCAATCCATTGTTGGAACATTTCTTTAAGCCCTAGTCGTAGGCCGCACCGGTCTGCACGCCCTGGAGGACGACGGTGGAACTGGATTGGTCGACGTTTCTGCTTCAGATTATCAACGTATTGGTCCTGGTGTGGCTCTTGAAGCGCTTTTTGTACCGTCCGGTCATGGCGGTGATCGAGGAGCGCAAGGCCGCCATCGCAAAAACCGTCGCCGACGCAAACCGTTTGCAGGGGGAGGCAAAGGCGCTCCAGGACCAATACGAAACACGCTTGGTTGGGTGGGAACAGGAGAAGGAGAAGGCACGCGTGCAGTTACAAGGAGAGATCGCCGCCGAACGGCAACGGCGACTTGCCGCCCTGCAGGCCGATCTCGACAAGGAACGACAGCAGGCGTCAGTGCGAGAACACCAGCGGATCAAGGAGATTGTCCGCCAGACTGAGGCGACAGCGATTCTGCACGGAACCCAATTTGCCGCGGCGCTTCTCTCGCGAGTCACCGGTTCTGAGTTGGAAGCCAAACTCATCGGTGTCGCGCTGGAAGACTTGTCACAACTCCCACGGCCTCAAGTGGATGCGATCAAGGCGGCCCTGCCGACGAACGCAGTGGGCCGTGTGACGACCGCACTTCCATTGGACCAGGTCTCCCGCGATCGGTTGACGAAGACAGTGGAAGGACTGATCGAGCGGACGCTCGTGTGGGAGTTTGTCGAGGATCTTCATCTTCTTGCCGGCCTGCGAGTGAGTTTGGGGGGATGGATGCTCCGAGCAAATCTCGAGGACGAATTGAAATTTTTCGCGGAGAGTGAAGCCGGTGACCATCAGAGTTAAATCTCCTATCACGAATTCCTTGTTGGAACACCGTGCCGCATGGCTGAAGGCCTATCGTTTCGGTCTTCGGATTGTCGAACAGGGGACCGTTGTGTCCGTGGGTGATGGAATTGCCTGGATCGAAGGACTGCCCTCCGCGGCCATGGACGATGTCCTCGACCTTGAGGACGGCAGCCGCGCCCTGGTGGTCATCCTGTCAAAATCACTGATCGGCGCCACCTTGCTCCAGGCCACCGAAGAGCTGACCGCGGGGACTGCCGTTCACGTCTCAGGCAGGCAATTAACGATCCCGACTGGCGATGCGTTGCTCGGGCGCGTCATCGATCCCTTGGGCAATCCACTCGATGGGCTGGATCGTCCCGATTGCCCCATCTCTCGGCCGCTGGACGTGCTCTCGCCTCAAATCGCCACGCGAGACATGGTGCGCAAACCGCTTTATGCGGGGACCAAAGTTATCGATACGCTGATCCCGATCGGCAAGGGCCAGCGACAACTGATCATTGGCGACAATGGGATAGGAAAGAGCACATTGGCCATCGAAACGGTGATCAACCAGCGTGGGAAAGACGTCCTCTGTGTGTACGTGT
This sequence comes from Nitrospira sp., assembly GCA_035761895.1. GTDB lineage: Bacteria > Nitrospirota > Nitrospiria > Nitrospirales > Nitrospiraceae > Nitrospira_C. The sequence goes on along the minus strand of DASTQE010000237.1, from coordinate 2,327 downwards.
TGATCGGTCAAAAACGCACGACCGTCGTCAACACCATCGAGACACTTCGGCGCCACGGAGCGATGCATCACACGGTCGTGGTCGTGGCAGAAGCCACCGCATTACCAGGACTCACTTTTCTTGCTCCATTCGCCGGGTGCGCCGTCGCCGAAACATGGACGGCCCATGGTAAAGACACGTTGATCGTCTACGACGATCTCACGACCCATGCCCAAGCCTACCGGGAGCTGTCTCTGCTGCTTAGGCGCCCACCCGGTCGCGAAGCCTATCCGGGGGACATCTTCTATCTCCATGCGCGCCTCCTTGAGCGAAGCACATGTCTCGGGGCCGCAAGCGGTGGTGGCAGCATGACGGCGCTGCCGATCGTTGAGACGAAAGAAGGAGAAATCGCCGCTTATATTCCCACGAACCTCATATCAATTACGGACGGGCAGATTTATTTGGACAAGCGCCTGTTCGCATCGGGTATTCTCCCCGCCATCGATGTGACAAAATCCGTGTCACGTGTCGGTGGGAAAGGACAGCACCATCGCATCAAGGAGAAGGCCGGCCGCATGAAATTGGATTTTCTTCAGTTTTTGGAACTCGAGGTCTTCACGCGTTTCGGGACGAAACTCGAAGCGTCGATGGAAACGAAGATCATGCGTGGCCGGGTGCTGCGAGAATTGCTCAAGCAGGATCAGCTATCTCCGGTTCCCATGACGTTCAATCTCGCCTGGCTGACTGCCTACGATCTGGGTGGGTTCGACAAGCTTTCCAAGGACAAGGTCCCAACCGTCATGAATGGTCTCGCCGCCAAAGTGTCGGCTTCCGGGCTCACGCTCGATGACAGTGAAGAACAGTGGCGGGAGACAATCACAGCTTGGATTCAGGAGATCGTCCCTCATGAGCAAACGGCGTGATATCGAAGAACATGTGAAGATTCTCGACGAGATGAAGGGAATCATGGGTGCGATGAAAAATCTGGCGCTGATGGAGAGCCACAAATTGAGCCGTGTGCTGGAGACGCAACATCGAGCGGTCAGCGATATTGAAGCCGCCGGTCAGGATTTTGTAGCGTTTCATCCGACCCTTCAGCCGGAGGCGTCCGGCAAGGAACTGTATCTGGTCATCGGGGCGGAGCGGGGGTTCTGCGGGGATTTCAACACCCGCCTGCTTTCTACTCTGGATCAACATCTTCAAACGACGGATAATCGAGAGCCTGTCCTTGTGATCGTAGGACACAAGCTATTGGAACGGGCGGAGCGGCTTTACCGAATCGCGGCTGCTGTGGAGGGTCCAACCGTCTCGGAAGATCTCCAGGCCGTTCTTCTTCGTGTAATCGATCAGTTGCGGGAGGTGGCCGCGCGACATCGCTACGGAGGAAGAGCCCCCGTGACGGCGGTCTACCATGATGGAGTGACGGAGTCGGTCGTGGTTCGGCCGCTCCGTCCATTCCAATCGCCGTCTTCTCCGCGTGCGAGAAACGAACGGGCGTTCCCTCCATTGCTGACTCTTCCGCCCACCGTCTTTTTCTCCCAGCTGATCGATCTGTACTTGTTCTCGCTGTTGCACGCCATCTTCTATAGCGCCCTGATGGCAGAGAGCCGGGCTCGACTCGCGCACTTGGAGTCGTCCATCCGGCGTCTCGAACGGGACCAAATAGCGCTGCTTCGGAGACGCAACGTCCTCCGGCAAGAGGAGATCACAGAAGAAATTGAAATGCTAATGTTGAGCACGTTCGTCACCTCGCGTCGACGGTGATCCCTCGGAAGGAAGCACTCAACATCTGTGATCATCGATACCCTGCTAACCGTATGCTGCCACACGATGATTGCTCCGCCGGCTCCAAAGAGACCGCTGTAGAAAATGTTCCCGCATCCGGGCTGCGGAGCCACAAGAGGTCTGTCGTCGTTGTCGTTTTCTCCTGGCTGATCTTCCTTGGCCCGCTTGCCATTGGACCGGAGACCGAGCAGGCGTATGCGGGTTCCCAAGAGCGGATTCCCATCATGGTCGATGTTCGGGAGAACCTCGAGCGATTGCTCGCGGAGGAAGATACGGACGGCGACAAGAAAATCACCATTCATGACACGTACATGCAAGGCAGCAATCGTGGGGATCAGCGGTTTTGGCTCATCGCCACGGACGGAAAGCGCTACGAGGTTGATTCCACTTACTATTTGTCCAACCTGCTTCAGGAGCTGGCCCTAAGGCAACGAGCTGGATTGGAAGTCGCGCCAATCGACTTTGAAATGGTCTTTGAAGAACCCGTACACCGAATCTCGCGCCGTATTAAGGATTTCTATTGGGAGAGCCGCACAAGGAGGATCGATCAGGACGGCATTGAC
>DASTQE010000236.1:0-11774 GCA_035761895.1 Nitrospira sp. | reverse complement strand
TCTGGTGTGCCGCCTTCCGCGAGCACAAGGACTGACAAGGCTGATCCTCCCACTCTATTGTGGGCGTTCGGCGAGCAAGGGAGATCAACAGCCCTTGCCGCCCTCCTGCGTCCCTTGCTTTTCATCTTTTTGCTTTGTTAGACTCCCCAATCCCGATCTAACTCATTGAAAGACGCTCGTTTCTTGGTTGTAACCCTGTCGAGGAACAAGAGGCACCACCTATGATGAAAGCATGGCTCCTGGACGAGATGTTTCGATTCCGTCGTGCGTTGCTCGCCGTTGAGGGGAGCCAGGGTGAATGGGGCGCCGGCGACTCGATCGCCGAGGAAGAAGAACTGCCTCCCGCGCCTGCCAATGTGGCGGCCAAATGTGGAAACGGCCGGATTACGATCACCTGGGACCCGGTTCCCGACGCCATGTACTACAACCTCTACTTCCAGACGACGAAGGGTGTCCAGATCAAGTTTTCCGAGCTGACGCGGCCTATCGCAGGTCCGGAGGATTTCAAGACGGTCATCGGAGTGAAGAAAGAGAAAGCCACCTGTCTCGAGGGGGCGCAGTCTCCCTTTGTCCACGATGATCTTGCGAACGGTACCTGCTATCACTACGTGGTGACGGTCGTTACGCCGAAGGGCGAAAGCCTCGAATCGCAAGAAGTCATGGCCATCCCCGCGCCCTATCTGTTGGCGGCGTGCATCGGCCAAGAAGGGGTCGACGAGGGGGAGTTCAGTTCGCCCACCGGAATCACGCTCGACAAAGAAGGTAATCTCTACGTCGCCGATACGGACAATCACTCGATCCAGAAATTCGACAAGACCGGAAAATTTGTGGCCCGGTGGGGCGGCGAGCCGTCCTCCCAGGAGGGCAGTTTCTACTATCCCCGCGGGTTGGCGGTCGGCGCGAACGACAGCCTCTATGTGGCCGACAGTGGCAACAACCGCGTGCAGAAATTCGATCTCGACGGCAACGTCATGCAGGCCTGGGGAAAATTCGGCTTCGCGTGGCGTGGCGCGGATATGGGCAAGTTCGATGTGCCGTGGGGAGTGGCGACGGATCAAGAGGGCAATCTCTACGTGTCTGACACCAGCAATGCCCGCATTCAAAAGTTCAAAGCGGATGGAACGCCTCTGGTGAAATGGGGGCGCGACGGCAGTTTCGACGGGGCATTTTTCTTCCCGCGTGGCGTGGCGGTGGATTTCGTTGGCAACATCTATGTGGCCGATGAAGGCAACAACCGCATCCAAAAGTTCGATGCCCGGGGCAGTTTTTTAACGAAGTGGGGCCGCGAGGGAGCAGGCCCCGGGCAGTTCAAGGCTCCGTGGGGCATCGCCTGCGATGCGCTGGGCAACGTGTATGTCGTGGACACCGGCAATCACCGGATTCAGAAATTCGACGGCAACGGGACGTTCCTCTGCGCCTGGGCCAACCGCGGCAAATCCGAAGGCCAGTTGAACTTCCCGTACGGTATCGCCGTCGACAAGGAAGGGTGCGTCTACGTCGTCGACAGCGGCAACAATCGGGTGTTGAAGTACATCCCGACCGAAGAGGAAATCAACCGCGGCAAGGAAGACAGACCCAAGTCCGAGGCGCCGAATGCCACGCCACCGCCGAGCAACGTCGCCGTGAAGGCCGGCGACACGGAAGCGTTCCTCAGCTGGCTCGAAGTGCCCGGGGCGATCTCCTACAACCTCTACTTCAACACGTCGCAGCCGCTGACGATGCAAAGCGGGACCAAGATCGAGGGCGTGACCAATCCCTTTACGCACACCGGCCTCACGAACGACACGGCCTATTTCTATGCCGTGTCCGCGGTGTTCGATGGCGACATCGAGAGTGATCTCTCGAACGTGGTGACCGCCACGCCGGTGCTGATCGACATTACGGCGCCGCAGAATCCCTATGCCGTCATGAATCATGGCGCATTCATGACGAACTCGCCGGAAGTGGTCGTGACCATTTCCGCCAACGACATCGACACCGGCGTCGGCGCTTACTATGTGTCCGAAGCTCCGATGACGCCGATGGCCGGCACACCGGGATGGGTCGAGGTGACTCCGGCATTGAAGTTCGGCGCCACGATTCCGTTCATCCTGTCTCCCGGTGACGGTCAGAAGACCATTTACGTCTGGTTCAAGGACGTCGGCGGCAACGTGTCGACGCCGGCCAGCGCGACGATTCTGGTCAACACGTCTGGCTATCTGTGTGTCGCGCGGTGGGGACGGACGGGCCGTGGCGCGTCGCTCTTGCATGGCGGCGAATTCATGGCGCCGATGTACGGCCTGTGCGTGGACCAGCAAGGCTCCCTCTTCGTGGTCGACAACGGGAACAATCGCATTCAGAAGTTTGACAGTGCTGGCAATTTCATCATTCTGTGGGGCAACTTCGGCTCCGCCAATGCGAATTTCCACAATCCCACCGGCATTGCTTGCGACGGCAAAGGCGACGTCTGGGTGGTCGACACGAACAACCATCGCGTTCAGAAGTTCGACGGCAAACTGGGCGGGTATCTGATGAAGTTCGGTTCGCGTGGCAACGGCGAGGGACAGTTCAACTCGCCGTGGGGTATTGCCGTGGACCGCGTACGCGGCTATGTCTATGTCGTGGATAGTGCGAACTTCCGCGTCCAGAAGTTCGATATGACCGGCGAATTCATCATGTCGTGGGGCAGCTTCGGCAACGGCGACGGTCAATTCTATTTTCCGCGCGGCATTGCGGTCGATCAATCTGACGGCGCGGTCTATGTCGTCGACATGGGCAACCACCGCGTGCAGAAGTTCGATACCAGTACGAACGTGCTGCCGCAGCTGTTGACGAAATGGGGCGGCAGTGCGGAGGCCGGCCACGCCAGCAGCCCGCAATCGCAGGAGGCCGGCCAGTTGCGGTCCCCCTGGGGCATTGCGGTGGACGCGGCTGGTGATGTGTTCGTCACGGACACCGGGAATCACCGCATCGAAAAATTCGACAAAGAAGGTAACTTCATCACCCAGTGGGGTGGATACGGCAACGGGGACGGCCAGTTCAATTTTCCATACGGAATAGCGGTCGACGCGAAGGGCAGCGTGTTCGTCGTCGACAGCGGCAATACCCGGGTTCAACAGTTCATGCCGGCCGACGAAGGCAGCGAGCGGCTCCAGGAAGAGGCGGAAGCCGCGGCGGAAATCGAGAAAGCGCAACAACCCCAAAAGGCCTGACGGCCCCGGTCACGGAGGACTATGCTGGAGAAAGAACCACGCCTCGGACTCACCTATGACGATGTGGTTCTCGTCCCCTCGAAATCCGCCGTCCTCCCCAGCGAAGTCGATGTCCGCACCCAACTCACGCGGAACATCCAGATCAACATCCCCATCATCAGCTCTGCGATGGACACGGTCACCGAATCGCGCCTGGCAATCGCCATGGCCAGAGAAGGGGGAGTCGGCGTCATCCATCGCGTGCTCGCGCCCGCCGATCAAGCGGCCGAAGTGGACCGGGTCAAGAAGTCCGAAAGCGGAATGATTTTGGATCCGGTGACCATCTCGCCGGACCAGACCATCCGTGACGCCCACCAACTGATGGCGAAATACCGCATCTCGGGCATCCCCGTCACCAAGCACAATAAGCTGGTTGGGATTCTCACGAATCGCGATCTGCGGTTCGAGACGCGTCTGGATCTCAAGGTCTCGCAGGTCATGAAGCGCGACAAACTGGTCACCGCGCCTGAAGGAACCAGCCTCGAAAAGGCTCGGGAGATCCTTCACGAGCATCGCATTGAGAAATTGCCGGTCGTCAACAAGCAGGGAGAACTCAAGGGATTGATCACCATCAAGGACATTGAGAAGCGGATCAAATACCCGAATGCCTGCAAGGACGCCCATGGACGGTTACGGGTTGGTGCAGCTGTCGGTGTTGGCCCTGACACGGAAGAACGGCTCGCGCACCTGAAAAAAGCCGGCGTCGATCTTCTTGTGGTCGACACGGCGCACGGCCACGCGCAGGCGGTCGTGGATACGGTCAAGATGATCAAGAAGCAGCATCCGGCCATGGAGCTGATTGCCGGCAACATTGCCACGGCCGAAGCGGCGAAAGACCTGCTGAAGGCCGGCGTGGACGCGGTCAAGGTCGGCGTGGGACCTGGCTCTATTTGCACCACGCGCATCGTGTCCGGTTCCGGAATGCCTCAATTGACGGCGATTGCCGATTGCGCCAAAGTGCTCGAAGGCAGCGGAGTGCCGATCGTGGCGGACGGAGGCATTAAGTTTTCCGGCGACATCAGCAAAGCGTTGGCGGCCGGAGCCTCCTCCGTCATGCTGGGCGGACTACTCGCCGGAACTGAAGAATCGCCAGGAGAAACGGTGCTGTACCAGGCAAGGACATATAAGGTTTACCGGGGCATGGGATCGATCGGCGCCATGGAACGGGGCGGCGGCGATCGGTACGGCCAAGGCGGGCGCCCGCCACAGAAGCTCGTGCCGGAAGGCATCGAAGGCCGCGTGCCGTACAAGGGACCGTTGTCCGCGGTCATTTATCAACTCGTCGGAGGGCTGAAGTCCGGGATGGGCTATTGCGGGTGCAAGACGATTCCCGAGCTGCAGAAGAATGCCACGTTCATCCGCCAGACGGTCGCGGGACTCCGCGAAAGCCATGTGCACGACGTCATCATTACCAAGGAAGCGCCGAACTATCGCATGGATTGGGAGTGATCCTTCGTTAAGCGTTAATCGTGAACCGTTAATCGCACCCAAGCCTCCCTTCAAATTTATCTCGGTTAACGTGTAACGCTGCACGGTTAACGCCCCAAATGGAACTCTGGCACGACAGAATCCTGGTTCTCGATTTCGGATCCCAGTACACCCAGCTCATTGCGCGACGCATTCGTGAAGCGCAGGTCTACTCGCAGATCCTGCCCTGTACGGTGCCGTTGGCGACGGTACTCGCCTACCGCCCGCAGGGGATCGTGCTGTCCGGCGGCCCCTCGAGCGTCTACGAGAAAAAGGCGCCCACCATTTCGAAAGAACTCTTCGAGCAAGGCATCCCGGTGTTGGGCATTTGCTACGGCATGCAGCTGGTGACCCATTTGTGCGGCGGCGAGGTGGCAAAGTCCAAGCACCGGGAATATGGCCGCGCAGAGCTGATCATCGATGACGCCGGCGATCTCTTTGCCGGAATCGGGAAGCAAGGCTCAACCATCGTGTGGATGTCGCACGGCGATCGCATCGAACGGATGCCGCCGGGGTTCCGGTCCATCGCCCATACGATCAACTCCCCGGTCGCCGCCATGAAACAGGACGATGGCAAGCGCCGCATCTACTGTCTGCAGTTCCACCCGGAAGTGGCCCACACGCCGGAGGGCGCGCAACTGGTCCGAAACTTCGTGTATCAGATCTGCGGTTGCAAACCGACCTGGACGATGCAGTCGTATGTGGACACGGCGGTCAAGCAAATCCGGGAACAGGTCGGCAAGGAGCGCGTCATTTGCGCGTTGAGTGGCGGCGTCGATTCCTCGGTGGCCGCGGCTCTCACGCACCGTGCGATTGGCGATCAGCTCACCTGTATTTTCGTCGACAACGGCGTGTTGCGGGCGGGCGAGCGGGACCAGGTGCAGAAGACGTTTGCTTCCCAGTTGCATCTGAATCTGCGAATGCTGGATCGGACCGAGCAGTTTCTGGCGGGTCTGAAGAATGTGACCGATCCCGAGCGAAAAAGAAAGAACATCGGTCGTCTGTTCATCAAGAATTTCGAAGCGGAGGCCCGGAAGCTCAAGGGCGTCAAGTATCTGGTTCAAGGAACGCTCTACCCCGATGTGATCGAGAGCGTGAGTTTCAAAGGACCGTCGGCGACCATCAAAACGCACCACAACGTCGGCGGCTTGCCGGCGCGCATGAGGCTGAAGCTGGTCGAGCCCCTGCGGGAATTGTTCAAGGACGAGGTACGGGTGCTGGGAACGGAATTGGGATTACCGGAGGAGGTCATCTGGCGGCAGCCCTTTCCCGGTCCCGGTCTTGCCATTCGGATCCTGGGAGCCGTGACGAAAGAACGTCTGGCGATCCTGCGTGCGGCGGAAACGATCGTGGACCAGGAGATCCGGAGCGCCGGTCTCTATCGGGACATCTGGCAGGCCTTTGCCGTGTTGCTGCCGATCCGGACGGTCGGCGTGATGGGGGATCAGCGGACGTACGAGCATGTGGTGGCAATCCGTGCGGTGACCAGCTTGGACGGCATGACGGCCGATTGGGCGAAGATTCCTGCGGCGGTACTTGGCCGGATGTCCAATCGCATTATCAACGAGGTCAAGGGTGTGAATCGTGTCGTGTACGATATCAGTTCCAAACCGCCGAGCACGATTGAATGGGAATGAATTCAGGACTAGGGCACGAGGCGAGAGGCCAGGGGCAAATAAGGTGACAGATAAGACCAAGGGACGTACGTCGATGCGCTCGCCCCTTGCCTCTGGCCCCTTGCCTGCAGGCGCTGTGCGCCTGCAGAAGCTCATTGCGGGAACCGGGCTCACCTCCAGGCGCAAGGCTGAAGCCTTAATCGCCGCCGGTCGTGTGTTAGTCAACGGCAAAACGGTGACGGAGTTGGGAACCAAGGTCGATCCAGCGCGGGATCACGTCAAAGTCGATGGCAAGCACCTCAGCGCCGCCCAGCCGTTTGTCTATCTGATGTTGAACAAGCCGAAAAACGTCGTCTCCACCTTGGATGATCCGGGAGGCCGGACAACCGTCAAAAACTATCTGCGCGGGGTGTCCGTGCGGGTGTTCCCGGTCGGGAGGTTGGATTTCGACAGCGAAGGGTTGATGTTGTTGACCAACAACGGGGATCTTGCCCAGGCGATGCTTCACCCCCGGTATCACGTGCCCAAGACATACTTGATCAAAGTGAAGGGGGTTCTGACCGACGAAGACATCAGAAGCTTGGAACAGGGGGTGAGACTCGAAGACGGCATGACCAGTCCCGCGCAGGTCAGGAAGGTGCGGAAGGTCGAGGCGAATTCATGGTTGGAAATCACCATCCGGGAAGGACGCAAGCATCAAGTGAAGCGCATGCTGGAATCGGTCGGCCATCCGGTAATCAAGCTGCTGAGGATTCGGATGGGACCGCTGTCGCTCGGCGACCTGCAACCGGGAGAATTCCGGTTTTTGACCGATCGGGAAGCCAACGGATTGCGACGGTTGGTGGAAGAGCGGGTGGCATCGGTGGGCGAGATGCCGGAAGCCGCTCCTCCACGGCGGCCGGACAGACGAGAGGGCTGGGCACGATCGAAAAAGGGCAAGAGCCAGCGCCGGCGAGGAGGGTGGTCATTGACAGGAAAGCGAGCGTAACGTGAAGCGCAGAACGCATCGATGTGGAGAGTTGAATACCGTTCATGTGGGACAGACCGTGGTCTTGCAGGGATGGGTGCAGCGCCGCCGCGACCACGGCGTGGTGATGTTTATCGATCTTCGGGACCGAACGGGAATTACCCAGGTCGTGTTCAACGCCGAGCGCAACCGGGAAGTCCATAAGGCCGCCCACACGCTGCGGAGCGAATGTGTCGTCTCGGTCACCGGCCAGGTCATGGCGCGTCCAGAGGAATCGAAGAACCCCAATCTGTCGACCGGGGATATTGAAGTGTTCGTCGACGCCGTGGAGATTTTGAATGAGGCCAAGACGCCGCCGTTCGTCATCGAGGACGATGCGGATGTGACCGAAGCCGTCCGGTTGAAGTACCGCTATCTCGATCTCCGCCGTCCTCGCATGCAGCAGTTGTTGAGCCTGCGGCACAACATCGTGCAGGCGGTGCGGGCCTTTCTCAATGCCGAGGGATTCCTGGAAGTGGAAACGCCGATTCTCACGAAGAGCACGCCGGAAGGCGCACGGGACTACCTCGTGCCGAGTCGCGTGAATCCCGGACAGTTCTTTGCGCTTCCGCAATCACCGCAGCTCTTCAAACAGGTCCTCATGGCGAGCGGGGTCGATCGCTATTACCAGATTGCCCGCTGTTTCCGGGACGAGGATCTGCGCAACGACCGCCAGCCGGAGTTTACTCAGATCGATCTGGAAATGTCCTTTGTCGATCGCGAACTGGTCATGAGTCTGATGGAGCGGATGATTGTGACGGTGTTTCGCGATGCGGGCGGCGTCCAACTCCCGACGCCGTTTCCTCGGCTGACTTATGCAGACGCCGTGGGCCGCTACGGATCGGACAAACCGGACCTCCGGTTCGACATGCCCCTCTATGACGTCACCGCGTTTGCCGCCACGAGCGAGTTCAAGGTCTTTCGAGAAGCAGCCGGGAAGGGCAAAGTCGTCAAGGCGCTGATTGTGAAAGGCGGTCAGAGTATTGCCCGAAGCCGCATTGATGCGCTGGGCGAGACGGCCAGGAGTTTCGGCGCGAAGGGGCTTGCCTGGCTCAAAGTCACTGCCGAAGGCCAATTGGATTCGGTGATTGCGAAGTTTCTCGACGCCAGAGCGTTTGCGCATGCCTTGCCTGAGGCCAAGGCCGGCGATCTCGTGCTGTTCGGCGCGGATATGCCAGTCATTGTCCACGACGTGCTGGGGCGGCTCCGGCTGCTGCTCGGCGAGGAGCTGAATCTCATCGACAAGTCGGCCTGGAAACCCGTGTGGGTCACCGACTTCCCGCTGCTCGACTATTCGCAGGAAGAGAAGCGCTATATCTTCATGCATAACCCCTTCGCAGCCCCGCTAGACGAGGACCTCCCGTTACTGGACTCCGAGCCTTTGCGCGCGCGCGCCAAGGCCTATGATATGGTGCTCAACGGCAACGAGATCGGCGGCGGCAGCATCCGTAACCACCGAAGCGACGTGCAGTTGCGGATTTTGGATTTGCTGGGGATCAGCAAAGAGCAGGCGCAGGCCAAATTCGGATTCTTGTTGGAAGCGTTGGATTACGGCGCCCCTCCGCATGGAGGCATCGCCTTCGGCCTGGACCGCCTCATCATGTTGCTGGGCGGCGCCGAGTCGATTCGCGACGTGATCGCGTTTCCAAAAACGCAACGCGCCCAATGTCCGCTGACGGACGCGCCATCAGCCGTTGCGGCCGATCAACTGAAGGAGCTACGCATCAAGCTCGACCTTCTGGAGTAGGTCTGAGTATGGCCGGCAATACCTTCGGTCACATTTTCGCCGTCACATCCTTCGGCGAAAGCCACGGACCTGCGATCGGCTGCGTCGTCGACGGTTGCCCTCCGGGCCTTACGCTGTCCGCTGACGATATTCAACACGATCTCGATCGCCGCAAGCCGGGCACGTCCCGCCATGTGACGCAGCGGCAGGAATCCGACCGAGTCGAAATCCTGTCCGGGGTGTTCGAGGGCAGGACAACGGGAACACCGATCGCATTGCTCATTCGCAATGAAGACGCGCGCAGCAAAGATTATGGGAATCTGATCGATACCTTTCGCCCGGGCCACGCCGATTATACATACTGGCAGAAGTATGGGATTCGCGATCACCGCGGGGGCGGACGGGCGTCCGCCCGTGAGACCGCCGTCCGGGTCGCTGCTGCGGCGATCGCGAGAAAATGGCTCAGGGAGACCTATGGCGTCGTGGTCCATGGGTATCTGAGCCAGCTGGGGCCGCACGAGATTCCCTTCAAGTCCTGGGAGGCCGTCGGCGAAAACGCGTTTTTCGCTGCGAACCAGGAGGTCGTCGCCCGGCTGGAATTGTTCATGGACGAGTTGCGGAGGTCCGGCGATTCTGTAGGCGCGAGGATCACCACCGTGGCTGAGCACGTTCCCGTGGGATGGGGCGCTCCTGTCTATGCCAAACTGGACGCCGATCTGGCGTCCGCGATGATGAGCATCAATGCGGTGAAGGCCGTGGAAATCGGCTCAGGGTTCGCTTCGGTCACCCAGCGCGGTTCGGAGCACGGCGACGAGCTGACGCCCGAGGGGTTCGTCACGAATCATGCGGGTGGCATCCTCGGCGGGATCTCCACCGGGCAGGACATTGTGGTGACGATCGGCATCAAACCGACGTCGAGCATCCGTGTGTCGCGGCGCTCGATTGACAAGCAGGGCAATCCCGTGACGGTCGAGACGAACGGCCGCCATGATCCGTGCGTCGGAATTCGGGCCACCCCGATCGCGGAAGCCATGATGGCGCTCGTGCTGATGGACCATGCGTTACTCCACCGCGCGCAAAATGCGGACGTGCGGACGCCTACCCCGCGCCTCGCCGGTGCTGCTGCGAAGCCGCCAGGCTCGCAAGACAGGCGGAAAGCCGTGGCCAAGATCAATCCCGAACCGCACGAAGCCTGATGCATCACATCCCATTGTTGTAGCTGTCGCGCCCGCATGCCAGCTCTTTCCGACGACGGCCGCATCCTGGACATCAAGAACGCGCAGATCTACCGCGGCGACACCTGCGTCTTCGACAACCTCTCCTTCGTGCTGGAGAAGGATCAGCACACTGCGATTCTTGGTCCGAACGGGGCGGGCAAGTCGACGATCCTCAAGCTTCTGGCCGGCGAGGTGCATGCCGTGCCGAAGGACGATACCTCCATCCGGCTCTTCGGCGAGGCGCAGTGGAATGTCTGGGACGTGCGCAAGCGCATAGGAATGGTCTCGCACGATCTACAGCATCAGTACATGGAGCAGGTGACCGGCTTGAAGGTGGTGTTATCCGGCTATTACGCGAGCATCGGCACCTACGCTCATCAAGACCTTACCTACGCGCAGATCGCCCGCGCGCGGGCGGTCATGGAGGACCTGGGTATCGTTCCGCTGACCGACAGAAAGTTTGCGGCCATGTCAACCGGCGAACAGCGACGCTGTCTCTTGGCCCGTGCCCTCGTCCACGGGCCGTCGGTCCTGGTGCTGGATGAGCCCACGAGCGGGCTCGATCTGACCGCCACCTTTCATTACCTGGATCTGGTGCGCGGTTACATGCGCAAAGGGAAGACGATACTGCTCGTCACGCATCATATCCACGAAATCCCTCCGGAGATCAGGAGAGTCGTCTTGTTGAAGAAGGGAAAGATCCTCGAGGACGGCGAGAAGAAAGCGGTTCTCTCAGAGAAAAACCTCAGTCACCTGTTCGATTGTCCGGTGACGCTGGTCTTGGCCAACGGCTGGTATCAAGCATTACCAGGGTAAGGGACTGGCTCCGGCACCGCCGGTGCTTGTCCCTGTCCCTGTTTCTCCTTATCAAGTGGGGGCTGGTTGATCTCCCACTGCGCTCATTCACACTCGCCCAACCCTACGCACGCCGAGACATGCGGTTTGCCCAATGCCGAGCATCGCCTTGAAATGATCCGTCCAAGCTCGCTCCCTCTTCCTTCCTCATGGAGGTGGATGGTGACCTCACGCGACTTTGCATGGGTGCAGGCCCGTGTCGCTGCGGTCGCCGAAGGCGATGGCGAGACGCGTTGTTCGAAGGTCTGTTCGGACGACAGTCCAGGACGGACCAAGTTTGCGGAGCCACGCAGCGACAGGGCCCTGCGGTTTTACCCATCGCTGGAGCAGAGGCGACCATCTACCTCCACCCCCCCTAGCCGCCGGCTAAGGTGACCGTGAAAGTCAGGTCGGCTTCGGCCCGGCGGACTTTCAGGCTGACGCGCTGGCCGGGAACCGTCCGTTCGATCAGATAATTCTTCAGGTGCGCCGCATCCAGGATCTCCGTGTCCTCGATGGCCAAGAGGATGTCGTGTTTCTGGATGCCGGCTGCCTTGGCCGGCTCGGCGACGTCCTTCACGGCCATCCGCCACTTTGTCCCGTCTTTGACCGCCGTCATGTGAATGCCGAGCTTCGAGAAGGCCAACGGTTTCCCTTCGATGGCTGCGGCGACAATGC
>DASTQE010000235.1:0-11722 GCA_035761895.1 Nitrospira sp. | reverse complement strand
AGTTGAACGCCTCTCAAGCGTCAGTCTCCCCCGGCATGCTGCAGACTCTCAAGCGCGCTCCAGGCGAAAGATCAGGGCTTCCTAGAAATAAGTTGGATCGTCATAAACACTGCACGACGACTAGAGCTTACACTAGTCGTACGATGCTTCATTCTTCCGTAGGAGAGACTTTTTTCACCGTTTCTCGTAAAGGCATGAGAGCAGCGTGAATGTCGCCGATCGCCCTCGTTGCGATGACTAAGTGCAACCGGCTCACTCAGGTGATGCGCGTCAATGGAGGTATGAATTTGTTATTCAAACCAGGATCCGACGTCGCGATCTCGAATCTCGTCGTTGCCATGCTGCTGGTATTGTTAGCCAGTTGCCAGACGTCCAGTACGCCCCATGTCACAGAAACTGATGGTTCTTATCTGAGACTTCCCGACACCTCGACGAAGGCACTTGTGTGGGGGACTGAACCGGAAGCCGTCAAAAGCCTTAAAACATGGCTTCTAAAGCAACGCATCCCTCTCATCGACGATGTAAAGTTGAACCAACTTGCAGGTGAAATGGGCTTGAATAAACCCATCTCAAATGCCGACGTCCTTAAGCTGGCAAAAACTATCGGAGCCAAGCAGGTGATTTTCGTCGATGCCGATGTTTACAAATCGCAGAGAGATAATATGTCATCTGTTTTTGGCCAGGCCACAATCTACAAAGCTTCGCTATTCATCCGTGCATTGAATGCGGAGACTGGTGAAATTGATTGGAGTGGAAAAGCACAGTCAACGGAAAGCTTTACCAACTTACCGGAAGGTATACACCAACTAACCTGCCATGCTCTCGCCACAGCGTGGGGACTACGACAGCCTGGAACGGCGACAGCTCCCTCCGTCTGTCTCCCAGGACAGAATGCAATAGTATTGGCTGAACCACATACGGCTCGATATATTCTGGCCATCGCGAAAGCCTTTCGCACAGTCTATGCCAAGCAAATTGTCGCGCAAGCGGCTAGATCTAATGTCAAACCAGACGAGGACTGGACGAAGAATGAGCATGGGATCATGCTTCCGGCCCAATTCCTCAAAGCGGCTGGGAGGGAACTAGAAGATTTTGAACTCAGCTTGATCGGACTGAACCCCATCTACAAGGAGAACTTACCGAAGACCAAAGCTGAGGAAGACGCTCTGAGAAAACTCGTGGCCAATCCGGCCACCGGCATGGTCACTTTTGAAGATGGGAACCAGTTCAAGGGGCTTGCGGTCGACCTCGCCATCGCGGATTCCTGCGTCGCCTGCCATAATACTCATCCCACCAGCCCGAAGAGGGACTTTAAGAAGGGTGATGTCATGGGGGCCATTGTTGTGCGTTTCAACAAATAGACTGGCAAATTTGCAACTGGCGACCAAACAGCTCGATCTCGCCCCGGATGTTTGACCGTGATCACGGCGGTGAGATAGGACGCAGAGCACTTCCCGGCTATCCCTTAACCATAGAACAATGAGGTCTTTATGAACTGTCGACAGCGGTTCGTTGCCATGGTCTTTCTGATCGGGACTATGGGCGGATGTGCCGGCGAGATTGCCAAGCCAGTGGGTCTGGATGTGGCGCTCAGAGGTGTGGAGGACGACATGAAGGCTGCTTCAGGTGTGAGCCTTCACGATGTTCTCGGCAGGGACGCCATCCAGGAGGACGAGTTCAACAGGGCCATTCTTCAGGCGCAGTGCTTTTACCGGAGGCCCAACCCCCTTGTGCCTGTGATGATGAAAGATTTTACCTTGACGCTGCAGGGGACATTCACTGGCCAAGGAAGGTTCGTGGTGTTTGGTATTTCGGTTCCCACCGGAGGAATCGAAATCGGGACCGCGAAGGCGCTGCAACAATCGGTTGCCCTCCCGATCAACTTTACGTCTATCTCATCCCTGCCGGACGTCTATCTTCAGCAGAAGGGCAGCTACGTCAAGGACTTCCCTGAGTCGGAAAAAACAAAATACCTGGAGGAAGTGCTGAAGGATCGCGATATCCTCCGCAATAAGATCAAGGAACTCATCGCGGGCTACTCGGAACAGCGGTGTCGTCAGATAGCTGCCAATGCGCCATCGGTTGGACGACCGTAATGTCCTAGCCTCACTGTAGCAATCAGCGACAACACGACCATGGATCTGTCGCTGAATACCTCAATTGTTTCCTCACTCTGTGCGACTGTAGTAGTCTGACCGCGCTGATATATGGACTTTCTTAGTGGTCGCCACCCACGTAGCGTCCTGGCACTCAAGCTGCAAGTTGCCGTAACAGGCAACTTTACTCCAATTATTCAGCTGCCATTGACGTGAGCCGTGTCCCAAAACGCGGAGAAACATCGTGATTTCTCCTAAGCGCCTCCAGTTCGTGTTTTTTGTGTGCACGCTGCTCAGCCTTGGGGCCTGCGCGGAATTGGGCATCCACGATACTGAGAGTCTCTTCTTCCCCGGTTTTCGCCGTTCTGAAGTCGTTGGCTTTGTCGCGGGATTAGGAACGACGTTTGCCGCCTTGCCGGACGTGATTGCGATGATGAGGCGCAGATCGAGCAAAGGCATGAACCCCAGGATGGCGGCTATTATGGGCGCGTTTCAAATCATCTGGGTCTATTATGGGTTGTTGATCGGTTCAAGACCCGTCATTCTGTGGAATATCATCGCGGTAGGGACCAATTTCTTCAGTGTGGCCGCCTTCCAATATTTTAGAAGTCGTGAGCGTGGACAGGCATGAACTGATGTCCGAGCAAACAAACGATGTACAACCCACGGAGACACACACGATGAGTACACCGCGTCGAAGCGTCAAGACGACCCGTCTCTTCCCTTTCCAGGCACTGGCGCTGGGAGTGCTCGCAGGTATAGCCGGTCTCTGCTGGGCGGAGACTCCGGCTCCATCGGCGTCCCGCGCTGCTTCATGCACGAGCGCATACAAGAACAAAACCGTGCCGGCCAAAACGCTTCGCGCGATCGTGCAGTCGCACGGTCAATGGCTGGAAGAGCGACACAATCAACAGTATCGCCGGGCAGACCTGTGTCTCGCGGATCTTCATGGGGCTGCTCTCAATGGGGCCAACTTGGAGCGAGCGAACCTAGAGGGCGCCAATCTGCGGAAGGCCAATCTGTATCAAAGTACCTTGGCGCATGCACATGTGACCGGAGCGGATTTGACCGGCGCCGGACTCGAGGACGGCAACCTGTCCGGGGCCGACATGCGGCAGGTCCGGTTGACACGCGCGAATCTGTTTCGGGTGATCGGGGATGAGGCCGCACTGTTCAACAGCGTGATGGTCGGAACCCAATTGCACGAATCAAGCTTTGAGCGGACCCACTTTGAAGGCGCAGATCTCACTGCGGCCGATTTCACGAATGCCAGCGTGATCGACAGCTATTTTTATGGCGCAAATCTTTCTCAAGCGACGCTTACTGAGGCAGACTTTATGGGAACCGACCTCCGCCAAACACGCCTGATCAAGGCGAATCTGACTAAGGCCAACCTGCAGGGAGCGTTGCTCGACGGGGCACACCTGCAGGGGGCTCGTCTCCCGGAAGCGGATCTCGAAGGCGCCTATTTCGACGAGGCCGATCTGACAGACGCCAGTCTTCGCGGCGCACTGCTCCGGGGAGCCGATCTCCGCTTCGCGACTCTGCATGCAACAGGCTTACAGGAGGCCGATCTGGAGGGCGTGAACCTGGAAGGCGCGCATCTCATGAAGACCAATGCGCAATCTGCCAATATGACCATGGCGATTCTGTACCACGCGGTGCTCGATGGTGCTGACTTTAGAGATGCCCGGTTGCCCAATGCCGTTCTCATTGGAGCGCGAGGCACGGGAACCATCTTCACGAAGGCGGACTTAAGCGCTATCTATGCCCCAGGGGTCACACTGCACCGGGCGTCTTTCGATGAAGCTCTCTTGGAATGGGCAAATCTTGTGACGGCGGATCTGAGCGCATCGACCTTCAAGAACGCCAAGCTTAATCATGCCAACCTCCAGGAGGCCAATCTCCAAGAAGCGTCATTTTCGGGGGCGGATCTCACCGCCGCCAGACTTGACGCGGCCGACGTCCGCCACACCGTCTTCCATGGAACGAATCTTTCAGGCACGATTGGATTGACGCAGGCGCAGCTCGACAGTGCCTGCGTGGACAACCTCACCACGTTACCTCCAAACTTCACGCGACCGGCGCCGTGCATACCGCCGAAGAAGGTGCGACGACGCTAGAGAGCTGTGGGGGATCTCACCCATGAATGCGGCCGCATTACTGGTGCGCTGTTTGGAAAACGAAGGCGTTCGCTTTGTCTTCGGCCTCCCGGGGGAGGAAACCCTCGAGCTGACCGACGCGTTCCTGGATTCACGCATCCGCGTGATCGAAACTCGCCACGAGCAGGGTGCGGCTTTTATGGCCGATGTCTATGGCCGGCTCAGCGGCGAAGCCGGGGTGTGCTTTTCCACGTTAGGGCCCGGAGCGACCAACTTACTCACGGGTGTCGTCGATGCCTACTTGGACCGCGCTCCTCTGGTGGCCATCACCGGGCAGGCGTCGCTGAATCGCCGTCATAAGGAATCGCATCAATACATCGATGTCATCGCGATGTTCAAACCCGTGACCAAATGGAACGCTTCCATCCCGAAGGCTGAAGTGATTCCAGAAGCCGTGCGCAAGGCGTTCAAAATTGCGCAGACCGAGAAACCCGGTGCGACCCATCTTGAGCTGCCGGAAGACGTGGCCGAAGAAGCGATCGAAGATGCGGCGGTGCGCGAGCCGCTCTTCGTGCAAGCGCCCGTCATGCCTGAGCCGTCGCCATCACAGGTGCTGCGCGCGGTGCGTGCCGTAGCGGGGGCGAAGCGGCCGGTGATCCTCGCCGGAAACGGTGTGATCCGTGGCAAGGCATCGGAGGCGGTGAGAGCCTTCGCGCGGGCCTTGCAGATTCCCGTGCTCCACACGTTCATGGCCAAGGGCGTCATGCCGGATAGCGATCCGCTGTCGCTCTATACGATTGGCCTTCTCGCTCGGGACTATGCGGCAACCGTCATGGAACAGGCGGACATGGTGCTCGCCGTGGGATATGACTTCGTGGAATATGCGCCGTGCTTCTGGAATCCACGCCGGGACAAGCGCATCGTGCACGTGGATGGGTCACCCGCCGAGGTCGACGAACATTATATTGTCGACGTGGGCGTGCTGGGCGATCTGCGCCTGTCGCTCGAACTCATCCAACGGCAACTGTCCTCCTTCCCATCGGCATGGGCTAGCCTGGCGAGGAAAACGGTGATCGACGGTTTCGAGGCAGAAATGGATGGTCCCGCGTCCTGGCCTCTGCGTCCCCAGCGCATCATGCGCGCTCTTCGCGCTGCTCTGAAGCCCGACGATGTGGTTGTGTCCGACGTGGGTGCCCATAAACTCTGGATGGCGAGGATGTTCCCTTGCGAAACGCCGAACTCGTGCATTATCTCGAACGGCTTTGCGGCCATGGGCATCGCCGTGCCCGGGGCGATCGCTGCGAAGCTCCTGTATCCCGACCGGCGCGTGGTGGCGGTGACCGGTGACGGCGGGTTTCTCATGAACTCTCAGGAGCTGGAAACGGCGGTCCGTCTGAAACTTCCGCTCATCATTCTCGTCTGGCGGGACAATGGCTATGGTGTGATTCGATGGAAACAGCGCCTGCGGTTTGGGCGAACCTCCTCGGTCGACTTTGGGAATCCCGATCTCGTGCGCTATGCGGAAAGCTTCGGCGCTGCCGGCTACAGCGTCACGGCAGCCGAGGACCTGCAGCCCGCTCTCGAGCACGCCCTCCAACGGAGCGTCCCCGTCGTCATCGATTGTCCGGTTGATGACTCTGAAAATCTGAAGCTCACCGAACGCCTCCGGTCCTTGCCGGGTGCCCAATAACCACTGCGTGTCGGAGGACGCATCGCGCCCACGATGTTAGGGCGATGAAGCGGTGGGTTCTGCTTGGGAAGGATGGCTCCGTTCAACAACACGTGCAATGGCACAGGAAAGACGGCTTTCGGGCCAAGAGTCCAATGTAGGGTGAGCATCCCACGCAGCGGCGATGGCTTGCTTAATGTGGTGCGGCGGGACGTGAACCGTCATGAGGAAGGAGCCATGTTCCCGATCTCCGCGGTAGTCCGGTCGTCGCTTGGGGTGCTTGAGATAGCGGGCGATGACGCCCGCCTGCAGGCTGTGCAGAAGAGTGCCATGAAAGAGCACCGCGTGCCGTGTACGTCGCTGCGCGTTGCCTGAAATTTTGAAATTCTCAATGGCCAGGTCGCTGATCCCTTGGAAGGCGATGGCTGGCTGCCATCGATGCAGCGCCTTGGCGAGGCGCTCGAGGATCAATTGATTTGTGCCGCGGATGCTTCTGAGATCGGGATGGAGCGTGAGCGGAATCACGAACGAGTAACACAAACACCCTGGTCCCACGAGGACAGTCCCTCCGCCACTGGCTCTCCGCAGCACTGGAACGGCGTCTTGCTGGCACGCAGCCAGATGGACATCGTCGCTGAGACTGCTGGCACGCCCGAGCACGACGAACAGACGGTCGCTTTCCCAGAATCGGAGCACGGGATTTCCGCCGTTTTCCTCCAACTCGTCCAGCAGCGCCTCGTCAAGGGCGAGATTTTCCTCCGGCGACGGGAGCGTGAGATCGAGCAGACGGAATGAGCGCACGGCGTTAGCGTTTGGGCGTATAGATGTGTGTGGGCTGACCATGGAAGGATTCGGCGGCTTCCATCAGAGTCTCGCTCAAGGTCGGATGGGCATGGATGGAGGCTGCCATGTCTTCCGCTACTGCACCCATTTCGATTGCGAGCACCCCTTCGGCGATCAGCTCCCCGGCCCCGACACCGCAGATTCCCACGCCGAGAATCCGGCCGGATTCCGCATCGAGGACTAATTTGGACACGCCGTCGTTGCGGCCCAAGGTGGTCGCACGTCCCGATGCCGCCCAAGGAAACCGTGCGATGGTCACGGCCTGTCCAGAAGCCTTGGCCGCTTCCTCCGTGAGGCCGCACCAGGCGATCTCCGGATCGGTGAAAACGACGGCTGGAATCGCTGCGGTGTCGAAGGCCGCGTGCTGACCGGCAATGACTCTGGCGGCGATCAGTCCTTCATGCGTGGCCTTGTGCGCGAGCATGGGTTCGCCGGCCACATCGCCGATGGCAAAGATGGTCGGCTCTGCCGTTCGCCGCTGCCTGTCGACCTGCACAAAGCCTTGTGGGGAGACCGCAACCTTGGTTTGTTCAAGGCCAAGTTGCTCGCTGTTCGGTTTTCGCCCGACGGCGACGAGAACGCGGTCGAAGACCTCACTCGTGTTCCCGGCCTGCCCGGTCATGGTTGCAGCGATGCCATCCTTCCGCGCCTCGAGTTTCTCGATCTTGGTGTCGAGGCGGATGGATTTGAATCGACGCTGCATCCGCTGCTGGAGCGGACGCACGAGATCGGGGTCGACGCCGGTGAGCAGACGCGGCAGCGCTTCGACGAGGGTCACCTCGGAGCCGAGTGCTTGGTACACGGTGCCGAGTTCGAGGCCGATGTATCCGCCGCCGATGACCAGCAGCCTCGTGGGGATGTCCGGCAGCTCCAGGGCGCTCGTTGAATCCATCACGCGCGGATCGTCGATCTTGAGAGAGGCTGGAATAGCCGGGCGCGAGCCGGTGGCGAGGATCGCATGCGCGAAGGAGAGGTCGCGCGATTCTGATCCGGACAACGCGAGAGTCGTCGCATTCGTAAATATGGCCCGGGCGTGGATCACGTCAACTTTGCGGCTGCTCGCCAGCGTCTGCACCCCCTTGGTGAGTTTGCCGATAATGGCCGTCTTGATCCGTCGGCGTAAGGCCTCCAGGTCGAGGCGAGGCTTGCCAAACTCGATGCCCCAGGCCTGCGCTTCTTCCGCTTCGGTGATCAGGCGAGCGGCATGCAGCAAGGCTTTCGAGGGGATGCATCCGCGCAACAGACAGACGCCACCCAGTTGCGGATCCTGATCGATCAGGACAGTGCGCAAGCCGAGATCCGCAGCCTGGAACGCCGCGGCATAGCCGCCGGGACCGGCGCCAATCACTGCAACGTCGTACTGGGTGTCAGCCATGGATACCTCGACTCAGTTTCGTTCCACTGGGCCTTGCGATGAGCTCATCACTCGTCACGCATCACTTATCACTAGCAATCAGAGCCCCAAGAACATAGCTTGGAAATCTTCCAGGACTTTGACGATCTCGTTGGTGAAACGGGCGCCGTCCGCGCCATCGATCAGCCGGTGATCGTACGCCACGCAGAGATGCAGGATCATGCGGGGAACGAATTGGCCATCTCGATAGACAGGCGTCCTGCGACCCTTCCCCACGCCTAAGATCGCGACTTGCGGAGGGTAGATGATCGGTGTAAACGGACCAGCGCCCAGTCCGCCCATATTGCTGACCGTGAAGGTGGCCCCTCGCAGCTCTTCGAGTTTGATCTCGCGCTTGCGCGTCCGCTCAGCCAGATCGGCCAATTCGAGCGAAATCTGGAGCAGGTCTTTTTGGTCGGCGTTGTGGACGACCGGCACGATTAATCCGCCAGGCGTGTCCACGGCCACACCGATATTGTAATAGTCCTTGTAGATCACTTCGCCGTTGGTGAGATCGAGCGTCGCGTTGAATTGCGGGTACAGTTTGAGGGCGTGCGTGACGGCTTTGAGAAAGAGGCTGGTGAGTGTCAGCGTGGCGCCCTTTTGCTTGAAGTGCGGGGCATAGCGCTTATGCAGGTCCAGGAGATCGGTGATGTCGGCATCCTGGAATTGATGGACGTGCGGTATCGTGGTCCAGGCCTGGGTGACTGTGGCTGCGATCTTCCGCCGCAGTGAGGGAATCGCTTCTCGTCGCTCGGTTCCATACATCGTGGAAAAGACATTGTCGCCCTTGTCCTGCCCATCCCGGCTCGCAGATCCGGTGCGCCGCGTCCGTTCTCGGACGAAGGCTTTGACGTCTTCCGCCGTAATTCGTCCGCCCGCTTCCGAACCTTTGACCTGTCTGAGATCAACGCCTAATTCGCGCGCGAGCCTCCGGACGGAAGGAGACGCAGGGATGGACGATCCGGTAGGTGCGGAGGGCTCCGACCCAAGGGCGTCAGGGGCTACACGAGGCGCCGGTTGCTCTGATGCCGGAGGGGGAGGGGCAGAAGACGGTTGTGGGGAATGCGCCTGGCTCGGTTCGACCGCCGGATTGGGCTGAGGATCAGGAGCGACCGCGGGTTTTTCAGGAGTTGTGGTCTTGGAGGATTGCCTTTCAGCGCCTTCGCCTTCCAGTTCGACCAGCGCTTGTCCAACTTTGAGGTGGTCGCCTTGACGAACGAGGACGCGTGCGACTTTCCCGGCGGCCGGCGCCGGCACCGGCACGGTGGCTTTGTCGGTCTCGAGCTCGATCAAGGATTGTCCCTCAGTTACCTGATCGCCCTCGTGAACGAGCACTTGAACCACGTCGCCGCCTTCAACGCCTTCCGCAAGGAAGGGCAATTCCACGTTCATGTGTCTTCGCTCTCAATCGCAGGACGACGAGCGTCGGTCACCGAAGCCATGGAGCCTCGTCGTCGGTAGGAATGTTTAGATCTTGTGCGGCTTGCCGGACTTTGGATGCCTCGATCGTCCCTTGCCGATGCAGGGCATATAGGGCTGCAACCACTAGATGTTCGGCATCAATCTCAAAGAAACGGCGCAGGGCTTGGCGGGTGTCGCTCCGACCGAATCCATCCGTCCCTAATGCAAACAGGCCAGGAATCCAGGGCGCAATCTGCTCGCTGACGAGACGGACGTAATCGCTCACGGCCACGCAGGGACCGTCGAGCTGCCGGACGGTTTTTTGAAGATAACTGACCCGTGGTGGTTCTCCCGGGTGCAACATATTCCATCGTTCAGCTTCCAACGTCCGCAAACGCAATGTTTTGTAACTCGTCACGCTCCACACATCGGCCGCCACGCCATAGCGTTGCAATAGTAACTCTTGTGCTTTCAGCGCCTCGTTGACCAGCGGGCCGCTTGCGAGAAGATGCGAACGGTACTTGGCGCGTCCTGGCGCCGGCCGGAAACGATACAAACCTTCTCGAATCCCTGGCTCGGCGTTCGGAGGCATGGCCGGCATGGGGTAGGATTCGTTATAGAGCGTGATGTAATAGGACAGCTCTTCCTGATCTTCGTACATGCGCTTAAATCCATCTTGCAGAATGACCGCCAGCTCAAACATGAAGGCGGGATCGTAGGCGGCAATCGTCGGGAATGCACTGGCCAACAGATGACTGTGGCCGTCCTGGTGCTGGAGGCCTTCGCCTTCGAGCGTCGTGCGCCCCGCTGTCGCGCCCAGCAGGAAGCCGCGGGTCCGCATGTCCGACGCGGCCCAGATGAGATCGCCGACCCGTTGAAATCCGAACATCGAATAAAAAATGTACAGAGGGATGGTGTTGAGGGCATGGGTCGCATAAGCCGTTCCGGCGGCGATGTAGGAGGACATGGCGCCGGCTTCGGTGATCCCTTCCTCCAGGATTTGTCCGTTCTTGGCTTCGAAGTAATACAGCAAAGAGCTTTTGTCGACCGGTTCGTACAGCTGGCCGATATGTGAGTAGATCCCGTACTGGCGGAACAGCGCCTCAAGCCCGAACGTCCGCGCTTCATCCGGAATGATCGGCACGAGATGCTTACCGAAGTCCTTGATGCCGAGCAGTCGGCCCAGCATCCTGGCAAATCCCATCGTGGTGGAGACCGAGCGATCACCAGAGCCCTCAAGAAACTCTTTGAACTGTTCAAGTGCCGGCGCCTGCAGCGACTCGACTTTCACGCGTCGTTCGGGAATGGGACCGCCCATGGCCTTGAGGCGCTCGGCGAGATAGGCGGCTTCTGGACTTCCGGCAGCCGGCCGGAAGAAAGGCGTTGATCCGAGTTGATCGTCGGAGACCGGCACGCCGAACCGGGTGCGAAACTCCCGGAGCTCGTGCTCGTTCATTTTCTTCTGTTGATGCGTGACGTTGCGCCCTTCACCCGCCTCACCCAAGCCATAGCCTTTGATCGTTTTGGCCAGGATCACTGTCGGTTGGCCTTTGTGTTCGACGGCGGCTTTGTAGGCGGCGTATAGTTTTCGCGGATCGTGGCCGCCGCGCAGCATTTTGTGGATTTGCTCGTCCGAGGAGGTCTCCACCATCTTGAGCAATCGTGGATCGTCACCGAAGAAATGTTTCCGGGCGAAGGCGCCCCCTTCCACCGTGTACTTTTGATACCAGCCATCGACGACTTCGCCCATCCGCTTCACGAGCAGCCCTTCGTCGTCCTTGGCGAGTAACGGGTCCCAGTCGCTGCCCCAAATGACCTTGATGACGTTCCAGCCGGCCCCGCGGAAGATGGCTTCCAGCTCTTGAATGATCTTCCCGTTGCCGCGTACGGGACCGTCGAGACGCTGGAGATTACAGTTGACCACCCAGATCAGATTGTCCAAGCGCTCTCGGGAAGCCAGCGTGAGGGCGCCGAGACTTTCGGGTTCGTCGGTTTCCCCATCGCCGACGAATGCCCACACGCGCTGCTGGCTCGTATCTTTAATGCCCCGGTCATGGAGGTATCGGTTGTAGCGTGCCTGGTAGATCGACATGATGGGGCCAAGCCCCATAGAGACCGTGGGGAACTCCCAGTAATCCGGCAACAGCCATGGATGAGGGTAGGACGACAACCCCCGTCCATTGTTGCTCAATTCGCGTCGGAAATGATGCAACGC
>DASTQE010000234.1:0-4988 GCA_035761895.1 Nitrospira sp. | reverse complement strand
GGTAGGCGCGGACGGTCTTGAACCGTCGACCTCTACCGTGTCAAGGTAGCGCTCTCCCCCTGAGCTACGCGCCTATCGTCCGAGCGCGCATGCTAATATAGCCCCGCCCAAGGTGTCAAGAAATGCAAAGAGAAGGGAGCGCACTCGCAAGTGAGCACGCTGCCTTCTCTTTTTCCAACAGGAACGCGGATCGTCCAGCTGGCGTCCGAGGATTAACGGACCGCTGACTTCAAGACTTTCCCTGCCGAGAACTTAGGCACCCTGGCCGCCGGAATCCGAAGACTTTCACCGGTCCGGGGGTTCCTCCCCATGCGTGCCTTGCGCTTCGAGATCGTGAAGGTCCCGAAATTCACCAGCGATACGCGCTGCCCCTTCTTTAAGGAAGAGGTCACCGCGCCGGTAAAAGCATGCAGGGCATTGCCAGCGGCCACCTTGGTAATGCCGGCGGACGCGGCCATTTTGGCAATCAACTCTTCTTTGGTCATCATTCCCCTCCTCGGTATAGGTTAAGAAACCGCCTCGGCACCCTTGCTTCCATGCAGGCTCCCAAGCCTGCGCGAATCGAGCTGCTGAGCTGCTAGACCTCCCGTACCCGTCCCCCGCGCTTCACTGGAATATGGAGGGCGTGGATTTTCTTTCTGAGCGTATTGCGGTTCAATCCAAGCAACTCGGCCGCCTGAATTTGATTGCCCTTGGTTTCCTGCAGGGCCTTCGTAATCAATGGTCGTTCAATGGCGGAAATCAGCATCGGATGAAGATTGCGTCCGGAACCGTTGCGCATGCCTTTGACGAAATCTCCCATCTTCCATTCCACATAGTCCTCAAGACTCAAGGGGGCCGCCGCGCCGCCGGAAGTGGTGGTCTTCGCGCGCGCAATCGACTGGACAAATTTGGAAGCGCGCTTCAGCACCGGTTTCGACCCGGTAATGAGGAGGGTCCTGGAGAGATCGACATGATGAGGAAGGCCGATTGATCCATTCTGCATCCCCGGCTTCGATTCGACAATGATGGCGTCAAACGCACGTTTCGCGGCCTCTCGTGGCAACGCCGCAGCGTCCTTTGCGGTCGTCATGTTTGCATCTTTGAAGGCTTGTCTGAAGTGGGCTTGAGTTTCTGGATCGCCGCTGAGCAATAGAATGCTGAACACGGGAGAAGAGAGCGTCATGAAAACATCACCCAGGAAGAAGAGGGCCGGATTATTGCCCAGAGCCGATTTGATGTCAATGAAGAAATTTTCGCTGAAAATATTTTTGGGCTTCACAAGGCGAGATCGCGATCGAGCCACGCTTCGAATGCCACCGCTTCACGGGTGAGGCGGCTACGTCCATTGTGAGTAGTATGAGTTGTGAGGATGAACAGTATGTTCCTCCGAATAACGAAGCACCCTTCTCCCGGCTTGTACGACCGTCCACACTTCTGTCGGCGGCCTCCTGGGCATTCCACTCCACATAATAATATGGATAAGGGGCGGCTCATGCACGCTTGATGACATGGGATGCGCCTTGACAGTGCGCCGAACTAACGGGTATAAATAACCTCTAATTAATTCCGACCGGAATACTGTGGTATGAAGGTATCCCTTCGATCTACTTATGGAATCATGGCAGCGGTGGATCTGGCCATGCAAACCGGGTCTGCGCCAATTCAGGCCAAGGCCATCGCGAGACGACAAGGTATACCGGCGAGATTTCTTGAGCAGGTCCTCCACGCGATGAAAAACGCCGGATTAGTGTCGAGTCAGCGAGGCGCTCAAGGGGGCTATGTCCTATCAAGAAAACCAGCGGATGTCTCGGTGGCTGAGATTCTGGAGGCCCTCGAAGGTCCATTTCTCCGTCGCACGACCGAGATGAATGGACGAGGGCACCCCATCAACAAGTCGGAGGCCTTGCTGGCAAAGGTTTGGGATCGTGTGCATGAAGCGGAACGTCACGTACTCGAAGGCATTACGGTCGAAGAACTGGCCGGCCAGCAGCGCCAGATCGAACAACAACGAAGTCTGATGTATCACATTTGAGGTCAGCCATGAGCCAGCTCACCACCAGCCATGTTCCTGTCAAAACCCAGCCTATTCCCGCGTCCATTCTCGAAGAGATCGAGACTTTTGAGCACGAGGCGCAGCGCGTGCAGTCCGGAGAGATCGCTGGTGATCTGTTCAAACCCTTCCGTCTTCAGTACGGCATTTATGGTCAACGCCAGGCCGGTGTCCAGATGGTACGCATCAAAATTCCCTTTGGCGGGATTACGGCCAATCAGTTGCGGCGCATCGCCGAGCTCGCAGAGCGATATACGACCGGTGTGGGCCATGTGACGACACGACAGGACATTCAATTGCATTTCGCCGAACTGAAAGACGTCCCGGCCATCATGCGAGGGTTGGCTGAAGTCGGTTTGACCACACGAGAGGCCTGCGCGAACACGGTGCGCAATGTCACGGGCTGCCATCTGGCCGGAGTCTGCCAGGGAGAAGTGTTCGACATCACGCCATATGCCAAGACCGTCGCCTATCATCTGTTGCGGAATCCGCTCAATCAAAGCCTGCCGCGCAAGTTCAAAATCGCATTTTCTGGCTGCCGGCACGATTGTGCATTGACGCCGATTCACGATATCGGGTTGCTCGCCACCAAAGCGGAGGACGGCACCCTCGGCTTTCGCATGGTGGCGGGTGGCGGACTCGGATCGGCTCCCCGCATCGCCCAGGTGTTGCGCGAATTCACGCCGATCGAAGAACTGATCCCCAGCATCGAAGCCGTGATCAAAGTCTTTGACACGTTGGGCAACCGCAAGAACCGCAACAAGGCCCGCATGAAGTTCGTCATCGAAAAGCTGGGCTTTGCGGAATTCAAGCGTCGGTGGGAAGAGGCGTATGTGTCCATGGGGCATGCGAGACCAGCCTCTCAGCCGTTCAAGCTGTTGGAGCACCAGGATCACCCGGTCCCTTTGATCATGCCGACTTCGAATGGGGCGAAGCCAAGCGCCTCGGACGGGTCTGTGAATGGGACCGCACAGGAAACCCCGTTCGCCATGTGGAAGCGGACCAATGTCGTTCCTCAAAAGCAAGCTGGATACGTCACGGCGGTGATTAAGTTGTTCATGGGAGATTTGACCGCCGGCCACATGCTGCATCTGGCCGACCTGGCCGAACACTATTCGAACGGCAATCTCCGCACCACCATCAATCAGAACATGGTCATCCGCTGGATTCCCGAGGATCGCCTCGAGGCGCTCTACGAGGATCTCGCGTCGCAGAGCCTGGCCGATCCAGGTGCAGAATTGGTGGAGGACATCATTGCCTGCCCCGGTACGGATACCTGCGGTCTCGGCATCACGTCGTCAAAAGGCCTCGCGAGGGCGCTCGCGGAAGTGTTCCCGGCTGGGCGCGTGCCGGAGGACCTGAAGGATGTCAGCGTGAAGATCAGCGGCTGCCACAATTCCTGCGCACAGCACCACATCGCGACGATCGGCCTGCATGGAGTGGGCAAACGCATTGGAGAGCATACGGCGCCCTTTTATGAGTTGCATCTCGGCGGCAGGGTCAACGGCACCGCGAAAATCGGGCAGATGACGGTGAAGCTGCCGGCGAAGGCCGTTTCGGCCGCGATTACACACCTGATTGACGTCTATCGCCGTGACCGCAAACCCGGCGAGGGATTTCCGGCGTACATTGACCGCGTCGGCAAGAATGCCCTGAAAGACGAGCTGATTCCGTACACGCTGGTACCTCCGTTTGCGGACGATCCGACGTTCTACTACGACTGGGAAGGGGATGAGGAATTCGTCCTCGAAGATCTCGGACCGGGCGAATGCGCCGGTGGCGCGCTGGAAATGATCGAAAACGGCATTCTGGAAGCCGACCAGGAGCTGTATCAGGCCAAGCTCTTGATCGATAACCATCAGTATGCGGTGTCGGTGAATAAGTCCTACCGTGCGGTACTCGCGGCGGCCAAAGCGTTGCTGGTGACGGAAGGTCTCGAGCCTTCCACCGACGCGGAGACGTTCGCCGAATTCGACCGCCGGATCGCCCAGAAGGGCGTGGTACCGGCGATCTACCGCGACTTGAACAAGAAGGTAGGCGATCTCGGGCCTAAAGACACGACAGCGGAATCTGCACGGGAAAAAATTGGCTTTGCCAAAGGCTTCGTCGATGCCTGCCGTGCTGCGACGGACCAGATGGGAAAAGACCTGAAGCTCCCAGGGGTACAGGAACAGGCATCACCGGCGCCGGTCGTCAAGGAAGCGACGCCGTCCCCAGTCGTGCCGACCGGGGCTCCCGTCTATGACCTCCGGGGTGTTGCCTGCCCGCTCAACTATGTGAAGACGAAGTTGAAACTGGAGATGATGGATGCGGGAGAACAGCTGGAAGTCTGGCTCGACGCGGGTGAGCCAATCAAAAACGTGCCGATGAGCCTGAAGAATGACGGCCATCTGGTGCATCTGCAGGAGGCGTTGGAACCGGAAGCCGCGCACTACCGGATCTTGGTCGAGAAAGTGGAATAACTAGGGTAAACGCGGCGTCTCGGCGCCGCGAGGGCGGGTTGGGTGAGACAGGGTAAACGCGGCGTCTCGGCGCCGCGCGGGTGGGCGGGTGAGATAAATAAGAAGAAAGAGAATAAAGGTGTCCACGGAAGAGATCCAGAGTTTGGGTGACTCGCTCGAAGGCAGCCAGCCACAGGCGGTTTTGGCCGCAGCGATCACCCGCTATCGACCACGGATTATTCTCGCCTGCAGCTTTGGCGCTGAGGATGTCGTGTTGGTGGACATGGTCCATCGAATTGACGCGTCGCTGGGATTATTTTACTTGGACACCGACTTTCTGTTTCCCGAGAGCTATGCGACGCGCGATCGCATCATTGAGCGGTATGAGCTGAAGCCGGCCCAGGTCCACCAGGTCAAGTCGCTGCTGACGCCTGAACAGCAAGCGGAGCAGCATGGCGAGGCTCTGTGGGGCAGCAATCCGGACCTGTGCTGTCAGCTCAGGAAAGTGGAGCCGC
>DASTQE010000233.1:0-5694 GCA_035761895.1 Nitrospira sp. | reverse complement strand
CCTCGCGAAGGCGGTGCGGCATATGGAGGCGCTGAAGGTCCGCAGATTGCCGGTGATCAACAAAAGCAAGCGAATGGTCGGCATCCTCAGTCTGGGTGATATCAGCCGTTCGGCGCCGAGTGATCTGCTGTCCGAAATCGTTAAGAGCGTTTCTGCCCACCACTGAACAGTGGCGCATCGAGATAATGTTCCATTATCGCCGGGTTGCCTTGGCGATGCGGTGATCGCATGACGACAGTAAAACATGTGCTCGATCAGAAGGGCCACGACGTTCACGTGATTCATCCGGATGCCTCTGTGTTCGACGCCCTCAAAATGATGGCGGAAAACAACATTGGGTCATTAGTCGTGCTGGAAGACTCCAAAATTGTCGGGGTCATCACCGAACGTGATTACGCACGCGAGATCGTTCTAAAAGGCAGAACGTCACCAGGAACTCTGGTCCGGGAGATTATGTCGACCAAGCTGATCTGCGCACGACCCGACCAGTCGGTCCAGGAATGCATGGCTGTGATGACGGCGAAAGCTGTGCGCCATCTTCCGGTGCTCGAACGTGGACGACTAGTTGGCCTAGTTTCGATTGGCGACATGGTGAAAAGCGTTATCGGTGATCAGAAATTCATTATCGAACAGCTCGAACACTTCATCCATGGCGACCGGTGACCGGATCATGATCAACCGAAAGCTCGCGGATATCGTCAAAGGCCAAAAGCTCACTGCCGTTGATCGGTGGGGGCCATACCCGACTGCAGCATGACGTGGCCGAGGCTATCAGCAGCATCCTCAGCGACCCCGGGACCGTCGGCCAAACTTACGAGATTGCTGGTCCCAGAGTGTACACGCTGCACGAGCTGGTCAACATGACGCTCCAGATCATGGGCAAACGGCGATTGCTCGTGCCGATTCCCTTTGCAGTAGCCGAGGTCCAGGCGCGACTATTCGAGCTCCTGCCTAACCCACCACTCACCACTGGCCAAGTTGACCTTCTGAAGACGGACAATGTGGCGAGCGGGGCCCTGCCAGATGTCCAAGACCTCAAGATCCAACCAAAGACAGTCGAGGAGGTCATACCAACCTATATAGGCCCTCGGGCACCAGGGCCTCGCTGATCGCTCTTCACAGATCGATGACCACGCGACCTCGCGTTTTGCCGGCGAGGATTTCGGTTGCCAGGGACGGCACGTCCTCGAGTCTCGCCCGTGACGTCATGCTGTTGAGCTTCGCGAGGTCGAGGTCCGTCGCCAGGCGACCCCAGGCCTCTTCGCGCTTCTCACGCGGGGTCAAGACCGAGTTCACGCCCGCAAGCGTCACGTCGCGCAGGATGAACGGCATGACGGTCGCGGGTAGGTCCGATCCCTGCGCCAAGCCGCAGGCCGCCACTGCGCCGTCATATTTGATCTGCGACAGCACGTTGGCCAGCGTCCGGCTACCGAGTGAGTCGATCGCGCCCGCCCAGCGCTCCTTGTCCAGCGGCTTTCCAGCTTCAGAAAGCTCGCGAGCATCGACAATTTCATCGGCGCCAAGTGCTTGTAGGTAGTCACCTTCCTGCTCGGCCCGGCGGGAGGAGGCAACGACGCGATAGCCAAGCTTGTCGAGGAGCGCGATCGCGACTGAGCCCACTCCACCAGCGGCACCGGTAACCAGCATATCTCCTTTGTCTGGTGTCATTCCCTCCTTTTCCAGTGTCAACACGCAAAGCATGGCGGTATAGCCGGCGGTCCCAATCGCCATGGCTTGCGCCGTCGAAATATTGTCTGGGAGCCGGATAAGCCAGTCGCCCTTGACACGGGCTCGTTCGGCGTACCCGCCGTGATGTACCTCACCCAGACCATAGCCGTTCAGTACGACGCGATCGCCCGCCTTGAAGCGCGGATCCTCAGAACCCAGTACTCGGCCGGCCAAGTCGATGCCGGGGATCAGCGGGAATTTGCGGATGATGGGCGCTTTGCCCGTTATCGCGAGGCCATCCTTGTAGTTCACCGTTGAGTGCTCGACTGCTACGGTGACATCGCCTTCCATGAGATCCGCATTTGTCAGCTCAGTGACCGCGGCGCTTTGCCGGTCGCCATCTTTAGTCACGAGTAAGGCCCGGAACTTGTCAGCCATATCATCCTCTCCTAACAGCGCCGCCCGACATTGAGCCGGAGGTCAGTGTGGGCACCAATCTAACGGCCTTCGGTCACTCGATGCTGTAGATCTTGAGCCAGGATTAGAGCGAGCAACTACCAGGCCCAAAAAAGGCACTCAAGGAGGGTTGAACGACGTCGGCCATCGGCCGAGCTCCGTTCGCCGCGGCGAAGCTCAGGTTCAATCTCCTTTACCTCTGAGACGGACAAGAGATTGCCGTTTTGATTGGCTAGCATAATCGGAGACGGGGGTACGCGCCCAGTGATCGGAGTACCTTCGATGTGTGACTACAGCCTACATCTCATTGCCTCCCGGCCCGCGAAGGTCGGTGACAGGCTGATATCGACGAGCTTCGCCTACTCAATTACTCGAGGCTTCGCCTCTGTCGATGATCCTAATACGGCCGTTTGTTTGCTTCCCGGCACGGAGCTTGCCTTCGATGAGGAAGTCCGATGCGAGACTGGCTGGGTCTTCTCCTGGAGGCTTGGACACAAGCTGGCTAAGTTTCGACAAGTCAACAAGGGTCGGCCAAATCTCCATCATGACGCCCTTGAGTTACCCGATGGAAAGACCGTCTTGCTAACGCAATTGTGCCGAGGTCAGCGCGCCACCGTCTTGCAATTGCCAGCGCGCGGGGCTGCGAAAGTCAATAGCGCGAAACCGAGCGATTCAACTGTCGTGTCCCCGGTCGCAGAAAGTGTGATCGCCGGGGTGGACTGACACAGCTGAATAGGCGTAAGCCACCACGTCACTTTCAGCCCAACCGACCCGGCAGTTCATAACATTGAAGCCATCCGAGCGATGGCCGGGACAATGGCTCGCACGCGAGACCACCACATCACCCTACGGACTCCGCAACGCACTGCGCTGAAGAGTGGGGCACGCCGCCTCTTTCGAGACGCTGGCTCATTGGCGTCATTCTTGGACGAGTCTTAGGCTTGCTGTCACCACCGCTAACGAGCGAATTCATGGGCTTCGTCGCAGTCGACGAGATGCGCCGTTGGTACGGCCGCGGGCTTGACTTGTGGCTCGCGAGGACTGAAACGCCGTCGCGAGTCGTGCTGGAGCGGTCAGGGGTGAAGCTCCATGATTATGGTCACGAGGAAAATTGTCCATCGCTGCTAATAATCCCGGCGCCGGTCAAGAAACCATACATCTGGGATCTGATGCCCTCGGTCAGCGTGGTATTAGCGTGCCTCCAGGCACGATTCCGCGTCTACGTCCTGGAATGGACGGAAACGCCGCCACAGGTGCGCCCATCCGCTTGGTCACCGTGACGCGTAAGGCCCACGGACTAGGTCACCATTGTTGTGGGGATAATGGGCGCAGCTAATGCTTCAGGCGTGGGTCAAAGTTTCACGAGGGTTACCCCTTGCTTGACCTGCATCAATGTTCCCCCTGTGCGCCTTGGATAGGACTTTAGTCTGCCCCTAGAACCCCAATAACGGGTCGCCCATGATTGCTGGGCAATCTCTGGTCGAGATGTGACCGCTGGGAAGGCTCGCGAAAGGAATCATCCATGTGTCGGACGCTGAGATCATTGCTTTTTGCAGCCTCTTGCGTGGCAGCGGCGTCAGCTGCGGAAGCAGAGGAATCGGCCACAGCCTACGTCGACGACACATCCGTAGTCGGTCTGTGGGAAGATGCAACCAAGACCACTATTGGCGACACAGCTGAATACACCAATTCTGTCGAACTCGCTGATATCAACGGTGATGGAATGGTCGATATCCTGTTCGCCAATGGCGGCGACTACGAAGCCCCGGGCAAGCCCGAGTTTAGCCGCGTATTCCTCAACCAGGGTTCGGGCAAGATGTTCAAGGAGGTATCGCAGGACGTCTTCGGCCCAGAGCCAATGCTTGCCGTCCGTGCTATTCGGGTCGCCGATGTCAATAGCGACGGCAATCCGGACATCCTCGTCGCGAGCTCTTATCAAACACAGAGCCGACTTTATATCGGCGACGGCAAGGGCGGCTTCAATGACGTTACGCCAAAACAGCTGCCACAGATCAAAGCAAGCATTGGCGACGCCAAGTTCGGTGATGCCGACGGTGATGGGGACCTCGACCTGATCCTGGCCGATTGGGGACCAGGCAATCCTATGCAAAACGAGGGCGGGCGTACGATGTTATGGCTCAACGACGGGAAGGGGCATTTTACTGATGCCACCGCCGAACGGATGCCCGATGCGGCTGTACGTTTCTCCTGGAACTTGGAATTCGTCGACGTCGACAACGATTTCGATCTCGACATCTTGGTGTCTTCGAAGAAGAGCGCGGGCGGGTATCTGTTCGAGAACGACGGAAGAGGTCACTTCAAGGACGTCACACAGGGACGAATGCCGCAGTACACGAACAACTATGAATACGAGGCAATGGATCTCAACCAGGATGGCCACCTCGACTTGATCACAATGAATGATGGCGAATACCTGGACGATGGTCCCTATGCGCGGCGTAACCACATCTTCATCAACGACGGCAAAGGTGGCTTTGTAAACGCCAGCGCAAAGCTATGGGAGGACCGTGACAATCCCGCCGTGGACGACAACCTTGCAGTAATGCTCGACTATGACTCAGACGGCGATCCCGATGTGCTGGTGGCCTCGTTGGCCGGTCCAGATCGTATGCTCATCAATGACGGCACGGGCCATTTGCGGCTGCATACCGACTGGGTCAACAGTTTCACCGGTGATCCGACACACGGAACGTTGGGCACGGCAGTTGCCGATCTTAACGGTGATGGCAAGCTCGATGTGGTGCAGAGTCAGGGCGAGGTGCCTGGGTTCTGGACTGAGCGCGTATTCCTCGGAAAGCACATCAAGCGCGACACAGCACCCCCTATCATCGCTTTGGTTGAGGAGGTAAGGGCGGATTCGGGTCCGGTGACAGTGCGCGCGCGTGTTCACGACAACAAGAGCCCGACGAGCCCACACGATTGGAAGTCGGTCGTATTGCGCTGGACCACAGATGGGAACACCCAAGAAATTCCTATGCGGTGGTATGGGGAGTACCTGTGGAGAGCCTCAGTCGACAAACCACAGGGGGCGAGCGTGCAGTACCAAATCTGTGCCACGGACGCGGTAGGGAACCATAGCTGCTCGCTACCTATCACCCCTCGGTGATGAATGCGTGTTTGCGAGCAACTCCAGTACGTGGCCATGTCCGCTCCGGGTCAAATTCGGCTGAAGCGCCGCGTCAGCACCGAGTCCGCTTCCCGCCGAGGGAGCAGACTATCGGAACTGGGATCTAGTGAGTCCGGGGCGTGCCACATGCGGACGTAGTGCCACTTGTCGAGTACGTCTGCTTTGGCGGGTTGCAAACGAAATTGCAAGCGAACCATGCCGCACAGCATGGCAAGGCGCATAACGAAGCGCGATCATCGACGCAAAAATACTTGAGTCCGCTTTTCAATCAAGCGCTAGAATCTTCTGAATCTTAAAACGAACCGCAACGGTTTGCGCCATCGCTTCTTGGCGTAGTTTTTTCGCGACTTTTTGGCTTTAACGGAGCGCTTTGGTTGTTCAAGCTCTCCAGGGTCGCCATCAGTTTCTAGTGCGGGCTCCTG
>DASTQE010000232.1:0-5242 GCA_035761895.1 Nitrospira sp. | reverse complement strand
TCACCGGTCAAGGCGGAAGCCCTTTCATGTGCGGGATCGATGGCCGTATTGATGAAGGAGGCGCTGTTGCCCAATCTCGTTCAGACGCTGGAAGGGACGCCTGCATTCGTGCATACAGGTCCGTTCGGCAATATTGCTCATGGAAATTGCTCGGTCATCTCCGATGCCATTGCCGTCCGTTGCGCCGATTATGTCGTGACGGAAGCGGGATTCGGAAGCGATTTGGGAGCCGAAAAATTCTTCAATATCAAATGCAGGCTGTCGGGGTTGACGCCGGCTGCCGGCGTTGTCGTCGCAACATTACGAGCGCTCAAGCTGCACGGAGGCGGGGGAGTAGTGAAGGCGGGCTCGCCGGTTCCGATTGGCTTGTCTGGTCCCAATCAGGAGGCGTTGGAACGGGGGTTTCCCAATCTGGAGCAGCATATTGCGAACGTCAAAGCTCATGGCATTCCGGTGGTGGTGGCGATCAATGCCTTTAAAGACGACCCGAGCGCGGAGTTGGAATGGCTCCGCCAGCAGGCATGCAAGGCCGGGGCGGCCGAAGCAGCCATCTCGACGCATTACGCCGATGGAGGCAAAGGGTCCGAGAACCTTGCACGGGCGGTAATTCGCGCGGCCGGCCAGCCCTCCTCCTTTTCCCACCTGTACGATCTCCCCTGGCCGACGAAGAGGAAGATCGAAACCATCGCGGTACAAATGTATGGCGCCTCGGGGGTGTGGTGTGAACCGCAGGCGGAACGCGACATCGACCTGATACGGCAATTGGGGTATGAATCGCTGCCTATCTGCATGGCGAAGACGCCGCTGTCTCTGTCGCACGATCCAGCGCTCAAGGGCCGTCCAACCGGATTCACCTTGCCGATCAAGGAGGTGCGACTGCTCGCAGGCGCCGGCTTCCTCACGGCCGTCTGCTCGGGCATTCAGTTGATGCCTGGGCTGCCGAAGAAGCCGGCGGGAGAACGAATCGGCCTGGATCCGCAGACGGGCCAGACGGTAGGTCTGTCTTAGCGATCAGCGTTGCTTGAGGTAGCGGAAAAACTCGGAATCGGGGCTCATGACGACCGTCGATTTGTCGTCAAACGATTTCTTGTACGCTTCCATGGTGCGGGTAAAGTCGAAAAACTTGGGATCCTGCCGGTAGGCGTCCGCGTAGATGCGGAAGGCTTTGGCATCGCCGGCGCCGCGAAGCTCTTCCGATTCTTTATAGGCTTGTGCCAAGATGATCTCACGGTCCTTTTCCGCATCGGAACGGATCTTTTGCGCCTCTTCGGCGCCCTCAGCTCGATATTGCTTCGCCTGCTGTTCCCGCTCCGCCTGCATGCGTTGGAAGACGGTCTTCTCGTTTTCCTGCGGCAAATCGGCCCGCTTGATCCGCACATCCTGAATCGTGATGCCGTAGACCGACGCCTTGTCATTGGCCCGCTGGGTCACGACCTTCATCAATTCCGCGCGAGTCTTTGAAACGATTTCCAGGAGGTCATGGCGGCCTAATTCCACTCGCAGCTCGGAATAAATGATGTCGTGGAGGCGTTGGAGCGCCCCGCGCTGGCTTTGGAAGTTTTGATAGACCTTCAAGGGATCGAGAATGTGCCACTTAGCGAAATTATCGAGCAGTAACGTCTTCTTATCTTGTGTGATGACGTCCTGAGCGTCGGAATCATAGTCGAGCAGCCGCTTGTCAAAGTAGGTGACTTCCTGAACGAACGGCACCTTGACGTACAAGCCCGGTTCTATCACCGTTCGGACCGGCTTCCCCAGCTGGACGACAATGGCCGTCTGGGTGATATCGACGACGAACAAGGGCGAGGCGCCCAGGATGAAAAGGGCGAACAGGATCGCGATCACTGCGATGGTTAAACCCTGCTTCGTCATCGTTCGCGAGCCTCTCCGGTCACGGGCGGCTTCTTAGTCAGCCGATCGATGGGCAAATAGGGGAGCAAGCGCTCGCCCGCCTTCCCATCGATGATGATCTTTTCCATTTTTGGCAATATCTCTTCCATGGTCTCAATGTAAATTCGTTTGCTGATCGTATCGCGGGCCTGGTTGTATTCCTTCAGCGTGGCCAGAAAACGGTTGGCTTCGCCTTGAGCCCTGTTCAATCGCGACTGAGCGTACCCTTTGGCCTGATTCACCATCTGCGCCGCCTCGCCTTTCGCTTTGGGCAGTATGTCATTCCGATAGCCGATCGACTGGTTGATCAGCTTTTCACGGTCTTCCTTCGCGTTCGTGACATCCTTGAACGCTGCCGCGACGGCCTCAGGGGGATCGACATCCTGAAGCTGCACAGCGGCAATCTGGACGCCGGCCTGGTATTGATCCAGAATCTTTTGCAGCAGGTCTTGGGTGTCCTGCTGGATTTGCGCTTTCCCCGTGGTCAGTGCTTCGTCGATTTTGCTCTTGCCAATAACTTCGCGCATCGACGCTTCTGCGGCTTTCCAGATGGTGTCATGGATATCAGCAACGTTGAAGAGAAAGTCCGACGATTCCTTGATCTTGTACTGCACGATGAACTCGATCGCCAGGATGTTCATGTCGCCCGTCAGCATCAGGGCTTCCTGGGGAATCATTTGCTGCCGGCTCTGCCGATCGGTGCGGAAACCGATTTCCACACGATGGAGCTTGGCCACTTTGGGCTGCAGGACCGACTCGACGATCGGAATCTTCAGGTGGGGCCCTGGACCGACCGTCCGGACGGGCATGCCAAACCGCTTCACGACGCCTTCCTCGTCCGGCCCGATGATGAAAGCGCTTTGCCAGGCGAGAAAGATCAGCAGCCCGGCGAGGAGAATGTTCCTCAAACCACCCTTAGGAAGAAAGTTCCTTAACTGCACCTGCGCCTGCTTGAGTACGTCTTCAAGCGGGTCGCTCTTCCTGCTCCAAGGATCTTTGGGGTCCCAAACCATGCAGCGATAGGGGAGGTTTAGTGCGTGGACGGACGACACCTTAGCAGAGTGCCGATGCCTTCGCAACACGATGGACGGCAGCGACGCATGCCAGGAGGCTAGGAGGTAACGGTTCCCCCGCAGGAGGAGCCGGCGCCGGCCGTGCAGCCGTAGCAATGATTCCCCGTGACGATTGCCCGCTGCTCCAACTGGCTTAGATTGAAATCGCGAATGTGGTGTGGCACGCCCGGACCGACCGGCAGGTCCAGCATTTGATTGAAATCGCAGTCGTACAGAGTGCCGTCCCAGCCGATTGACAACGTGTAGCGACACATCACGCCGGACGCCGCAGCGGGATTAAACGCGTTGGCGAGCCGCTGCATATACGCCTCATAGTTTCCGCTTTCAACGAGAAACTCCAGAAAGCGGCTGATTGGCATGTTCGTGATGGTGTAGAGACGGGTGAATTCAAGGCCATGCCTGTTGCGCAGCTCTTTGCGGAATTGCGACTCGATGGCATCTTGCTTGGGCGGCAAGAACGCGCCGACGGGATTGTGGACCAGGTTGAGGACAAGACCGCTGTCCGGTTTGCCGTAGCCGAGTTCATTGAGCCGCCGAAGCCCTTCGATGGATTTGTCGAAGACGCCCTCTCCCCGTTGCGCGTCCGTTTGGGGCCCCCGATAATAGGGGAGCGAGGCAATGATCTCCACGCGATGCGCGGCCAGGAATTTTCCCAAGTCGGCCTGTGACGGGAGCAGAAGGACAGAAAGGTTGCAGCGGTCCATGACGTGACGGTTCAGTCCGCGTGCCTGTTCGACCAGCCAACGGAAATTGGGATTGAGCTCAGGCGCTCCACCGGTAATGTCGACCAGCGGAATGTCGGTTTGGGCCAGGGCTCTGATGCTAAGCTCCGCCGTTTCACGCGACATGCTCTCCGTCCGATCCGGCCCCGCATCAACATGGCAATGCTTGCAGGTCTGATTGCACAGCTTTCCCAGGTTGAGCTGGAAAACGGTAATGCCCGTGGACCGTAGAGGGTGGAGTCCCGCCCGCTCCATCGGCACCTCAAAAGGCGGGAAAGAGGCGGGTGCCTCCAGAAGTCGAAGCTGCGCCGCGGAAGGAGCCAGAGGGCTTTGTCGAGCAACGAGTGTCCGCATAGGATCGAAAAAATGGCCGTTGACCATTAGCAAGAGATGGCCAACAAGGTCAACAGCCGTCTTCGTCATGCCGAGGGAGAATGTTTGCCTGATCGAGCCAGGCGTCTCCTTATAATCCAACCGTAGAGGCCGATATTCAAAAGTAACAGTGATGCGCCCAACGCGATTTGCAGCTCTCGAGTGAGAGATGCCGGGTATAGGACCGTCATCAGCCAATGAGAGAGAAAATCCTCGTTGTAACCGGCTTGGCCGCCCAGCAGCCTGAGCCGGTTTTCCAGCGGTGTGAGCGGACATGGCATGCCCGCAAACTCCACGATGAGACCCCACACGAGGGCGGGCGCATGGACCCATAAAGCCCGCGGCCACCGGAGGACGAATACCGAACCGAACAGCACAAAGAGTACAAAGAATATATGAACAAGCGCGACCGCATCGGCAAGCAGGACGTACCACATGCATTCACGAATGTTGTGCTTTGAGGGAGTCCTGAGACGGATAGGTAATCCGGTGCTGCTCAACCACTGCAAAGGGCGTCAACCGGTGCTTGTCTGCTTTGGTCTTCGTCATGATGTGGCGTACCGTCCATTCCCGGATCGTGAGTGCATCAGCGATCAACGATCGATGACAACGCCAAGGGACTGCCTCCGCGCACATGATCGCCGACGGAACGGTACGACTGCCCGCCATGAGGGCTTCCAACGCTGTTCGAAAGACTTCGGTTTGCATGTAGTCGGCATAGCCGCGAAAGCTTGCGTTCTTCCAGCCTGCGTTGATGGAATCTTTCCCCGGTTTGCGCAATCCGCCAAGGTCAGGGTGGTGCTCATATGTGAAACCGGCTTCTGTCAGATGCCTGGCCAAAGTATGGCTATCGAACTGGGGATTGTGGCGGGAACGGGGAACCGTTCGCACGTCGACGAGACGCTTGATGCCGTAGGTCGCCAACAGGGTCAGGAACTCGTCGATGGGTTTCGTCGAGTGGCCGATCGTCCAGAGAGTCATCCTCCACAATACCACGACACTTTCGATTGCGGGGAGACTTGGGACAGGGCTGAGATGCTCACTCAGGCGGCATCTTGCGGGGATCCACTTCGAACAGTTTGAGCCGGCCGTTGCCGGCATGCTCTGTTTTGTAGAAACGGTCTCCCACTTGCAGGCTGCCGAGGAGGAGATTGCCGGTGGCCACCAAGGTAAAATCTCCTCGAG
>DASTQE010000231.1:0-4734 GCA_035761895.1 Nitrospira sp. | reverse complement strand
GCCTCTTCAATCGCCTGCATGATCAAGGTGAGCGCTTCCTCATTGGATTGAAGGTCGGGAGCAAAACCGCCTTCATCCCCGACAGCCGTGCTGAGCCCCTTCTTCTTCAAGAGCGCTTTCAACGAATGAAACACTTCCGTCGCCATCCGCACCGCTTCGCTGAAGTGACTCGCCCCGACCGGCACGATCATGAATTCCTGAAGATCGAGTCGATTGTCCGCATGGGCACCGCCGTTGATGATGTTCATCAGCGGGACGGGCAGGACACGCGCATTGGTCCCCCCAAGATACCGATACAACGGTTGGCCGGTCTCATGAGCGGCTGCCTTGGCCACGGCAAGCGAAACTCCGAGGATGGCATTGGCTCCGAGCTTCCCTTTGGTCTTCGTGCCGTCCAACTCGATCATGGCCTGATCGATGCCGACCTGATCGAACGCGTCCTTGCCCAGCAGCTCCGGCGCGATGGTTTTGGCGATATTGGCCACGGCCTTCGAGACGCCTTTGCCCATCCAGCGCTTCTTATCGCCGTCACGCAATTCGATCGCTTCTTTTTCACCGGTCGATGCCCCGGACGGCACGGCCGCACGACCCCTGGCACCGCTTTCCAGCGTCACTTCCGCTTCCACCGTCGGGTTTCCCCGCGAATCGATGACCTGCCTGCCCTTGATCTCTCTAATCGCGCTCATGATCTTTCCTATTCTCTCAAAGGTCCATTCCAATTATCCTTCCAAGCTCGCTTGTTCCTCTTATATGGAGCAGCCTGGATCAGTCCAACGTGCGCGAACGTTTTCCACCCGCCCAACCCTGCGTCGATTGTTTTTCACCCGCCCGACCCACCGATTGCTTTGCAATCGATTGCCCAGGGACGCACGCTTTTCCCAGCGAGCACCGCCTAAATGGTCCCTCCAAGCTTCGCTCATCTCGCTTTCCACGGAGGTGGATGGTGGGCGCACGCGACTTGCGAGGGGTGCAGGACCCTGTCGCTGTGGTCGCCTCCTGGCGGATAGCGAGACGCACTGTTCGAAGGTCCGTTCGGACAAAGTCCGGAACGGACCAAGTTGCGGAGCCAAACAGCGAGAGGGCCCTGCGGTTTCACCCATCGCCGGAGCAGAGCCTACCATCCACCTCCTATCTCTCATTCTCGTGTGCGCGTTCCGCAGGCACAAGGACTGACTAAGCTGGTCCTCCCACTCTCGTGTGCGCGTCACCCCAACTTCGCCTTTAACAGCTCGTTTACTTTGCCGGGATTGGCCTTCCCTCCGCTTGCCTTCATCACCTGTCCGACTAAAAAGCCCAAGACCTGCGGCTTCCCTTGCTTGAACTGGGCGACTTGGGCGGGGTTCTTCGCCAGCACATCGTCGATCATGTGTGCCAGGGCACCTTCATCGGACAGCTGCGTAAGACCTTTCTCCTGCACGATCTGCTCGGGCGCCTTTCCTGTCCCGTACATTTCCGGAAAGATCTCCCTTGCCACTTTCAAGCTGACGGTTCCGTTCTCCACCATGTGCAGCAGCGCGGCGAGCCGTTCGGGAGGCACCGGAGAGGCACCGACCGCTGTTCCGGTGTTGTTCAACTCTCTCGTCAGCTCTCCCATCACCCAGTTGCTCACCGTTTTCGGTTGAGGAAACAGTTTGACCGACGCTTCAAAGTATTCCGCCACATCCTTGGCAGCCGTCAGCACGCCCGCATCGTAGTCCGGCAAGCCATACTCCTCGACAAATCGGCGCGCACGAACGGCAGGCAATTCGGGAAGGCTCTCCCCGAAAGCGTCGACCCATTCTTGTTCGAGCTTCAACGGCACGAGATCGGGGTCCGGGAAATACCGGTAGTCATGCGCCTCCTCTTTGCTCCGCATCACTGCCGTCTCGCCCCGGTCCAGATTCCACAGGCGAGTTTCCTGTTGAATTGTTCCACCCTCATCCAGGACCTTCGTCTGGCGCTTGATCTCATACTCGATGGCGTCTTTGACAAACTTAAACGAATTGATGTTTTTCAGTTCGACCTTGACGCCAAGTGCCTGCTGCCCCACCGGCCGCAGCGAAAGATTAGGCTCACAGCGAAAACTCCCCTCCTCCATGTTCCCGTCGCAGACTTCGAGATACATGAGAATGTCGCGCAGATTCTTCAGGTAGGCGACGACTTCATCGGCCGATCGCATGTCGGGTTCGGTGACGATTTCCAACAACGGAGTGCCGGCGCGATTGAAATCCACGAGGCTTTTGCCGGCCACGGCGTGAAGGTTCTTTCCGGCATCCTCTTCGAGATGGGCGCGTCTGATTCGCACGCGCTTCTTCG
The DNA here is from genome assembly GCA_035761895.1 of Nitrospira sp. Classification (GTDB taxonomy): domain Bacteria; phylum Nitrospirota; class Nitrospiria; order Nitrospirales; family Nitrospiraceae; genus Nitrospira_C. Next base: position 2,439 of record DASTQE010000231.1, on the reverse strand, counting down.
TTCCACCGACGGCGATTTCAATCCAGCCATGCTCGCAAATGGGCGATTCGTACTGAGAAATTTGGTAGCCCTTGGGAAGATCGGGATAGAAATAGTTTTTGCGGGCAAACCGGTTGCGGGAAACGATCGTGCAGTTCAGGGCCAGCCCTGCGCGAACGGCCATCTCCACTGCGGTCCTGTTGATCACCGGCAGGCTGCCGGGAAGACCGAGGCAGACCGGACACGTTTGGGTGTTGGAGGCACGGCCGAAGGCGGTGCTGCAGCCGCAAAACATTTTGGACTTTGTTCGCAACTGGGCATGGACTTCGACGCCGATGACGACTTCGTACATCATGACCGGTTAGCGATCACCCGGTGCCCGCTCCCGTTCCTGCTTCATCGCCTCGCGGCCGGCCTCGAAGGCTTCCCGCAACACCGATTTCCTGGCCTCCACGTACTCTTTGCCCTCGTTGAGGACCTCTTCGAACTTCTGGCCGGCCTCGTTGGCCACCTCGCGTAACGTGTCCTCCGCTTTGCGGGCATAGCCTCGGAGCTGCTCGCGTGTTTGGCGCCCCGACTGCGGCGCGAGCAAGAGCGCCCCTACCGCGCCCACCGCCAGTCCTCCGATAAACACCAAGAATGCGGTCGCCCCAAATCCTCGTTCATGCGCCATTGTGTGGTTCTCCTTCCTCACGGTACCGATCACGCATGACCCGCGTGACAGCCCTGACACCGGCTACAAGACTGGCCACATTGGTCAGCAACGTGCCGCTTGATCCTCGCACGACATTATGAACCTGCTGCACCGATTCTCCCACTTCCCCGACCGCATGAAGCAGCACCAACGCATGCTCCACACCTTCCCGCGCCTGGTTGGTCAACGCATGGAGATTGTGGCTCATCGACCGGAGGTCTGACACAAGCGCCGGCAGATCCGCATTCATCTTTGCCAAGAGCTGTTCGGACTGGGCCACCGTATGGCGAAGCCGGATCAGCACCGGCACCACAAAACCGACCAAGACCGCGAAGGCCACGGCACCAAGACAGGCGGCAAATTCGACAAGGCTCATACATACCTCCAGGCTAGGGGCACGAGGCGAGCGGCAATAGGCAAGGATAACTCTCGATTTCCCCTAGCCCCTTGCCACTTGCCAGCTTCATCGAACCACCGGTTTTTTGAGGTGCCACTGAGTCGACTGCTCGTAGGCGTGGGCGGCCCGGAGCAGCGTCTCTTCCTCAAAGGCCCTCCCGATCAATTGCATGCCGATCGGCAGACCCGCCTTGCTGAATCCGCATGGCACCGAAATCGCCGGTACACCGGCCAGATTGATCGAGATCGTGTAGATATCCGACAGGTACATTTGCAGCGGATCTTCGCTTTTTTCGCCCAGCCTGAATGCCGGCGTTGGCGTGACCGGCGTGACAATGAGGTCTACCTCGTTGAATGCCGTGCGGAAGTCCTGGCAGATCAGCGTTCTGACCGCCTGGGCCTTCCCGTAATAGGCGTCGTAATAGCCGGAACTCAACGCATACGTGCCGAGCATGATCCGGCGCTTGACCTCTGGTCCGAATCCTTCTTGCCGGGTCTTCGTATAGAGGTCCAGCAGATCTTTGGTTTCTTTGGCACGCAGACCGAATTTCACGCCGTCGTACCGGGCCAGATTCGAACTCGCCTCAGCAGTGGCAATGACGTAATACACGGCGACCGCCGCATCGGTCCTGGGCAGATGGATCTCCTTGATGGTGCCGCCGAGGTTTTTTAATTCTTCGATCGCGGCCCGAACCGCCTGTTCGACTTCCGGATCCAACCCCTCAGCGAAAAACTCTGCGGGCACTCCAACGGTCAGCTTCTTGAGATCTTTCTTTTTCAGCGCCTTCGTATAATCGGGGACGGGCAGGTCCGCCGACGTGGAATCCATCGGATCATGCCCGGCAATCGCGCCGAGGAGCAGCGCCGCATCGGCCACGTCTTTTGTAATGGGGCCGACTTGATCCAATGACGACGCAAACGCGACCAGCCCATAGCGCGACACCCGTCCGTACGTGGGCTTGAGGCCTACGACGCCGCAAAACGCGGCCGGCTGACGAATCGATCCTCCGGTATCCGAGCCCAGCGCGGCCGCGCATTCGTCCGCCGCCACTGCGGCGGCCGAGCCCCCGCTCGAACCGCCCGGGACGCAGTGAAGGTTCCAAGGATTCCGGCTCGGGCCAAAAGCGGAGTGTTCGGTCGACGATCCCATGGCAAACTCATCGAGATTCGTCTTGCCGAGGAGAATGTAGTCCTGGGCCCGCAATTTGGCGATGACCGTCGCATCGTACGGTGGGATGAAATGTTGCAGCGTGCGTGATGCACAGGTGGTCGTCACCCCCTCCGTGCAGAGGTTGTCCTTGATGGCCAGGGGCATGCCCGTCAGCGGCATGGTCTTACGCCATCCCTTCAGCCGCGCATCCAGGCCGGCG
>DASTQE010000230.1:0-7133 GCA_035761895.1 Nitrospira sp. | reverse complement strand
TAAAAGGTTTTGCGCCCGGGTTTCCCCCTAGCTTTCTCTTGAGCTGATCTATTAGGATTTCCGGCAAGCCCAGGTAGAATACGTGACCCAACAATCCATTTTGATTGTTGATGATGACGCAGTTGTCGCGGATGATCTTGCCCAGAAGGTTAAAGCTCTCGGATATCGCGTCTTAGACATCGCTTCGACCGGTGAAGCCGCCCTCCGGATTAGCCACGCACACACTCCCGATCTGATCCTCCTCGACATCACCCTGGCTGGGAAACTCGACGGGGTCGAGACTGCGACTCGTATCAAAGAATTTTCTGATATTCCTCTTGTCTTCCTGACAGCACACTCGGACCCGATGACAGTTCAGAAAGCTACCGCGGCTGGGTCCCTCGGCTACATTCTGAAGCCCTTTAGGGAACGCGATGTAGAAGTTCAGATTCGGGCCGCTCTGTATGCGTCCGAACGTAAAAGAACAGAACAGAAGTTACAAAGAACTGAGGAACTCCTCCTCCGCGCACAACGCGGAGCCCAGGCCGGAGTGTGGGAAATTGACTTGCGCACTGACCGCGTCACATGGTCGGAACCGTATTACGATCTGTTCGGCATAGACCATTCTACTGAACCCTCCGTCGCCGCGTGGATTTCCTGTATTCATCCCGAGGATCGGGAGCGTGTGAAAGAAGACTATCGACAGTCCATCAAAGAGAAACGCAATCAGAACATGGAATTTCGGATCATCAAGCCGGATGGTGAAATCCGATGGATTCATCGACAAGGACAGGTCGAAGTCGATGAACAGGGAAACGCCATCCGAATCCAAGGTATCAGTTTCGATATTACTGATCGCAAGCAGGCCGACGAAGTGATCAAAGCCATTGCACTGTTTCCCGCACAAAACCCTTCCCCCGTTCTGCGAGTCAGTGAGGCTGGCATTTTGCTCTATATGAATCAGGTTTCACATCAGCTGCTTCAAGACTTAAATTTACGAGTGGGACAGCCAGTACCCATCTTCCTTGAGAATCTCGTAGGGAACGCGCTGAAAGCAACGGAATCTCAACAAGCCGAATATTCGCTTGGTTCCCGTCACTATTTAATTACGGTGACGCCGGTGGCCGAGGGTAATTATGCCAACTTCTATTGGACAGATATCACGAAGCTCAAACGCGCCGAGGAAGCGTTACGAGAAAGTGAGCAGCGCTTAACAGGGTTGGTCACCACTGCGATGGATGCAATCGTTTCGGTGGATGGGAACCAGCGGATTACGCTGTTTAATCAAGCAGCGGAGCACATGTTCGGTTGTCCGGCCGACCAGGCGATTGGTCATACGCTGGATCGCTTTATCCCTGATCGATATCAGCAGGCGCACCGCGACCACGTGGCCAACTTCGGTCGCACCGGAACGACCACCAGGCGCATGGGAAAATACGGCACCGTGTATGGCCTTCGAGCCACTGGCGAAGAATTTCCACTCGAGGCCTCTATCTCCCATCTGGAGGTGGGAGGCCACAAAGTGTTCACGGTGATCCTGCGCGACATTACCCAACGAGTGCAATCTGAACAAGCGCTTCGAGAGAGTGAAGAGTGGATGAGACAGTTTGCCGGCCAGCTGGAGCAGCGCGTGGCGGAACGCACAGGAGAACTGTTGCAATCGGAAAGTCGTCTTCGTGCTTTGGCCACAGAGCTGAACCTTGCCGAGCAGCGAGAACGTACACGGCTGGCAACCGATCTCCACGACTATCTGGCGCAATTGCTAGTGCTTGGCCGGCTAACGCTGGGGCAAGCCAAGCGTTTCGAATTGCCATCACGAGCGGAGAAGCTCATCAAAGAGACCGAAGAGACCTTGGGCAAGGCACTGAACTACTGCCGCACGTTGATGGCTGAACTGAGTCCGCCGGTGTTGCAGGAACAAGGACTAGCCGCCGGTCTCATCTGGCTTGGCGAGCACATGAAACGGCAAGATCTCGAGGTGAGCGTGAACGTTGATCATGCCGACTGCGTAATGCTTCCGGAAGATCGTGCCGTCCTGTTATTCCAATCGGTACGAGAATTGTTGATCGACGTGGCCAAGCATGGAGCTATCAAAAAAGCCCAAGTGACGATGAGTCATCGGGATGGATTATTGACCGTCGTCGTGCGAGACGACAACGGTTTTGATCTTGCTGCTGTTTCTGCTGCCGCGCGGATCTCACCGTTATCGTCTAAGTTCGGTCTATTCAGTATCCGTGAACGGATGAAAGCACTCGGCGGAACCTTTGAGATCACGTCATCGCCTGGACATGGGACGACGGCCACTTTGACGTTGCCACTCCCGATGCCTACTATCCCGCCTTCTCAGAATTGAAATTCGTGAACCGCAGGTGCCTGGTTGGCTGGTGCTCGGCATTCTCCCTCGGCCTTGGTGGGCTTTTTGGGGGGCGCAGGAACCACTCAGGGACCCACCGAAAACACAGGAAGAACAGCTCGCGCAGATCCCTCCGCCATGGTGTTTACGGATCGCTGACTCTTAAACCATCCGTCGACGCCAATTGTGATGCCAAATAGCCAGGGCGACAAGCGCTCCAGCGAGCATGACAAGCGTCCCTGGTTCGGGAACACTTTGCACCGAATTCGTGCCCTGGGCATTCAACGCACCGACATTTGGGCCGTTTTGCGCGACAGAGGCTCCGATGTTTTTTGCAGTTTCACTGACAATCGCTCCCCCCGCGCCACTTTGTGCTATTTCATTGATGCCCAAGGGAGCGGCATGCGCCATACCGGCAAGGCCGGCCAGAGCAGCCATCGAAAGCAATGCCACAGTAGCCTTCTTCATTTCATTCTCCTTTCAGTCGGAGTGAACGGGCAGCTAAGTGAGCCGGAGTGTATAGAACAACGAGCCCCCGGTCTACTGTCGGGTTTGCCTAGGGGTGTATCCGCTAGGAATCGCTTAGACCGCCTGATCTCCCCGGAGCCCTGACGCCACTCCATCGTTCGTTCGTGACGTGGAATACAGGCGAGCCCTGACATTCATCGTCAGAGTGTGTTCCAAGCAGCAGCCTGGCTTCTGTAGCCGTTCAGCTTCATCATTCCCATGGTGTTTCTCGGTAAGAGGCCCTAGCTGGAGTTGGTAGAGGCGAATACATTAGCCGGGGTCGCTTAGGTACCTGCCATAGATTTACGCACTATTTACATGCTCCAAACAGCCATTCGAGGCCCGAAATGCTATTTTCCGCTCCTCACACACGGGGGAGGGATGAAGCATGGCTTACTGGCGACATGTTCTCTTACTCACGGGTCTGGGATGGGCTGCATTACTGTGCACGACAGATGTTCCGTTCTCCACCGCACATGCGCAAACCGTTCAGGCACCCGGCGGTTTCCTGGAGAAAGCGGGCACGACGATTCGCTCGCGATGGAGCAACTCGCAGGTTCAGAGCTTAGTCCCCCCTGATCGGGGAAAATTTCTCTTCCCCGCCCCTTACAACACGCAGGCGGTCCGACTGACCTCTCCATCGGACTGTCCCAGCACCGATTGTCTCTGGTACGTCGGGTATTCCTATTGGCGGAACACCAACAATCACGTGGGCAGCAATCAGATGCTCATTTTCTTGAGCTTCAACAAGAATGTGGGCGGCGCGGGACCTACGCTGTTGAGTTACGATAAAACAACCGATACGGTCACAAAAGTCGGCCCTCTGTTTGACGCCTATAGTCCCTGGAGTTGGAAAACCGATGAGGGGTGGTACTTCAGCGCGACGCGGCCGACCAGTCTCTATGTGAATGATGGCCCGAGAATGTATCGTTACGACGTCATTTCTAAACAGTTTGAACTCGTATACGACGCGACGACCGCCTATGGCACCGACCGTTATATCTGGCAAATGCATTCTAGTAATGACGATTCTGTGCATTCGGCCACGCTGCGCCGCACGAGCACTGGGGAAGACTTGGGCTGTTTGATCTATCGGGAGAGCACGAAGCAATTTCTCTTCTATGCCAAAGTGGACAGATATGACGAGTGTCAGATCGACAAAAGCGGGAAGTATCTTTTGATTCAAGAAGTCATCGGCAGCCAACCTGGGTTAGCCAATCGCTTTATCGATATTGGGACAGGTGCGGAAACACGCATCTTGGATGCAGCAGGGACCGGTGCGCTCGGCCACCATGACATGGGATTCGGCTACATTGTAGGCGGCGACCGATGGAATCCGTCCCCGAACGCGACATCGGTCAACAATCTGAATCCCAGTTTTAGCAAAGGGCCGACGGCGAATTACAATTACAACTGGGATATCGTTCAGGCCAACTATGTGACGCACGGCAATGCCAAAAGCGGTACACCGATTGATCAACAGTTTGCGTGCGGCAGCCACTCGGACCGAGTGACCTACAATCAGAACGAGGTGGTGTGCTTTCGGCTCAATAATTCGCTCGACCAACTGATCGTGGCCCCGATCATGACTGACATGAACGCCGGTGGCGGCGGGAACGATTATGCCAAGTGCCCGAAAGGCAATCTCGATATCACCGGTCAATATTTTCTGTGGACCAGCAACATCGGCACAGGCCGTCTCGAAGCGTTCATCGTAAAAGTTCCTTATCAGGTTCTTTATGGTCAAGCCCCCGTCGCCCCGTCACAGCCGACGACCGGCACGCCGAGTCCGTCTCCCGGGAAGGGAAGGGGGAAAAAGCCATAACCTCCTTTCGATCTTCCTTCATGTGCGCCCATACTTATTGCGCAGCTTGCGGGCCCTTGCGACACTCGCGCGCTCACTCCCTTTCCTATGCTGGCGATGTGGAGACAGGGACGGGAATTATTGAAGTGTTATCAACGTGGCAGATGAGCTAGGACTGCTTCTTAAGGACTCCACAATGGTAGGATACAGCGCATTGACCACATCGCCCTTGCTCAGCACCGTCTTTGCTCCAGCATCGCGCATGGCAGCTTCAGTATGGCCTGGTGAGCCCGCCGTCAAACCAATGATGGTGGTGCACGGACTTTGGAGCTTAATCAATGTCGTTGCCTCCGTACCAGTTATCGTCGGCAGATTGATGTCGATGATGACCACCGTGGGTTGGAGTTTTGTGCTTAGGGCGATAGCCTCTTCACCGGTTTGTGCTTCACCTACAATGCATACGTCGGGATAACGCGCCAAAATGTCACGCAGCAGCTGCCGCATGATTGGATAATCATCAACGAGCAAAACATTGATCATCAGGGGCCCCCTGAGGAAGCATAGGTATCTGGACAGCTGAAGCTCAATCCCCTCCGAAGGGTTATACGCCTTCTCGGCTTACTCGACCCGACAGTCCGCCACGCAGCTTGCGTCGCTAAGCAAAGCTTGTTTCCAGCACCCATTTCGGCGATCCTTTATTTATGGGGATGCGGGAAGACGAAAGAGCCACGGAGGCCGGGTACGATCGTTGGGCCGCCTCCTACGATGATACCGATCCTTCCACATGGCTGGATGAGCCGTTCCTGCTGAAGCATCTCCAACCGTTTCCCGGTTGTCGAATTCTTGACATAGGTTGTGGCACCGGTCGGTATCTCAGGCAACTGGCGCCGTCAGCCTATCGCATAACCGGCATCGACCTGTCCCGGAACATGCTGACCAGGGCACGACGGCAAATGGGCTCCAGAACAGATCTCTGTTTCGTACAGGCCTCCGCCGGTTGTCTTCCCTTTCAGCCATACAGCTTCGACCGCATCATGTCGGGTCTCGTCATCGATCACCTGGCATCCGCTGAGCAATTGTTCAGGCAGATGTCTGCTGTCCTCACCATGCAGGGCCATGCGGTCGTGGCCGCGGTGCATCCTGAGATGCAACGCATCACAGGACAGGACATCGACATTCGCGGTGGCCATGAAGCACCTATCCATATTCCGGGCCATATCCATGAGGTCGACCGACTCCTTGCCGCCGTCCATGATGCCGGCATGACCGTTGTCGCTAGGGACGAACCCTGCGTGACACAGGCCATGCTCGAACATCGTCCGGCCTGGACCAGTAAAATCGGCCGCCCTGCCCTGCTGTTGCTGGCGCTCGCGAAGGGTGAGTCCAAGTAAGTCGCGCCTGCGATCGCTCAGTATCATCCCCTCGGGAACGTGCTAGTGTGATGGTATTCTGCTTCCTGGCATCCTTTCCTCTTGATGTAAGAAACCGAGGAGGACGTTATGACGATGGAAGGTGTCCCTGCCGGAGGATTTCGCACACTGGGAGAGATCGATGGGACGAATGGATTGCGCTTTCAACCACAAGAAACGGCCTTAGCCATTGCCCTTGAGCTTTTGTCCTCTCACACGACCGGTGCGCCAATCGTAAACGACGCAGGCAAGTTCGTGGGTTTCGTCAGTGAATTCGACTTGCTGGGGGCGATCGAATCAGGGCAAGACCTGAGCAGAATCACTGCGGACAGGGTGATGAATAAGGATCACTACGTCGCGGATGAATCGACGACGATTGGCGACGCTATCAGACTGATGAAGGAAAAGCATTTGTTGAACATTCCCGTGATCAAACAAGGTCAGGTAGCCTATTCCGTGACCCGCCATGATTTGCTGAGAGCCCGCATCGGGTTGGGGCCTGGCATCGAAACCTAGGTTCACGTGCGGCGCCGGGTTCCGCCAATTCTGCCTTTTGTCCGCCGAAGTCGCGCCGTTGTTGATCCCTCTCAGGGAACCCCAATACCCGTATGCTGACGGTGTCAGATGCTTTTGCCGGAAATCGCATTCTGGCGGGACTGCCGACCAGAGAGCGGCAGTTTGTCGAACAGTTTGTCGACATCACGCAAGTGCATCTTGGCGAGGTGCTTCATCGTGCAGGAGAAGCGGTCCGCGACCTCTATTTCCCAATCAATGCGGCGATTAGCATGATGGACCTTAAGGATACGACGCACACGTTGGATGTTGCCTTGATCGGCGCGGAAGGCTGCAGCGGCGCCTCGATCGCGCAAGGCAGCGACGTGTCCCCGTCATTGAACATTGTCGAGATTGGCGGCTGGACGGTCCGCATGCCGGCGCCGTCTGTGGCGAAACACCTGGGAACGCTACCCTACCTCAGCGCGATACTCTCTCGCTACAACCTGCTGCTCATGCGACACGTCGTGATTTCCGTCGGATGTAGCCAGTTTCACCCGGCTGATCAGCGCGTCGCGCGATGGCTGCT
>DASTQE010000229.1:0-29104 GCA_035761895.1 Nitrospira sp. | reverse complement strand
TTCACAACATCTGCCGGAAATTCCAACGGCCCTGACATCAACCGTTCGATTTCCTCGCCCGACAGGCGTGAGCCCGGAGCTAAAAACCGCTTTCTGGTGACGCTGCGTTCAGTAGGATCCTCAGGCTCATAGTAGCCGCGGAGCTTTCCCTCTCGATCCGCCTCCTCGAGCCGATGAAGCCACGCATCACGTTGTTTCCTGGACTTCAGGACTGAACGGTCTCTCCCATGCCGCATCTCCAGTTGGTTCCAAACTGTCCAGCCGACAAAGACGGCCCATCCTTCGTTCAGGGCCTCCCAGGATTCCCTTTCGCTGAGGAACCGCTCTTCTGTTTCTTGCTTCCGCTGGACCACTGGCGTGATGAGGACAACGCCATAGCGGCACTGCTGCTGCTCGCGCGCAATGCGTAGGAACGCATCAGGCTGTCCTTGTGCATCCCTGGTCGCCAGATAGTCCATGTAGGCATGGAATAGTTCATGGTAGAGCGTTTCCATTTCTGCGTGCGTGAGCCGCGCCAGTGGACGCAAGGTGCCTCCCGCCACGTTGAACGAGAGGGTTCGATTCAACACCATCCGATGCTCGGACGGATGATACTCGGCCGCGAAGGCCTGTAAATCATCAAACTCGAAGCTGACAAAGTCTGCCGGCACCATACGTAAAAACTTTGTGGGCAATCCCAAACCCTCCGCTTCGGCAGTAATTTGTTGCCAAATGTGGCCCGAACGATCGGGGGTCGTATCGCTCCCATGGATGGAAGGTACCCATAGGCAGACGAGAAGCGCTGCGAGAGGAACGAAGAGCGAGTACATCGAGAAGTCAGTAATCTTTGTCTCGATAGCCGCCCCAGTCGGTCTGATGTCCCTCTTCGACCAGGGCCAGCTGCTCGAACATCGCCGGCGAAACATGGTCGAGGAACCGGGTGGGTTTCGACAACAGCATACCGCTGCTTTTATCGAAGACGTTAATGGGGTAAGTCAGAAACAAATGGCGCTTGGCGCGCGTTACTGCCACATAGAACAGCCGACGTTCTTCTTCAAGTTCGTCATCCGTGACGAAGGAATAGATGGATGGGAATTTTCCGTCCACCACCCAAATGACGAACACACATTGCCATTCCAACCCCTTGGCTGAGTGAATGGTCGAGAGCACCATTCGCTCATCATCGCGATCCGGTGGCTCGACATCGACCGCACTGCCATCCGGCGGTTCCAGGGCCAGGTCCGACAAAAAGGCCTCCACTTCAGGATATCCCTCGGCAATCGTATGCAGGTGATCGAGGTCTCGAATGCGCTTCGGATAGTCGTCGTAGTGCTCTTTCAGGATCGGCAAGTAGTACTCGTAAATGTGGTTGACTTGCTCGGCGGTCCGACGATCCTCCGCCCCGGATAGACTTTCCAAGGTGTGCGCTAGATTTTTGAGCCCCTGCGCGGATCGCCCGTTTACCGCTCGCAAGGCTTCATAAGGCTTCTCCGATTGCACCAACGTGGTCAGCAGATCCTGGGCCTTTTTGGGCCCCACCCCTTCAACGAGCATCAAGACTCGATGCCAGCTTACCGCGTCAAGGGGATTGGCTACGACACGAAGGTGTGCCAGCAGATCTTTGACGTGCGCGGTTTCAATGAACTTGACTCCACCGCGTTTGACAAACGGCAGCCCGCATCGCGACAACTCGATTTCCAGATCGAATGAATGAAAACTGGATCGAAACAGGACCGCAACCTCGCTTAAGGATACACCTTCCTCGCGCAGTTCCAGAATTTTCTGCGCAACGAACCGGGACTGAGCGTTTTCTCCCGCCGCTTCGGCCAGTGTCGGAAGCGGTCCATCAAGCTTCCGGGTGAACAGATGCTTGGTGTACTTTTCCGCGGCCTCTTCAATGATGCAGTTGGCCAGATTCAGAATGGGCTGTGTGCTTCGATAGTTTTCCTCCAACTTGTAGATGGTGGTGCCGGGAAACAGTGTGGGAAATTCCATGATATTTTTGAACGTCGCTCCCCGGAAGGCATAGATCGATTGGCTGTCGTCACCGACGACCATGACATTTTGATGAGTGGCAGCCAGATTCCGGATCACGTCCGCCTGCAATCGATTCGTATCTTGGTATTCGTCGACCAAAATGTATCGGTACAATCGGGAAATCGACTGTCTCACCTGCGCATCCTGCACGAGGAGCTGACGCAGCAGCACGAGGAGGTCGTCATAGTCCGCCAGTTGCCGCTGGCGTTTCGCGGCGCGATAGCCCGCCTGGAGTTGGGTGAGCGCGTCGATATGATCGGCAAAATGGCTGAACTCCTCGATGACGATGTCATCCAGACTTCGCAACGTATTCTCGGACTTGCTGAAGATTTCCGCGATGGTGCCTTTGCGCGGAAATCGTTTGTCTTTTTCATTGAGACCGAGCTGCGACCGGACTAGTGCAACAAGGTCTTCTGCGTCGCTTCGATCCAAAATGGTAAAACCGGCTTCCAGCCCGATGGCCCGACCATAGCGCCGCAATAGCATGTTCGCGACCGAGTGAAAAGTGCCGCCGCACACGCGCTCGCTGCGCACGCCGATCAATTCCCCGGCCCGTTGCAGCATCTCCTGGGCTGACTTGCGCGTGAAGGTGAGCAGGAGAATATTGGAAGGATCGACACCCGAATCGATCAGATAGGCCACACGATAGACCAGCGTGCGTGTCTTGCCGCTGCCCGCTCCGGCAATCACCAACGAGGGCCCATCGCCCGCTGTGACAGCCGCAAGCTGCTGCGGATTTAACGCTGCTGCGTAATCGATGGAAAGCTTCCGGGGAGCGGACTCCTCAGGCTGACGTTTCAAGACGTATGGTGTGATGTCGCGACTCATGGAGGAGCAACAGGTGACCGCGCTGTATAACATTACAAACGGGAACGTTTCAACGCATGGAACGAACGCCAGTGAAATGAGCGTCTCATTCTATGACGCCTGCGTAGGAAACGCGCGCGGAGAGAGCACTGGACCAGGGAGACGATTGAGCAGGCGCAACGTGAGGAGAATGGTGACGGGGACATACATCATGAGGCCGACCAAGCCAAGAAGGGCTTCTCCAATCCAGAACGTCACTGACAGATTGAACACCAGGACGCCGTAATAGAGCGCGCATCCAAGCAGCACATGCCTGGTCACGGAAGTGATCCGAGACTGTGGAGGCAAACGGCGATCGATCAAGAAGTAGAGGGAGAGGGCGACGAACCCCACGACGGCCCAGCCCGCGAAATTCATGAGAGGAATTCCGAAGTACAACCCCGGGTCAGGATATCCATAAATTTGGCCCAGAAACCAGCGGTCGCCCCGCAGCGCGACCGGATCGATGATCACATCGATGAACATCAGAAATGCTGCAGTCAGCACCAGCGAGGGCCAGGCGGTGCTGATTGACGGATCCAGCACAAGATACAACCGATGGGGATTCGACCGCGGGACGGCGGGCAAGAGAAACACTAGCGCCATGCAGTAGCTGGCAAACAAGAGAAACGTGAAAGAAAGGGAATCCATGAACGGGACGTCCGCAATATAGAGCTCTTGGCCCACCGTAGATCCCGTATAGTAATAATACCCAAACGGCACACCGGTTCGGGTGGATGAGAATTCGCATAGAAAAGCCGTGATCCAGCCGGCGAGCAAAAAGGCGCCCGTTCGCCGCCAGCCGAACAGTCCACGGGCGATGACAAGAAAAGCGGCAAGGAAGATAAAGACATAGGGACGCAGCAGAAGAGTCTTCACAAACAGCAGCGGTAGATCGTCCATCGTTACGGCCTGATCAGCACTCTGTCGTCTCCTTTTCGTGCGCGCATTGTGGACGACTGGACGATGATTTGCCAGGAGAAAACAGCGCATCGAATGGTTGCAGTCGAGGGGGCACCTCCCCTTGGAGCCAAGCCGACCAGTCGGTTATAATGCGCCGTTCTTAAGGAAAGGAAGCTCTCGCGACATGACTACAACCAACGCGTCTTATGGCGAACAGCAACGATCGCTCGCCGACCTGATGCTGGCGGTTGCCGGAGAATCGGTGACGGTTTTGAAAAAGAATGCCCCCGAGCAAGCGCTCAAGCTCAAACGTCAGGACGAGTGGACGCTCTACCTGGAGTTTCTCAAGGTCACGTTCAATCTGACCGACCGCCTGTCGGCTTTTCACATCCCCATCAAAGATCAGCCGGACTTCATGAATGGACTGGAAGACGCGGTGACGGCTCGCTTGCGCGCGGTGCTGGAGCCGGCCTTCGGCTCGGGAGTCGATCAAAACGAGATCATGATGACGATCGGCGGCGTAGTCGCGGAAAGTCGCAAGCTCTACGAAGGCTATCGGTTCTCCATCACGGAAGAGAGCAAAACGAAGAACGAGATGTTCGATGCCTTCGGCGGTCGCGTGGCCGATGCACTTGGCGTCGCGGACAATCCGCAAATCACCAAAGCGGCGACCCTGTGCGCGACGGCAATGATCCCGGCGATCACGGCGATCCTCAAAGGCGAGCCGCCGCCTGATGCCGGCCTCTCGGCCGCGACATCGGAAAGCACCGCCCCGCCGGGCGCGAACGTCATGCCGAGAGGACAGACAGGAAACGAAATCAAGCTTATCAGCGTCATGTCCGACGTTTCGGGCGACGAAATCGAAACGCGCTGGGGACTGCATCCGCGCTTTCGTCAGGATCTTACCGCTGAAGAGGCTCAACAGCTCACCAGGCTGATGAATCGAGTTACGAAAGTGCTTGGCGAACGGTATGCCGCCGTGGCATTCTCCGAAGAGTGGAACTCTTGGCACAAAGCCGGTCACGCGTGAACGATCGACGAGTGACCGTCTGCTCGCCGATTTCGCTTCCACCCTACAAGGAGACTGCGTGAATACGACGACGATCATCGACTCTGTGCACACACATATCCCAGCCAGCCTCGCTCGACTTTCCGAACTCTCCCAGAATATTTGGTGGAGCTGGACGGTGGAAGCGCGCCAGCTCTTCGAGACAATCGATCCGACCCTGTGGTTTTACACTCATCACAATCCGGTAAAACTGCTTACCGATGTGAAACCCGAACGATTGGCCAAGCTCGCGGAAGACCCGTCGTATCTCAGGCAGTACTCTGCCGTCCTCAAGCTGTTCGACGAGTACAAGGCCAACGGGCGGAGCTGGTTCAGCACGAAGCACGCCGGTGAAACCAAGAACACCATCGCCTACTTTTCCGCCGAATTCGGCCTCCACACCTCCATTCCCATCTACAGCGGCGGTCTCGGCATCCTCGCGGGAGATCATTGCAAGGAAGCGAGCGATCTCGGCGTGCCCCTTGTCGGCATTGGGTTCATGTATCCGCAAGGCTATTTCCGCCAGCGGATCACCCCGGAAGGATGGCAGGAAGCCGCCTACGCGACGTTTAACCGTGAGGATTCCCCCATCCATCCGGCCCTGACGCCATCGGGCGAACAATGCCGGTTTACCGTCGACATGGGGGGACGCAATGTGACGGCCCTCGTATGGAAAGTGCTGGTCGGTCGCATCCCACTGTTTTTGATCGATACAGATGTTCCGGACAACAGTCCGGAGAACCGTGCACTATCAGCGCGGTTATACGGCGGCGATCAGGAAATGCGTCTTTGTCAGGAAATTCTTTTGGGCATCGGCGGCGT
Source organism: Nitrospira sp. (assembly GCA_035761895.1). Taxonomy (GTDB): domain Bacteria; phylum Nitrospirota; class Nitrospiria; order Nitrospirales; family Nitrospiraceae; genus Nitrospira_C. The sequence continues at coordinate 23,469 of DASTQE010000229.1, read as the reverse complement.
ACGTCTCCTCCGTGCGCTCGGCATCGCTCCCGCCGTCTGGCACGCCAACGAAGGCCACTCCGCGTTCCTCACGTTGGAGCGACTGCGGGAACTGGTGCAAAGCGGCCGCTCCCACGCCGAGGCCAGTGAACTAGTCCGCCAAAGCACGGTGTTCACGACCCATACGCCGGTACCGGCTGGCCACGACGTCTTCCCGCATTATCTCATGGACCGCTATTTTTCCGGCTACTGGGAGCAGCTCAATCTCTCGCGAGACGAATTCCTCGGGTTGGGAGAGACTCCCGAATCCCGCGGGCAAGGATTCAATATGACGGCCCTCGTCATGCGGTTGTCGGCGCATGTCAACGGTGTCAGTCGTGAGCACGGCCGCGTTACCCGCGAAATGTGGCAACATTTTTGGCCGGGACTGCCCGTCGAAACGGTGCCGATCCGGCATGTCACCAACGGCATCCATGCACCCACCTGGATCGCCCAGGATCTGTATCGCCTCTTCAGCAAATCCCTGCATCCAGCGTGGACGGAGCATTGCGACGATCCCGCCATGTGGCAGCGCGTGCTCGACATTCCTGACCCTGAACTGTGGGCGGTCCGTCAATCGATGAAACGGAAGCTGATGGGATTCATTCGCGAACGGGCACGCACCGGTTGGATGCAAGGAAGCCTGCAGCCTTCGCAGGTGCTGAGCCGCGGCACACTGCTCGATCCCGAAGCCTTGACGATCGGTTTTGCCAGACGATTCGCGACGTACAAGCGCGCGACACTGCTCTTCCAGGACCTCGAGCGGCTCAAGCGGCTCTTGCAGGACAAATGGCGGCCGGTTCAGCTGGTCTTCGCGGGGAAAGCCCATCCGGCCGACGAACCCGGCCGCTTTTTTATTCATGAAGTCATGAATTTTTGCAACGATCACAAGCTCGGCGGACACGTGGCGTTCCTGGAAGATTACGAAATGCATATGGCCAAGTTTCTCGTGCAAGGTGTGGACATCTGGCTCAATACCCCTCGATTTCCCATGGAAGCCAGCGGAACCAGCGGGATGAAAGCGGCCCTGAACGGCGCTCTTCATTTCAGCACCCTCGACGGCTGGTGGCAGGAAGGCTACAACGGAGCCAATGGCTGGGGCATTCAGCCTCTGGAGGGCAACCCCGATGTGCAGGCGCAGGACCACCACGATGCCGAACAGCTTTACCGCCAGTTGGAGCAGGAGGCTGTTCCCTTGTTTTATCAACGCGACCTCGACGGCATTCCCCGCGGCTGGCTGCAGATGGTCAAGGAAAGCATCAGAACGGTCGCCCCGCGGTTCTGTACCAAGCGGATGGTGAAGGACTACGTCGAAATGTTGTACTGCCCCGCGATGACGCGCGTCCCGACAACCTGGTGAGGATGAATCGCTGATCTCCCTCCTCTGCATGCTGCTCGCCGTCGCGGTTCCGTCTCATGCCGCCGCCGCCCCGGCGGCTTCCCTCGAACGAGAAGCGACCGACGCCTTCAACCGCGCCGATTACGGCACCGTGCTCCGGCTGTTACCTCCGGAGTCATCGAAAGTCACGCCTTCAAAATCGCTGCTTCGCTTGGGCGTACAAAGCGCGGCCAAAGTCGGTCGCCCTGAGGAAGCACTCCAGATCTATGAACGCCTTATCAATGCCGGTCAGTCTGACGATCCCGCTCTCCTGCGTCAGATCGGCATCGGGTTTATCCGCGCCTATGTGCGCGATAGTAGAGAACATCTCCGCATCGCTGCTTATAGTGCGCTGGCCGATGTGAGCCTCCCGGACCAGCAATCCATCATGGAGGATGGCCTATTAGACAGTTCGCCGATTGTGCGCGCACGAGCCGTCGAAGCGCTCGGGCATGCAGGGCTTGCCGGCAAATCACAGGCGTTGCGACGCGCGCTCAACGATGATTCCGCTTCAGTACGCATTGCCGCGATGAATGCATTGAGCGAAGCACAGGCGATCGACATTATGCCGCGAGTCACCGAGGTCGCTAGAACCGACGACGGGCCTGAAGGTGTCTTTGCCTATGCCGCCCTCTATCGACTCGGCAAGCAGGACATGCTGGTCGACATCGCCGGAGCAGCGACGTTGCCGGACCCCGAAACACGAATGGCTGCACTCGGCATCCTGGGCCGGCTCAAGCGTCCCTCCAGCCTCAGCGTCCTCAGCCAAGGCGTGTACGACCCCGAACCGCCAGTCCGGGCATTCGCCGCGGGAGCGCTGGGTGAGTTTGGCCAGCCGGGCGCAGTCGCTCCGCTGACCCATGCACTCGGTGATGAACACGCGCGCGTACGAGCGGTCGCGGCCGTCAGTCTTGGCCGTGTGGGGATCAAGGACTCACGGCCGTTGCTTCACGCGTTAACCAGAGATGCGTCCATGCAGGTGAGGGCCAGCGCCGTTGAAGGGCTCCTGCGGTTGGGCGACCACAGCGCGGTGCTGGTGGCCGCGGACCTTGCCCGGCATCCGGATCCGTCCGTGCGGGCTTCTGCCGCCAAGGCACTGGGTGCTGCATCCGACAAGCAAGCCATTGCGATCCTCCAGACACTCTTACAGGATCAGCAGCCGCAACCACGCCTGTTCTCGGCAAAAGCTTTGGGGAAAGTGTCTCTTCCCGTGCTGCCCCTCGTCAAGAAAGGGCTCCATGACTCGGATCCAGCAGTCCGTATCACGTCGGCCGGCAGTCTGCTTCATTATCTGAACTCTGCCGCGAAGTCCTCGTCCCGAGGAGGACGGAAAGGATAGTCATGTGGAGAAAATTTATCGGCGTTCTGATGGTCGCCCTCGCCTCGTTTGCCCTTGGCTACTATTTCGGGCAGCGTCCGGTGGGAACACTGCAGCAAACGATCGGCGATCTTCAACAGACATTGAAAGAGATGTCGCGGAACGTCGTCGACACGACGATGGGGATTGAACGCGATCTTCGCAGGCGGCAAGCGCTCCTCGATACAAAATCACGAGTCGTCCAGGCGAAAGCCGAGCTCGTCGATAAGAACTTCGGGGAGGCCGCCAAACAACTGGCCGAAGGGGTGGATGCGTTGGAGAGCGCCATAAAAAGCGCCAAGCCCAGCGAGCAGACGCAGATCCTCCGCGGATTCGTCGGAGCACTGCAGGAAATGCGCCTGGAGCTGTCGATGGGAAAACCGGTGCCGATTCGTAAACTGACAGACCTGCAGCAGAATCTGGACAGGGAACTGAACAAGTAACCGGTCAGTTCGTCGAGACGGAGCCGGACGGCTGCTTCTTCCACTTTGCGAGGATGCGTTCGACTCGCATTCGGACGACCATATCGGGATCTTTGGTCAACGGCTTGATCGCGTCACGGCCGCGCGGGTCGCCGATCGCTTCAAGCGCTGCCGCTGCCGTCAGGCGTGTGAACCAATCGGCATCACCAAGCATTTCAATCAACGGATCGACGGCGCCACTGTGCTTGATTCGTCCCAGAGCCAGGACAGCCTGCTTTCGCACCATTTCATCTTTGTCTTTTAAGGCTTTGACGAGCCGCTCGAGGGCCGGTTCGCCCAATTCGACCAGTGCGTTCGTCGCATCGTCTTTGAATTCGTCGCTTCGTAACTGAAGCATGAGCGGATCGAGGACTCGCTCGTCACGAATCTTGCCCAGCGCCATGATGACGTACTTGCGGACATCCCAATCCCGCACCATCTTGATGAGCATCTCGACGGCGGGAGATCCGATCTGCCCCAGCGCCTCGACCGCCACTTCACGCACCTGCCAGTCGCCGTCGTAGAGCGCCTTGCAGAGCGGCTCCACGCAACGCTCGTCCCCCATTTCACCCAACGTAATTGCCGCCTCGCGACGTACAACCCAATCGGGATCCTTCAAGAGATCGATTTGAATGTCGATCTCGTCTTTGACTTTTTCCTCTTCGAGCATGACCGGTTCGGCCTGCTCGCCGGGGAGGTCTGTGGTGGGAGTCTGGTCGCCGGTGAACTCGGCGGCGACCTTGTCTGCTAATTCATCGCTCGCAACGTCCGCGTCGCCTTGGGCCTGTTGCTTCTCTTCGTTCCGTAGCTCATCCATACCGCTGATCCTTCACCGCTGATCCTTCAACTGGCTGAATTTGACGTTGTCATCCTGCAGCCTGGGCAGCCTCGGCAGGCTTAGTGCCGCCAGCATGCTTCTTCCTCAGCGCCAAAGCACGCCGTTTCCGTTGCTCCCGCTTCAGCCGCTTGCGCAGAGACCGCATCGCGGCGTCCGCTTCTGGATTGGAATGATTGGCGAGTTTCTCCGTTATCTTCTTTTTCAATCTAGCTTCGTTGGATTCGCCGGACTGCTTTCTTGCCATGCGCTAAGGTCTCCCTGTTGGTCTTCAAATCTAGGGCCGACTTCCATTAACGCCGGCCAAGACAAACAGTCTAGTGGAGCGTTTCGCGCACTGTCAACCCGATGGAGTGGCGGAATGGAATCATTACACTAATGTGAGATCGGCAACTTCGGCATGCGCCGTGTGATCGGCGGCCAGCATGGCGGGGACACGGCGAATGCGGCGGGTGAGCCAGATATCGCTAGGAAGCACGCGAAGCCACGGGGTCATGAACGGCCTCGGACGGTCCGCGACCGCGTTCGCATCGAGAAACGATGACGCCCGGCCCGAGAGGGCTTCCGACAGTTGTAAGAGCTCCGGACGGCGTTGTGCGACGATTTCAACCTGAACGTTCGCAAGGCCCCCATGCTCCATGCCTAACTGCATGGCAGCTGCCCGGGACAGATCCAGAATCCTGCCATTCACATAGGGTCCACGGTCAGTGATGCGCACATGGAGATGCTTTCCGTTCGCAAGGTTGACGACTCGTACAATGCTGCCAAGAGGCATCGTCCGGTGGGCCGCCGTCAGCGCCTCCATGTCGAACAGTTCACCGTTAGCGGCCTGCCTGCCATGGAACTGCTCTCCGTACCAGGAGGCTACGCCACGGTCCTTAATTCCAACGTCGAATTCGGCTTGCCCTTTCGGAATCCAGGAACACGCGCCCAATAGCATTCCAGCCACTGTAAGGGTGCACAAGACTTTGGCTTGATTCGATCGCGAAGTATGGTATGTCATCGTCAACACCTGTAATGCTCGGTTGATCTGACAGGGCCACGGACACCTCGCTGATGAGGTTTACGGTAAGCCCGAACCGAACATTCAACAATACCGCGACCGTAGACTATGCCCCTACCTTGGTATGAACTGATAAGCCTGCGTATCTGCGTGGGATTCTTTGAACTGCGGAAGTACCCTTCCAATGGTCACAGTAAGTGAAAGTGCCGCCGCCAGTCAATAGCCTTCGCTCATGCGGCCACGCGTATCACCTCTGCGAGCACCCCTCCGGGTGCCTTCACATAGGTCAACCAGACGGCTTCTCCCTCCTTTATCGTATTGAGAGCTATCTTTTTATTCCCGCGCAAAATCTTTGTGTGAGGGGTGACCGTAGCTCCAACCGTCATATGATTTTTGGGGCCTAACGGCGTTTTCACGACGATCAGAGGAGGATTCTGCGTAAGCGCGATCGCGATCACCGTTCCTTGAACTTTATAGGACGTCTTGGCTTCTGCTGCAACTGCCAGACAGGAGAGTAAGGTGAGTATGCAGACGGTGTACCAGGAAAAGAACTTCATGATGTGATGTATGAACAGCTTCGGCGTGAACGGGCGGGACTCTAACAGGACAGAGTAACTGCTGTAAAGCTTCGCTGCCGGCCCAGGCGGTTGACTGCCTCCCGTTGACTGCCTCCCTTCTCATGAGTAAGATGCCGAGAAATTAGTTGTAGAGAAATGGCGAGAAGACGCCCGCCGCCGTCACCCCCGACGTCATTCCCTAGCAGCGAGTCATTGATCCGTCTTTATGATTGACGTTCAGCAGATCACCAAACGTTACGGCCAACACACCGCCATCGACCGTGTCACCTTTTCCGTCGCCAAGGGTGAGGTCCTGGCATTTCTCGGCCCCAACGGCGCCGGGAAAACGACGACCATGCGGATACTCACGTGTTTCATGCCGCCGACGGAAGGCCGGGCCACGGTGGCTGGATATGACTGCCTTGAACAGCCCCTGGAGGTCAAACGCCGGATCGGCTATTTGCCGGAAACCCCGCCCGTGTATCAGGAACTAACGGTTGATGAGTATCTCCGCTTCGTCGGCCGACTCCGGGGGCTGGCCGGCGCCATGCTCACGGCTGCCATGTCGCGTGAAATCGAACGCCTGGGGTTGGGCTCCGTCCAACACCGGTTGATCGGAAATCTCTCTCGAGGTTACCGGCAGCGAGTGGGTTTGGCGCAAGCGCTCATCCACGACCCGTCCGTCTTAATTCTCGATGAACCGACCGTCGGTCTCGACCCGAAGCAAATTATCGAAATCCGGGAATTGATCAAAAGCCTTGCAGGATCGCATTCGGTCATTTTGAGCACTCACATTCTTCCGGAAGCGACAGCGGTCTGCCAACGCGTGGTCATCATTAGCGGCGGGCGCATTGTTGCTGAAGACACCCCCGACCGGTTGTCCACGAGGTTGCGTCATTCGGAAAAGATCGCCTTGACGTTGACACGCCCGGCTGCAGATGCCGAGGCTCGACTCCGCCAAGTCGACGGCGTGCTCCATGTGCACGGCAACGGACCTGCGGGACATTTTTTACTCGAAAGTCAACTAGGCAGGGACATCAGGGAAGAGGTTGCGCGTCTGGCCGTGACCAACAATTGGGGTCTGGTCGAACTCAAACTGATTTCGATGACATTGGAAGACGTATTCCTCAAGCTCACCAGGGATGAAGAGGGGCTGGCGCAGGACTCCGACCCAGCGACAGTTCCGGGCGTCGCGGGGTAGCCTGACACCATGGATGTGTCGTCATGACACCGGTGAACACGCTTCTGGCCAAGGAACTGCGGTCCTACTTCGTATCTCCGGTCGTCTACGTGGTCGGTGCCGTATTTCTCCTGATCGTCGGCCTGCTCGCCTATATTTATATTGTCTTCACCGGCGCGCAAGCGATCCAACTTATGCAGGTCCAAGGACAGGCGCAAATCAATCTTAATGATCTGGTTTTCAGAAATCTCTTCAGCAGCATTCGCTTCGTCCTGCTGCTCGTGCTCCCGATCCTCACTATGCGCCTTTTTGCCGAGGAGAAGAAGCTGCGGACGTTTGAATTCCTTCTGACCTCTCCCATCGGTCTGAACGAGATCGTCGCAGGAAAATTTGTGAGCGTTTTTCTCCTGTTCCTCGGGCTGCTCGGGCTGACTGGACTGATTCCATTGACGCTTGCATTGTTCAGCGATTTTGATTGGTACCCTGTCTTGACGGGGTATTTGGGGCTCGTGTTGCTTGGGGCGCTGTTTCTGTCCGTGGGTGTGCTGGCCTCCGCTCTGACCGAAAACCAGATCGTGGCGGCCTTCGTCAGCTTCGGCCTGTTGTTGCTTCTTTGGCTGCTGTCTGGGGTCGGCTCCCTGCTCGGCGATACACCAGCGGGACAAGTCATTTCCTATTTGTCGTTTATGGACCATTACGATCATCTCGTTCGTGGGCTCATCGACACACGGGACCTCGTGTATTTTGGCAGCGCATTGCTTCTCATGCTGTTTCTCACTCACCGGGTCGTGGATTCGACGAGATGGAAATGAAGTTGAAGACGCTTCCCTGGGGAGTCATCGGGATTTCGCTGGCGCTCGCAGGCCTGATCGGGTACCACTTCGCTCCCGAGCACATTGGGGTCGTCACCGCCGTCGAGGGGTTGGCCCTCGTCTGCCTGATTCTCTTTTTCGTCGCACATGCCGATACCTTTAAGGCCGTGTCGGCCCGCCGCTCGACACGAATGGGCGCGAACAGCCTGTTGATGGTGCTCCTGTTCATCGCCATTCTCACCATTCTGAACTTCCTCGCGGCACGGCACTCCATTCGCTGGGATCTGTCCGAAAACCAGAATTTCTCGCTGGCGCCCCAGACGCACCGGGTCATCCGAAGCCTGCCGCGCGAAGTCAGGATTACTGTCTTTACACGAGAGAAGGACCCTGGCTATCAAACGTACAAAGAGCGGTTGGACAGCTATCGACAAGCCAGCCCGAAGATCGCCGTCGAATTCGTCGACCCGGAGCGCCAACCGAAAGTCGCCCAAAGCTATGGCATCACGAGGAGCGATACCGCGGTCTTTGAAAGCGGCGCACAAACCGTTCGCGTGACCAATCCATCGGAAGCCGAGCTGACCGGCGCCCTCATCCGCGTCTCGAAAGACGACAAGAAGCGTGTCCTGTTTCTGGAGGGCCATGGGGAGCCCGGGACCGACAATCGCGACCGCACGGGTTTTTCACTGGCCAAAGAGATTCTAACCAAGCAGGGCTACGAAGTCGGCACCCTGAGTCTGCTCATGCAGACCGCGGTGCCGGAGAACACGTCCCTCTTGGCCATCGCGGGTCCCCGCAAACCGATCACGAGCGACGAATTGGACCGAGTTCATGCGTACGTCGAGAAGGGCGGACACCTCCTGCTGATGGTTGATCCCGACTCGCAGGCAGATCTCACTCCGCTCTTGAAGCGTTGGGGTCTTGGACTAGGTCCTGGTGTGCTCGTGGACTTTCAAGACCGCCTCGCTCAAGGCGAACCCACTGTCTTGCTCGTCCGCACCTTCACCGAGCATGAAATCACGCAGGACTTGAATGCCGCTGTCTTGTTTCCTCTTGCCCGACACGTCACGTTCGATGAGCAGCTCGGCAAGGACTGGGACTTTGTTCAACTCGCTCGTACGTCGCCCAATAGCCGGGCGGTCATCAAGACATCGGGTCGCGTCATCGCGCTAAACGAAAAGGAAGATATCAAGGGTCCGCTGCCCATGGCCGCCGCGGTCGCCCCTAAAACACCTCCAGCCGAGGGCAAACCCAGACCGGCCATCGTCGTCATCGGAAACTCGACCTTCGCCAGTAACGCGTTCGTGAACTTCCCCGGCAACAGCGACTTTTTCCTCCATACCGTCGCGTGGCTGGCCCAGGATCGGGACATGATCACTATTGGCCCGCGGGACCAGGCGTTGAGACCGTTTGTCCCCAACCCGATTCAGGAACGCACGCTCCTATACGTGCAGGTCATCTTCCTGCCCGCCGTGGTGCTGCTCGCCGGCATCAACGTGTGGCGCAAACGCCGCCGCCTTTAGATGAATCGCTACTGGCCGACAGCGGTAATGGCGCTCGTACTCGCTGCGCTCGGGCTCTACCTCTACCTGGTCGAATTCCCCGCCAAAGAGTCGCAGGAACGGGAAGAGTCCGCCAAAAAGAAGGTGCTCGCTGTCGAGGAACAGGCGATCACCGCGCTGACCTTCAAGACCGATCGAGAGGAACTGGTCTTCGAGCGGAACCCTAACAAAAGCTGGACCCTGACCAAGCCGATTCGTGCAGAGGCGGATACCCGGGAGCTTCAAAATCTGATTCGTGCGATTGTCCTGGGGTCCGTTCATCGGGTGGTCGAAGAGAATCCCGCGACGCTCGCGCCATTCGGACTCGATCAGCCGGTAGCGGCCGTGACAATTAAGGGCGGGGCAGCGGAAGACACCCTGCTCATCGGCGATACCGGGCCGCTCTCCTCCACGCTTTATGTACTTCGGACCTCCGATCATGCCTTGTTGTTGACCGACCTCGCTCCCAAGGATTTCGTCAACAAGTCCCTGATGACGTTCCGGAGGAAGGATATTCTGCGGGTGACGTCAGGGGAGATCGATCGAATCCGGCTGACCTATCCCACGACCGAGATCGTGCTGTATCGCGTCAGCGACAAGCCGAAGCCCAGATGGAAAATCCGGTATCCGGTGGAAGCGGAAGCTGACCTGAATGAGGTGCGCATGCTCTTATTCCGGCTGGAAGACCTGAAAGCCATGAGTATCGTCGACCCCGGCCCCGCCAGAGATGCGCTCGCGAAAACCCTGAAACAGCCAAAAGTCAAAATCACATTGCATGCGCCCGACGGCGATCAGACGGTGAAATTGCATCAGCCCGATCCGTCAAGCGGCGAAGCCGTCGCCGAAACGGCGCCCGATGCGCCCCTCTACCGGATCAACCCGACCCTCGTCAAAGACTTCACCAAGGAACTCTATCACCTCCAAGACAAACGTCTCCTTGGGGCGGATGAAGGCGACATTGCGATGCTGAACGTCAAGACTCACACTGAAGCATATACCCTCATCAACCAGAATGGAGAGTGGGTGCTGGAAGACCGCCCGACCGAGAAAGTCGATCAACAAAGCGTGAATTTATTCGTAAGCCGGGTCATCAGCGTTCCCGCTGAAGAACGGGTGGTCAAACAGCCCGGCCCCTTGGCCCCCTATGGGCTCGTGAACCCGGTCGCTGAATTTATCGCAACGGGGAAGGATGGCAAGTTGGCGGGGAAGTTATCGATCGGCGATCAGGCCAACGGACTGGCGTACGCGATGGGACACCGGATTCCCGGCGTCTATCAAATCCGCGCCGACCTGCTCAAGCAGATACCAAAGCGCAACGAACTGCTATCCACCGGCGGGGACCATACTTGACGCCAGACTAGTCGCGCTCCTGGTGCCGTCGCTTCTCCGCGATCTGCTGATCCATACAGCGCGACCGATTCCGAAAGTCGTCCGGCCATTCTTTCGAGCACTCGGCAACTGCAATCGAGTAGTCTTTCAGGCTGACTCCTTTCGGCGGAGGGCCTTGCAGTTTTTGAAAGGCTCGTATTTCTTGCTGTTGGCATTGGAGCCGCATGCGGACATCGTCAGGCCAATTTTTCTCGCATCGTTCCTGAATAAGCGACAGATCTTCTTGCTGGAGACGCGGATCGATCGGAGTGGAGCGGGATTTCTCCAACACGCTCATCTGCTGCTCGATGCAGGCGGCTCGCATACGGGAATTATGAGACCAGTCGCGGGCGCAGGTCTCCTCGATGACCTTTTCAGGATTATCCAGGGCCGAAGCGTCGCTCGCCCACGACAGCACGAACATCGATATCAATGCCACCTTGAGCCCAACACCGAACCGTGCTTCTCTCATGAGAGCACATTACCGAAAAATCCAGACATCGACAACCCGGCTATCCGCGTTCGCTAGACACACCTCGCGTAAGTGCGCTAAATTCAAGCCACGCCCCCGTAGCTCAGTTGGATAGAGCAGCGGTTTCCTAAACCGCGGGTCGCACGTTCAATTCGTGTCGGGGGCACCAGTTTCAACACGTTGCAGATAGGGGTCTTTCGCTATCCACAGATTGTGCTAAATTTGTGCTAACGGTCCCCGCCAGTTCGAGCGCGTCAACCCCATCGCGCAAGCTTTCCGGATTGTGATGGGCATATCGCTGCGTCATCTGCGGCGATTTGTGTCCAAGAAGACGCTGAACCTTGTAGAGGTCCACACCCGCTTGCACCATCCGTGTTGCGAAGGTATGTCGAAGGTCGTGGAAGTGAAAATCCGCGAGTCCTGACTTCTTGAGAATCAATCGGAAAGCACGGCGCAGATTCGGCCCATCGAGTTGAGTTCGGGCCTCGCTCCAGAACACATGCTCGGTCGAAGCAGGTCGTATCTTCATTCGCTTGCCGAGGAGTTCGAGAACTGTGCGATTCAGAGGGATCGTTCTCAGTTCGCCATTTTTGGATCGCAGGACCATCAACGTCCATCGGGAAAAATCAACTGCCCCCCATGTGAGCGCAAGGCTCTCTCCCATGCGAAGTCCAGTGTTGACGGCAAAGATGACGATGTCTTCTAGCCATTCGGCAGCCGGCGCTAATAAGCGCGCCTGTTCATGCCGAGTCAACCATCGATCCCGTGCATTATTCTCCTTTTCCATCGACACGCGCGTCACGGGATTATCCGAGCACCATTCCCATTCCCGTCGAGCCAAATTAAACGCCTTCTTCAGCGTCGTGAGCTCGCGGTTAATGGTCGCTGGCATGACGCCATCGGCATAGCGTTTGTTTTTGTACTCGACGATCCGTTTCGGCGTTACTTGATCCAAGGGAGCCTTTATGAATGGAGCTCGAAGCAATGGTTTGCATCCGGTCCGCACGCGTCACACATTAACCTGTCTGAATGGCTGCCTTGATCGTCTGTAAAGGAACCGTGCAAGTCCGATCGTCCAAGGCACAATCGAGCCTGGTGAGGTGCCCCTGGTGGTCGAGAATCCATTGGAGCACCGTCCGTACTTTGCTAGTCGGCCAGGCGGAGATAATGCCGGCCGAGAGGTCGACATGAACTTCCAATGGCGACCGCGGGGCTCCAGTTCCAAGCTTGCCCACTCCTCGATCTGAGGCCACGCTGATCCACGACAGCGGATACCCGCGAAAGCCGGCCTGGCTCTTGGTCCATTCTCCTTCGAGAACAGCCATCGTCTCCTTCACCGTCCCACTAGGGAGAGTAAAGGAAAGCCAATCGATGGTGAGGGTGAATGGGGAACTCATCGAACGAATAGAATTCCTGTAACAATGTCTGTGGCTAGTGCCCCCGCGTTACCGTCCGGGGGCTTTTGCCGGTCTAGCTTGCGCCGGAGCCGGCAGCTGTAGCCCCTTATTCAAGTGCGGCACTCCCCTTAAGCCGCCTGCTGAGCGCATCCATCGCCTTCATTCCGATCGTTCGGCCAATGATCTTCAATGCCTGCACTTCGCCATCCACCACCATTTCCATAAGCATGCAGGCTCGGATGTACTCGGAAACGGTCATGCCCGCTTTCTTGGCACATTTCTCAATCAGCGCCCTTTCTTCGTCGTTCACTCGGAACTGCATCATTTGGGTCTTCATGCGATCTCCATGTCATGCATATTGCATGACGTGATGTACTTCACTTGCAGTATATGTCAAGGGGGCGACGTCAAAACTACAGAGGGAAGGTGGTGGTCACGAATCAAACGGGCTTTCCACCAAGTGTTTCAAATTCCGTGGCTTCCGACTCGGGAGCACAGAGGTAGCAGGGCTTCTATGTCATTGATTCCAATGCAAGTCTCCTAGTGAGAAAATAACCAAATCGCGGGTCAATGGCTTCAAATTCGACCTTGGTATCCTGCGGTTTTTCCTAGTGAGCAATTGTGAACAGGCTGGAATCTGCCTTCTCGATATGCTAGCCCGCGTTGTTATGTCTGAGCATAAGAAGGCAATCATGACCTGCCGAGTGGCTCGATCATTTCCAAACCAGATCGCCGCCGACTCTTCGGAGAAGGGCGGTCGTCCGGTCTCGGACCTCTCCCTTCCGTCCGTCCAGTCAGCGATCACCGTTCTCCTCATCGACGCATTCAAAGAGGATCGAGAGTACTGGGCACAGCGTCTTCACATTTCATCGCCCAAATATGTCATCCTTGAAGCCGACACTGGAGCATCAGGACTAGCTGTGTGTCAGTCGCAGCGGGTCGATTGCGTTGTCTTAGAAATGAATTTGCCTGACATGCCTGGCTTTGAACTGCTCATTAAGTTAGTTCAACGTCCGCACCATCCAGAGATAGCTGTGATCATGCTCTCCCGTGTCGACCATCTCCCCGTGGCCCAACTCGCAAAAGACAATGGAGCACAAGCGTTCTTAGTTAAGTCCCGCGCATCTGGTGATCAACTCAGCAGGGCTATTCCCAGAGCCATTGCTAATACTCGTCAGTGCATTCCCAATTTAATTGTTGGCCTCAGCATTGCTGTTTGACATTGACGCGCTATCAGTGAGTACTTTCATCGCGGGACTGACCTATATCATCCGCTGCGTTCATCCGAAGATGAAACGCTCACCGCCGTAGATCTGGACGTACTCAAAGCTCAGCTATATCCTCAATCACGAAGTCGATAGGCTACGACGGGTCCAACAGACTAAGTCCAAGAAAGCAGACTCCTCCGAGCATGACCTGAGAAGTAATCATTTTTCATCGTTGTCATCTGCTGCCACCCGTGCTACCAGGACAGGACAAACCAGCCCCGTCTGCACCCACTTCTGAAGCATCCTGACTTGTTGTTCTTGTGGGGGTTAGGGGTCTCAGGTGGGATCAGGGCAATTCTAAACCGCGGGTCGTACGTTCAATCCTTAGCCACAGATCGGCTCTACCTAAGTGACTCGAAAACAACTCCTGTGGCAATGCCGGAAATATAGTTCTTACTACTGGATCCTTACTCTTGGCAATGGAGGGCAAATTAATAGCGGGACGGGTAGTAGCGGCCAGGGCGGCAGCATCACTATCAATGCTTCCGGTCCCATTCCATTATCCGGGACTTTGAGTGATGGGTCTCCGGTCGGCATCTTCAGCCGCTCACTTGGAGCCGACCCGGATTCTAGAAGCGGCGGCAACATTGAGCTACATGCTGCACAGTTTGAAGTGACAAACGGCGCAGGTTTCCGCGAGCACCTCGGGAGCGGGCAACGCAGGCAACATCATTTTGCAAGGACCATTCAGTCCAACACAATCCTTGTACATCAACGGGGCTGGCAGCGGCATCTTCACTGACACTCACGTCATCAACATCACGACCAATCTCCTGTTGCCGGATTCGGCGAGCGTGATCTCGGCCTCCTCGCAATTTGGCCAGCAAGGCACCATCTTCATCCAATCGCCCATTTCTCCTGCGAGCGGCAAGATTCTTCCTCTCGGGCAGAAGCCGCTGATCCCAGCCACACTCTTGAGCCAACGCTGCGCCGCGCTCGCCGGTGGCAGCGCCAGCAGCTTTACCGTGGTCGGCAGAGATAGCTTGCCTGCCGAGCCGGGGGTGGCTGGGTTCCGAGCCCGCTGGCCTTAGCCAGCGCAGAAGTGGGGGGCGGTACACTTACCGAGCCGGACACGCGTTCGAGTCTTAGTGAGCCAGTAGGAGAGACACCTATCCTGTCCTTGCGCCGGATCACCCCGCCGGGTTTCCTGATCCAGAGTTTTGCTACAAACTCATTGACGGGCTGTGCGTCATAACAATCACAGGATGAGGCTTGGCTGTGGCTCAACTGTGGAAGAACTATCGCGTCCGATCGTGTCTGATTGGGTCTTCACCAGCACCTGACTCCTCTGTAAGTGATTGAGAAGGAATCGATGAAACTACATCACGACCTATAGTCTCTGGGGGTGGAGAGTTTTCAAATCTCACCTCTCCGCCCTCTCCAGAGTTGTCACCGCGTTGGCACCATGACAGAAAACATGGGCTACATCATGGTGTTAGGTTGCTCTGCGAGAGCGTTTATGAAAGCACCGCTACTGGGTGACATAGACATATGCGGCGCCTCTATTTGGTGAGTTATTGTTGATCTGATCTCCATTAACACTTGTGGTATCGCTGTCTTCAAGACTCGCTCCTGCCACGACTGTATTCCCCAGTACAGCGACACTTGCGCCCAAGCCATCGCCATCGCTTAAGTCTGTGTGTGATGCCTTTAGATACGATCGCTGACTCCAGGTGGTTGCAGTCCGAGTAAAGACATACACGGCCCCGGAGCCACCGGGAGTCGAGTTGATCGCCTGATTGCCGTCTACACCGCTGGCACTACTGTCTTCACCGGGTGCTCCGACGACCAGTGTATTCCCGTCGATGTCGAGTGCGACTGAAGTGCCGAACGAATCCTCGAAATCAGGATTTGAGGCTTTGACGTACGCCTGCTGTGTCCAGACACCGTTGCCACGAGTAAAGACATAGACTGCGCCAGACCTCGGAGCCGAATTATCCGCTTGGTTACCATTCACACCGGTCGCATTGCTTTCTTCATTGGGCGCTCCTACCGCGAGCGTATTACCGTCGCCACTGAGAGCAACCGCATTGCCAAACGCGTCCTGCGTGAAGCCGGTGTTCGATGCCTTAATGTACGCCTCCTGCGTCCAAACACCGTTGCTCCGCGTAAAGGTATACACCGCACCGGGGAGATACAAAAGTAGTTCCTCTGGTGGTACTGCGTTGCCTTGGTTTCCATCTATTCCCGTTGCAAGGCTATCTTCTCCGACGGCTCCCACCGCCAACGTATTACCATCGCCATCAAGCGCAAGGCCGATTCCAAATACATCGAGCATGTCAGGGTTCGATGCCTTAATATAAGCCTGCTGATTCCATGTTGTTCCAGTTCGAGTAAACACATAGACGGCCCCTGCATGCGCCGTTGAGTTGTCCGCCTGATTCCCGTTGATACCGGGTGAACTGCTATCCTCATGGATTGCACTTACTGCGAGGGTGTCGCCTGCAAGTGCAACTTGCCATCCGAAACGATCGCCAGCGCCAGTATTGGAGGCCTTGATGTAGGCTTGCTGGCTCCAAGTTGTCCCTGTGCGAGTGAAAACATACACCGCCCCGCTATCGGTGGCAGAATTATCTACCTGGTTCCCATTCGCCCCCGTGGCACTACTGTCTTCGCCCGGTGCTCCTACCACGAGCGTATCTCCGTCTAATGCCACGCTGAAGCCAAAACGGTCCTGAGAATCAGGGGTAGAAGCAGAAAGACGAGCCTGTTGGCTCCACGTGTCCCCCTGACGGCTGAAAACGTATACCGCTTGAGTAATGAAGGGGCTAACATCATCCGCTGGTGCCCCCACGACCAACGTGTCTCCAGAGAAGGCGACACTATTGCCGAAATATAAGAGACTGTTGCGGTCAGAAGGCTTGATGTACGCTTGCTGCACCATGGAAGGCATGGGTTGGGGCGTGCCAGAGGGTGGTGTGCTATCGCCGCCTCCGGGGCAGCCGCTACTCGATAGTAACGCTAAACCCGATACGAGCGCACTGAACCCTCTACGCACTGTTTCTTCTCTCCTATGGAATTTCACTTGGTAATATTCACTTGTTAGTTTGGCAGCATGCTTCTTAGTGAGGCAGAAACCAACTTACCTTTTGGAGGGAATATACGCTATTTAAATGCACGTTTTATGAGAAGTACGAGATCATGGTTTGGGGCCTTGATCTGTGCAACGACGGGCCGCCCATTTGTCCGTACGATAATCGACCTGCGGTTTGTTAGTTCGCTGCCAGTCGCTAGCTCAAGTCACTGTGCTAAATTCGTGCTGAAACTTTTCACAATTCGTCGTATGCAGTAGAACCGATAGAAGCAATAGACTCTCGGCAAAGCCTTTCTCGGTAAGGATAAACGGGAAAACCACTTGCGTTAGGCAGATAAAGGGTTCAATTGCGCGGGGGTGGGTTGAAGGACTGGTGTGGCCAATGCCCAAGTGCCTTTGTTGAAGAGCTAAGAATCCGCCTCAGCGTTCCTTCATCATCCTCGTCATAGATATCACCAACGACTTCTTCAAGAATATCCTCGAGCGTGACAATTCCTAAACGAGTCTGGCCGGCGTAGACAATTCCAAGGTGGCTCCGACGGTCTTGGAGCAACTTGAGACCGGTAAGCAGTGGAGTCCTAGCTTGAATCTCAACCACTGGTCGAACGAGCGATGACCAGTTGTCCGCTCCTGCGGCAAGAAGCGCGATAAACTCCTTCGTATTCAAGACTCCAACAATGGTCTGGCCTTTTAATACCGGAAGGCGTGTATGTCCAGATGTAGCCACCACGGTCTGAACGTCCTGCACACTTTGATCCCACTCTATTGCGATGACCTGTTCCCAAGGAAGATAGATGTCCTGCACCCGTTTTCTTTCAAGGTCCACGAGATTCACCACATACTGCCGGTGTTGTCGAGAAAGCGAGCCAAGTTCAACCATAGCCTCAACCGGTTCACCCACCTCGGCTTCTGCACTGCGTTTTGGCCAGAGGTTCGGCAATTTGAGAAACTGCTTCGTAGACCATTCCAATACAGTGACCACTGGACCGAAAATCCTGTCGGCGAGTAAGAGCCAGGGTGCCACTACCAGCGCAAACCCCATCGGATTTCTTATCGCGAAAGTCTTCGGAACTAGCTCCCCAATAACCACCGTGAAGTACGTCAACGGCAGCACCACAATACCGATAGCAATGGTATCAGCGGTGTTTTCTGTGACATTTAGCCACGTCTCAATCCTCGGGCTTAGTACTTCTTCGGCTCCTGCTCCTCCTACGGCGCCCGCTAGCGCTCCTACCATGGTGATACCAATTTGGATTACCGATAAAGTCCGTTCAGGGTGTTCTCGCAGCTTGAGGAGGAGCTCAGCCTTTTTGTGCCCCTGACGCACTAATTCACGAAGACCGGGTCTGCTAACCGCCACAAACGCCATTTCCGCGCCGGCCAACAACGCGTTAACCAGCAAGCATACGACAATGATTCCCGTTTCTATCATCTCGCGTCGTTCCTTCTATGCCTAATCTGAATCAACGCTCTGTTGATGAGAACTCCGCCTAACTATTCCTACCAATTCCAAAAGGCCTCATCATACTCGTTGTAGGGGGCGAAAAGATCTTCCACCTGAAAAGTGCAGCTTCCAGAGGCACGAATCCGTAGTCTTCTCCTGGCGTGTTGGCAAAGGCTCCACCATCGACAGTCTCAGAACTCTCGAATAAGCCGGAAGCCGGCCTCCGGTAGAACAAACCCGGTGGTAAATCGTGCGCCGACACCGGCCTGAATCATCCAATGGCGGTCAATTTCATAATGGAGCTGCGGCATGACGAGCACTTCCGTATGCCCATCGAACGCCTGGCTCGTGTTCGTCTCGATGCCCGCCACAACCCGGTCTGTCACATCCGCGAACAACGTGACATTCGCGAGCAACTCGACGGTTTTATCCTGAACATCTCCAACGACTTCCGCTCTGCTGCCGAACATCCCAAACACGCTCCAGGTCTCATCGAATCGAAACCCGGCGAGATAGAGCAAGGTGGTAGTCCACAGGTTGGGGTGGCGATCATATTGCACGATGACTTGCGCTCCATGGATGAAACGATGATCGAATGCAGTCCCAAAGGTCACCTGGCCGGCTCCCTTATAAGCCTCAAGTTGCGCGTTTTCCATGGGCAATTCAAATTCCACCGCGATGCCATCGCACACCGCGTATTCAATCTCAGGAGCCCACTCAATTCCCTTTCGATCGGCACTGCGCCTCACGAGGCCTAACGGGTCTGGTACGTTGTCGACCCGTTTTGACTGGTTGCTTAGGGGGACGAGGCCAAGCACGTTGACTTCAGCTTCGCCTCGCTTCGCACCGAGTGGACGAATCAAATCGAAGACCATGGGCTCGGCAATCCGGGGACCCTTTTCCTCCCCCGAGACCCGCTCAATCGTGTCGAAGGTGAGAGGCGCTGTCTCGATCTTCGGGCAACCTGACTTTCCGCGTGGCTCGCGAGGAGCGGAGAAGACGTCATTCCACCTGCCCTGGTCTGCCGTGATTCCGGACAAGGGAAACGTCTGCCTGGTGGACAGGCTCTCCGCATTGGCGACACCAGTACCGATATCGATGAGCACAACGAGTAGCGCTGCCGTAACACGTGACACGCTAACGAATGGCATCTCAGACAGACACCCGCCGCTCGCCAAAGAATGTGAGTGGCCGAACATCAGCAGTTTCCTCGTCGAAAGATGGTCGCCTGCACGGCAAAGGCCGAACCAACTCAGCCCCGCACACCCGGGCCTCGAGCTGGACTTCTCGGCTGTAAAATGAGCAGGAACCTAAAGGAAAGTTAGGAAGGGGGGGGAGGACGCGACGTCAGCAATACAGGAATCGGAACTGTGAAACCGGAGCCTTCGCATGACAAGTGCGAAGCGACACACGTAGGAGGTCGACGAACAGTGACATCACCCATTGTCGAATCATCAAGAGAGGCAGAGGAGGACTCTCCCTCGGACGGATCCACCTTTTCGGCATCGATCAGAGCAGCCTGCGATAGCGGTGTGGCATATAATTCTTCACAGAACGCGAGGTCGAAGAGGTAGGGAACGGCAAAGAAGACGAAAAACAGGGGTAAAAAAATATAGAAGGCAGGTCCGCGAGACGTGATTTTCATATACCTAAGCTATCCTGGGACTACCGATTGAATCTATCAAACCAGTTTCCCCTGTCAAGGGAGGTGCGTGATAGCAGAACTATGCATATCATTGGGCTATTCGTGAAGATGGAACGGCATGCACTCGGTACCATCCGAGTCATTGGCGAGACCCATGCACAGACCCTCAAATGTCTTGGACCACCATTGAACCAGCTTCGTCACGGCGATTGGCCTACCCCCCTAACTTACACCCACTCCGGCGCATACTCCTTCCCTACTTCTTTTTCTGTGAACCCTCGATACAAGGCTGGCAATACTACCAAGGTGAGCGCAGTCGAGGTAAAAAGACAATCCCCCTACACACCATTAAATCGTTTCCCCTAGCGCGAACAAGGGTCCTGCCTAGTGGGGTGTGGTGAGATCGGTGGTACTGACTATTAGAGGACAGCGCCATCGGCCGTAGAAGTGTCATCAGTCACTCGTTCGAGGGAAAATCCATGGCATACAGGCAAGGAGCCATCGCCAGTCTGGCTCTCTGCGTGGTTGTTGGCGTCGCATCATGTGCGTACCAACCAAAGTCCCCCACACCACTGGCGATCCAGAAGGACGTCGCCCAGCCGGCCGCGATATCCGGACCGGCGGGACAGGAAGGGAAAAACCTCTCCGCGGGTGGCAGCGACACGGATTGCGTGCTCACGACAGGCGACCTCCATCTCTGGTGCAAGTGGATCGCTCGATATTACTGAGCACTATCGCGGTGAGTTATCGGGAAATGGCGCGCCCCGCTCTCGGCATTGCCTGGATGGTGCTCGGTGAATCAGAACGGAAGCGCTTCAGCGATCTCTTCGTGCAAGTCTTGCGGGATGCAGTGGCGTCCAGAATGAACGTGTATGCCGATTTAAAAGCGATCTATCTGCCTGAACAACGGGAAGGACATTTCGCCGAGGTGCATACATTATTCAGGGGGGAGAAAAACGATACCGCGGTCGATGTGGGATTGGTGAACCAGTCCGGACAGTGGCTCATTGTACGATGCGGTGGTTGACGGCGTCCGCCTGGTGGACAATTACCGCTCCCGATTCGTGCATGTCATGAGGGAAGGGACCTACGCCGGTTTAGTGGGCAGACTTGAAGCCATGCTTCTCATTCCAAAGAGCCTCGAGCACGCGAGCACGCGTTAACCTAACTCTGGGGGACGGGGTCACCCTATCATCCAACGCGGCCCCAACGGACTGCGGCCTCAGGGCACTCCGCTCACAGACAGAAAAATCGTGGCGTTGCCTCGCTTCAACAAGAGAAGGACCGGCGCCTTGGGACTGAGTTCACTGGTCAAACGTTCGAAATCCTCCACATTTTTGACTGGCTTTCGATTGATTTCACGAATAATGTCACCTGTCTGCAAGCCCGCTCGTTCGGCCGGGCTGTCAGGGTCGATCCGCGTGACGACCACTCCCGATTTGCCTTTTGAGCGCCCGAAGCCTTCGGATTGGCTTGATGCGTTCTCAACTGTGAGACCCGCGAGAGCATGATCGCCCTTGCTGCTTTCGCCGTTACGCGAACGCGCTGTGGCCAGTTTTTTCGGAAGCTCGCCCACCGTCACCTTCAGGTCATACGTTTTCTTTTCACGGAGAACTGAAACGGTCACCGCGGTCCCGGGCGCAGTTTCTGCCACGAGCGATCGCAACTGGCCGGGGTCACGAATGGTTGTGCCGTTATAGGCTTTAATGATGTCTCCACGCTCAAACTTCGCTTTCGAAGCAGGACTCTCGTCCATGACGTCGGCGACGAGTGCCCCCGAGGCCTCAGATGCGCCGAATTCTTTAGCCAGGTCGGCCGTGACCTCCTGAATGGACACACCAATCCAGCCTCTGACCACCTTGCCGTGCTTGATCAGGCTCTGCATGACGCTTTTCGCCATGTTGCTGGGAACCGCAAACCCGATGCCCATGTAACCGCCGCTCTGGCTGAAGATCGCGGTATTGATGCCGATTAACTCGCCCTTTAAATTGACGAGCGCTCCGCCCGAGTTGCCTGGATTGATGGCCGCATCCGTTTGGATAAAATCTTCATAGTCCACAATACCGACATTGGCACGGCCCACGGCACTGATGATCCCCATCGTCACGGTTTGACTCAGTCCGAAGGGATTACCCACCGCGAGCACCATTTCGCCCACTTGAAGCTGGGAGGCATCGCCCCATTCAAGGACCGGAAGATTCGTCGCATCGATCTTAATCACCGCCACATCGGTTTTGGGATCGGTGCCAACAACCTTTGCTTTGAAAGTGCGCTTGTCGGGCAGCGAGACGGTCAATTCATCCATACCGTCCACGACATGATTGTTCGTGATGATGTGGCCGTCAGGCGAGACGATCACGCCGGAGCCAAGTCCTTGCTCTCGATAATCTCGCGGCGCAGGCATCCGCCTTTCGAATTCCTCGCCGAAAAACCGCCGGAAGAACGGATCGTCTAATAAGGGATTGGAGTTCTTATCCGTTTTTTTATGTTTCCTCACCGAAGAGATGTTGACGACAGCCGCTCTTGCGTGCTTCGCAATGGCGACAAACGGTTGAGCGGAAGTGATGGAATCGATGGCGACGTGCCCGCCTGAGGGTGCGCCCAATGCGAGTGACTCCCCACTGCTCCTCGGCGTGGATGTCAGAGGGGAACTGATGCCCATGCCCAGGCCAAGGACACCGCCGAGGACAAGTGTCAATCTCAAGATGCGGACGTGGACGGTCCCTGGAATCATCACTCTACCTCCTACCCATTTTGGAGATCTTGCGGAATTGCAGGGCTATCATGCCTCCTGTGACGGCCAGCCGCTTTCAGCGGTAACCGACTATTCCGTTTTAGACGTCTTAGAGGGGCCGCGACGGGCGTCGCGGTCCCTCCCACGGTTAGCTCATTTTGATCGGCAGGTGTTGCTTGATATACGTGGTAATCGGTTCGATGTCCGATTGCGTATAGTAGTGTCTGCGAACGCCTTCTTCGAAAACCCCGAGCGCCTCGCGTACCAATTGTTGAGCAAGGGCGGGATCGTTGGCCTCCTGAGCCTTGGCCGCTCGATTCAGAAGACGCAGCACTTCGTTCTGAGGAGTACGAGGATCATTGGCATAGATCATCGAGTACTCTTTCTTGAGCAGCTCCTTCTCCATATCTTTAACCCACGACGCTGCATAGGTTTCGGCTGCGGAAATCCACTGTGCGCCATGCGCAGTGCTCGGGTTCAGCGCCACCCCGACGATGAGCAGGGACAGCGCGCACACCACGGCTGTAAGTTTCATATGTCCCTCCTTATGGTTAGGGGTTAAGGACTCTCCACCGGCGGGCGTCATGCGGTTTCATCATCTATGAGAGCCTGACGACTCCGCCAACGTCCGTGCAAATAATTCCGGCGGGAAAAAAGTCAAGCCCTTCGTCCAGAGACACTGTCCTCTGCCCTCCGTTGACTCGGTTTGATTTGAGATTATTCAAGTGCACCGTGAACCGCTGGACTGATGGGTGTCATGAGGCGCCCACTGTCCGAAAGCTGAGGGAAGGACTTGCCAAAACCCAAAGAAGAAGGAGGAAAGAGAGGAGGCTGCTATGAACCGAACACTGAACCGTATCCTCACCGTTCTGCTGGTAGGCCTATCAGCGAGCTTGGTGGGCTTTGTTGGAGACATCACACGGCTCACCGATCGCGAAATTGAATCAGCGATTAAAGAGAGGCTGGTC
>DASTQE010000228.1:0-8789 GCA_035761895.1 Nitrospira sp. | reverse complement strand
TGGGCACGGACCTGCTGATCGCCGTTCGGGAAGCGCTGATGGGACACACGTTTGTCTCGCCGGATCTGATCTCCCCGTCACGACGCTCTCTCTGATCGCTACTTCTCAATCCCGGGAAGGTCTTTGGCAAGCTGCGCATCGCCCCATCAGTTCCATCTCGCTTACCGCAATTCCACCCACATTGACCCTTCCGCGATGATGTGGACTTCCACCCCCCTTGCCGTCGGATACACACCACGAGGACGAAGCTTTAGGACTTCTCCTTCGAGGCGCGCATCCGGTCCCAACTCTCGTGTCAACGCCGTCGTCAGACGTGAACGAAGCGTCTGAAGCTGGCCGGAGAGGTCGATCACCGCCTCAGACCTCAGACTCGACAAGATGTTTTGGTGAAACATCCAGTTGGCCGACCGCACCAACACATTGCGCGTGTCCACGGTGAAATCCAGATCGACGAATTTGAGCACTCCGCGGCTCTCATCGAACACCGGTGTCCCTGTCGTGTACAAGGTCCCGTTCACTCCTCCTGAGACCCGGAGGGCAAGGATCAGTCGGTCGCCGCTCCCGTATAGCTGCACTCCTTCCACCTGCACCGTGTCGCCGGCAGGCATCCGGAACTCCTGTCCGACCATGTCCTGCTCAAGCCGTTGATTGATCCGTCCATAGTCGACCGTGATCGGCAGCGCGAGATGAAACCCTTCCAGTGGAAGCGGAGCTAATTGCAGCGGTGGAAGGGGGATCGTCACCTCCTCGGGCCTCCTGCCATTGACGATTCTCGGATCCATCACCAGATTCACGGATGTTTGAACGACGAGGGTCCCGTTTGACGTAATCGGACTGACACGCGCCTCACGAGGGTGAAACGTCAGCCACTGGTCGGGAGCGACCTCGAAGGGTTCCTGGAGTTTCTGCCAGACCGTCTCCGCCCGCTGTTTCGCTTCCGTTCGTTCATGAACGATCCGGTCGATCGTTTGCCCCAACGCCGTGAGCCGCGGCTGCAACACCGCTTTCAAGAAAGGTGTCGCATCAAGATCGAGACTCGCGAGCTGACACGGTTCGACAAACACCGGTTCCTCGAAGGTCGTCTGCGATTGGAGGCGCCATCGATCCGACCAACTGAGAGCAGAGCGGCTCGCCAACTTCAGTCGTTTCGGCGGGTCATCGCCATGGCCGCACCGGCCTTCGACAAACCCTTCCCCCTCGGTCTTCCGCGCCCAGACTCGATAGCGGACCTGGTCGAACCACACCGCGAAATGATCACGATCCATCCGGTAGCGGAACGATCCTCTGACGATGCGATACAAAAACCGGATATCATCTCGCTCGCCCAACATCACGGCATCATTCCAGTCATCCTCGCGGGCAGCGACATGAGGAAACCCCTCATCGACGGCGGTGGCCAGCCCTTCGGCAGGTAGACGCACTTCAAGATTCACGACAGACGCCTCCAACGCAGGCGGCGGAGGCGCAGGCTTGAGCGGATCGGTGGGTTTAGGAATATTGAGGTTCGAGGCTGCCCACGTGCTGGTCGCATAGACAGCTAACAGCACAAGTATCGAGTAGGAGACGCCGAACCGTCTTGGGATCGAACCACGTGACTGAGGCTTCAATTCGCTTCCTTATGGGTGAAGGAATCAGTGGCCGATCAACTGACGGTGTAGCCTCGTCCCGTCATGCAGGCGGAAAACGCACGTTTGTAGCCGCCAACATCCGCGTTATACGCCTGCTTCGCTTTCTCTTGCGCAGCGGCTTGTTGTTGCTCGGCCTGCCGGCGGCGCATCGCCCCCCCGGCGGCCCCCACCCCTGCGCCGATAGCCGCTCCCTTTCCCGCATCACCTCCGATGGCGCCTCCGATGGCGCCGATAGCGGCGCCTCTGGCCGCACCCTTCACGGCTCCGCCTTGGGGCGGAGGCGCAGCCGCCTGCTGCATCGGCTGGTTGGGATCAATTCCGGTTTGCTCTTTGGCCCATTTGTAGCAACTGAACTCGTCCTGTTCCTGTTGCTCTTTCGTCTGCCCTTTGCTGGGATACACAAACACCTCAACGCCCGCCAACGCCTCCTGTGTCATGAAGAGCAATCCCATCACGATGAGTAGCAATCGTGAGCGACGCATGATGCCTCCTTCTCTACCTCTCTCAACAATGTGTACTCCGTGTACTCCATTCATTTTTGCGGCTCAGTCAACGGCTGGTCCCCGGTCGACGGCGGAGTCTCCCGCTCTGAACTGGCTGGAGCGATTTCGCCGGACGCCGCGGAATGAGGCACGTCGCCGATCAAGGGCAGATTACCCAGGATCGCCAGTCTGGTCACCATCCCGACGATATCATCAAGCTGCAGAAAGCGCGCGGCGGCTATGGGGTCCAGCTTCTTACTGTAGATATGAAAATATTTCTGCCGCAAGGCCAGATCCGCCCGCTGGTTTTCACCCGACTGCTTGACGATCTTTAAGATGTCATCGTTGGTCAGAGTGGCGTATTTCTCGATATACGTGCCGAGCAGGCGTAGCCGATTCGCCTCGAGCTGCTCCTTTTCCTTCTCATACCGGTGATAGACGCCCCAGAACACCTCGCTCTGCTGCTCGTTCAGATTCATGTTCCGCTCGAACACCTGTTTGCGTTCGGTTGAAAGAATGTACTGCAGCTTGTCGGTGTCCAGATTGGGACGGATACGGACGACTTTTACGGCCGGCTCCTGCGCCTCGAGCCCCGTGTTCACGAAGAGACACAGGCAACATATGCCGGCCACAGCAATCGGCTTCATGAAGCTACTTCCTTCCTCCCAAACAGTGTTGTCCACCACAACCGTGCGATCAGTAGGCGAGAGGAATCTGTTGCGCCAACTCCATCCTGACCAATGACCGGATCTTCGTCTCGATTTGGACATAGCGCGCGACCTTGGAGAACGGAAGGACTTTTTCGAGCTTCTCCGCATAGGACCGCTTCAGCTTAGTCTCCTGTTCCTCCACGGACAGCGCCTCGTTGAGCAGCTTCTTTGCCGTGGGGTCAGGAATCGGTCCTTTATTAAACGCCTCCGCATATTCTTTGATCGTCTGGCCGAGCTTCTGATTCAGCTGCTCCAAGTCCTTTTGATAGGCGTCATAGATCGGCCAGAACTTTTTCGCTTCCGCATCCGACAGCTCCATGTTTCCCGCCACGAGCAGTTTTTTGTCCGCCTTCAGCTTCTGCATCAAAATCTCCATGTTGGCATCGGACATCTCCTGCGCGATAGCCGGAAGGGCGCACGCCATCAGTCCGGCCAAGAGAGCTGCAGCGACGTTTCTCATAATCACATCCTTTCTCCTCAGAGATCAAAGTAAACGGCAATTAGTTCCGAGGGCAGGCTTCGGCGGCGCGCACAGGCTAGCACCCTCCACCTGTAGAAGTAACTGTCAAAAATGACAGAGGGGAAAAAGGTGTTATTGTTTCGCCATGGCCGTTCCCAGCATGGCATGGAGCTCCTTGGAATGCGGATTGGGTTTGGCCTTGCGGGCAATAATAATGTCCGACGGACGAACGTCCCCTCCGAAATACGCGGCATTGAGGTCGTCTCTTGCCCGGATCGACGCTCCGTCGAACGAGACCCCGGCATATAATCCCTTGGCGCGCGTGAACGTCACGAAATCAGCCGTCAAGTTCGTGTCGGCTCCTCCTCCCTTCGGCCCAATCGCAACAGATCCGTCGGCGCCCAGCTTGATCTTGTTCCCCAAGAGCGAATCCACCGCCTTAGGTGTCATTATCAACACGACCGCCTCGGAGGACTGGGCTCCTGCCTGGAGGCCAAAACTAGCTGCCGAGGTTTCATAAAACACCGGTTCGCTCCACGCGCCGCTTTTTTCATCGCGTGCCAGCATGACACCGTTCCCGCCCTCGACGCCGAAGATGAAGGCGCCCTTCATGAGCTTTGGCACGATGTAGACACCCTTTGCGGCCTGAAGGTGGCTGGCGAACCACTTCATGTCAGGGTCGTTCATGAAATTCTTCAGCGTGATCTCGGCCTGATCGACGAGGGCTTTCGCATCACTCGCCTCGTTCGCCCAGCCGGCAACCGGTGTCACGACGAGCCCGATGGTCAACGCGAGGACCATGCCGGACCACGCGGAAACGGAATGGACCCGCTCGATTGTTCTCTTACTCATGGCTCCCTCCTTTTGGGTGAAAAAGTGTCTCAGGGTCATTGTGCGGGAGGCGGATACCTCTCAAATGCTTTGGCAATCGCCTTGTTCCCGAGCTCGACATTGTCTTTTGTCGAATCTTGCAATGTCCCTACGATTGTTGCCCGCCACACCAGCTGCTTCTTATCCGGTTCGACCAGATCCAGAACCAAAGTGCCTTCCTTGTATTCATAGGTCGTCACGCCACCGCCGTACCCCGCACCCCACCCATACCCCCCACGATAACGAGCGACGCCGACCGATGTTCCGCCGCTTTCAAGTCGTTGCTTGTCCTGCACATCCATCCAATAATGGACCAACAGATCCGGACGCTCATCCAATCCAACCTGACGCAATCCTTTACCAGTGAGCCCACGCACGACAGCGGATTCGATCCGTTTCTTCGTCAATGAATTGTCGTATATTCCGCCTTTATTGACATCGGCGAGCCCCGCAAAGCCAAACGTTTTGAAGGCGCTGAAGTCAGCCGTCGAGTCATGGTCGGTCTGCACCTTGAACTCGCTGCAGGCCGACAGGCTGAGCGCCAGGCTGATCATTAGACAGGCGGTTCCTTGACGATGCATGAGATTCCTCCAACTAAACTCTATTTCTTCACGCCCCCGGCTCATCGCCCCGGCGAGCGCTTCGTGCGTTCCTCCGACGACGGATGATTGACCAATGGGGCCTGTCGCGGGGCGCTGTCGGCAAAGTAGAAATAGGCCCCGACCACCAGAAAATTGATCGCCACGGCGATCGTATTCCACACGATCACGGGCCGCGATTCAACCAGGATGCCGTAATACACCCAGACGATCTGAAAGGTGCCCATGATGGCGGCCATCGTCGGATTCATGCCCACACAGGATCGCCGTTTGAGCATGGCGACCAGATCTGGCATGGCGGCAAACGTGGTCCCAAAGCCCGCCACGAAACCAATAATGTCATGAAGCGGCATCGACATGTCGATCCTCCATCGCGTCGGAAACTGTTCCGGCACAGTGCGATGCGTCGGCGAAATACGTGACGAGCACTCCGTAGTGATCCGATGCCGGCGCAATTGCAACTTCGTCGGCTTGTCCGAACAACTCCTGACGGAAACAGCCGGCCGTCTCGCCCGATGGTGGTCTCATGAGAAATAGAAAATCCACCCGTCTCGCCTGACTGATTCCCTTTTGATAGCCTTCGAGAATTTTCTCCTGCTGGCTCTCCGGAAGTCGCTTCATCGCGGCACGAAGTGCGGAAGGCACCTCTCGTATGCCCTGGCCGGCAATCACGTTACGCGGAGGATCGAGGCTGTACACCTCGGTTTCCGGCCGCGCCATGGTATAGATGTCTCGGAGACCTGCACGTTCGAGTTCACGGTATTCCGGATCGTCAGGTTCGAAATTAAAGTCTCCTCCCACGATGACACCCAGATAGGCCCCCTTTGCATACAGCTTTTGTATCTCCTTCACGAGCAGACGGATCTCATCAAGCCGTCTTTGTTGGTCCTGCTCCATCGCGGTCACGAGGCCTTCGAAGTCCTGCCGCCGTCCCCTTCCCTCCTCCACCGCTTCGTTGATTTTCTGGATGAAAAAAGCGTTTCGTTCAATGCCCGAGTGCAGGTGAAGACTGACCGTGAGCAGTTTCCTGCCCGTATCGGGGTTTTCAACTTCGGCGATGAGGGCATACCGCAGCTCCCCCGTTTGAAAGCCCATATAGTCATCGCAGCGTCCAAATCCTCCACTGAGCTTGAGACCTTCCACTTTGCGCAAGAGGAGAGGCGCCTTGGCCAGTATTGCCAACCCGTTGTTCAACCCTGGAACGACAGCGACGCCGGGAGCCAGACGCACCCCGCAGGCATCCACCTGATGCACTGCTCGATAGTGCAAGCCAAAGGTCTTCATTGCAGCAACATACCTGTCGGCCATCTCAGGAAGCGGATTGACTTCCTGCAGGAGCATGACGTCTGGTTGGATGAGGGCAAGTTGTCGGAATTGGAGATCCAGCCTCGCTTCCCGTGCTTCCTTCGATTCACCGGCTTTGACCGTCAATCTGCTTGGCACCAGTCCGTGAAGCGTGTTGTACGTCAAGAACGTGACCCGCGGCAGTGGTGTGCCGGCCGTCTCCCTCACTGGTTCGCGCGCAGGAGCCACGCACGCCGAGAGCATTTCTGCCGTGAGCAGGAGATACAGGGGCGCCCGACACCATGCCGATGCAACCTTCTCAGGACTGACCCTGTCCATGACACCAACCCCTAAAACCACCTGCGAGCTTATGGCCAAATACTCCGTCTCGGGCAACGGTCACTTTCACGCTGCCTCATGGCCCCCGTCAACCTTCTGGGCAGCCTGGAATCGCCTTGCTTAGTGTACTTTTGTAAAGTCACCGCGATATCGCTCGCCTGTATCACGGTTGGTCGATTCAACATGGACGACGGCTTTGCCCTGATGGTCGTACAACGTGAACGTGACAGTGCGGTGGTCTGTGTTCCCGACTAATCGGCCGTCGCGCGCTTCGAGATCTCCGGACCCCACAGCCGTCGTGGAAACACTTTGACCGGCGAACAGATAGGTGTTGTTGGGCCGAATCATTAAACGAACCGAGCCCTCGTGGAAGGTGGCATGCTCCTTCTTCACGACTCCCTCCCATTCTCCTACCACCATGCCGACGTCGGTGATCGGCACTAGTTTCCACGAAGGGTCCTGTGGCGACGGTCCACTCGTGCATCCCATAGGCAGGCTCAGCAAAATCAGCCCCAGTGAGAGAGAAACCACGCCCAATCTTTTCATACGACAGGTCATCTCCACCCTTTCGCCACAGGCTGCTGCCCGCAGTTGTTGGAAGCCGTCGTCATGCTACAAGGCGACAACACAAGCCGCCCAGTGTAGGCTCGGTGCATCTGGAGAGGAAACTGTCAAAACTAACAGTCGTGGATCGGCCCAGACAGGGTCAAGGCGAATGGCCCCGCCGTCGCCTCTGCCTTGAAAAAACCTGGGCACGGGAAAACCGCTGTTCGTCGGAGATGCAAGCCTGGAGGTGAGGCTGTCCGATACGGTCACTGGGAAGGTGTTTGGCGCTCCGCCGAACGGCCGGTTGGCAACTAGCGGCTCGACGTGGATTCCTTCGATTCATGGGACAACGTGCACAAGGTCTGATCTCTTGGTCCGAAAAGATCCGCTGGCGCTTATGTAAGGAACGACAAGCCCAAGGCGCGCGGCCTGAGTTATGAGCGCATCGCTTTTCAAGGTTGGAACACCGCCGTCCATTCTTCTCGACTCAACATCTCTTTGATCGTGAAGCGCCCTTCTAGGGTCTTGCGTTGCCGCTGTCTCCAGAGCAAATCCAGTTGGTCGAAGGTCTGATCAAATTCTTGACGCGTGGATTCCGGTTTAGCCACAAGCGTCATCAGTGACTCAAGTTGCCCGTTCATGGCTTGCGACAGAGTCTTGGTTTCCCTCTCTAGGTCATCAATTTGGGCTACAACGCGATCGGCCCGTGCCGGGGTTTGAATTGCTTTCTTCACTTTGGCACGGGTCTCCGCATGGCTCTGCGCCACATCCTTTTGGTCTCCCGCTAGCCAGCCGCCGAGAGTAAACAGGGCGAACAGCGCCACGGCCGCCGCTATGAGCACTTGGCCTCGATCATCATGCGCCTGATAGAGTAGTGTGTTCATGGCCTCTCCGCTCGCATTCACATACGTCCGATGCCTACCGCATCGTGTTGTTTTGCGTAACGACTTTCGCGGCCTCCCGTAACGCCTGGGCTTCAAGCTTGAGCATATGTTGCCGCTCCTGGGGTGTGGCTAATTCCTTTAGCCGGAAGTGCGCATTGAGCATCTTCACGCGCAGATCGTTACGTTTTTTGTCGAAATCTGTGAAGAAAGCTCTAAACTCATCCGCCGTGGCGTCATAATTCGCGTTGAGTTTTGCGTATCCCTTTTCGAGGTTCGTAAGCTCTGCCTGAAAAGCTTTGAGATCTTGCTTGAGTTCCGCCACGACGTTCTTCATCCGAACAGCTCGTTCAGGATCGTGCACTTCTCTCTGAATGAATGCCTCCACAAGTCCCACGTCCGTGCGACCAGCGACTTTCTTCGCCGCTTTTGACATGAGACAAGAGGGCAGAAACAGGGAGAAGAAGACCGCCGCCACAACTGGGACCATTCGCTTACACGAAGGGCTCTGGTAATCTCCATTCATCATGTCGATTCCTCTTCCCGTAACGCGAGAGCATGCTGGAGAGATTGCGCTTGTTCTCCTCGTTCGTAGCGATCTAGCTAATTGCATAGCGGTGTATGAGTGTATGGTAGGACCATCGTATCCATACCTAGTAATCTCCCTTGTCAGGCCCTCCGATTTCCTGCACCTGACTGCCGAGTCGGGAACAGGCGCTCGATGCGAACGTTTTCCAGGAAGACAAGTCCTGTCAAGTAGTCTCGTGAATCTACGCCACAGTTGCCCTGAAGCCGTTGCAGCGCCTTCCGTCCATGTACGATAATGCGTGAGGACGCTTCGAGGAGGACTATGCGCTTCTCACGTCGAACGATCTTAAAAGCGACCGGCCTTGGAGCCGTCCTGGGTCTGACCGGCGGGTGCGATGCCGTCGGCGGCGTCTTCGGCCGGATGTTCGCGGTCCCGCCCCGCGAAACGACGTATTTCACCAA
>DASTQE010000227.1:0-10656 GCA_035761895.1 Nitrospira sp. | reverse complement strand
GACCGGGGATGAATCGACCGCGTTGAAATTGGCGAATGACTATGTGGCCGCCCTGGGGCATGCCGCTGTCTCCGTGACGGCTCAAGAATGCCGGTTTTGCCATGCAGAGCCGTTGGCCATGTTTAGCGAACATCAGCAACGCCAGTTACATGAGGTAGGGGGCTTCATTGTTCCGTTGCCCGCGTAACCGAGCGTGTGCGCGGTTACGGGTCTATCGGTCACACCAAAAGGAGGCATCATGGGGAAGAGGTTCATCGTCGTTGTCGTGTGGAGTGTGCTGATGCCAACTGGAGCCGCATGGGCGGAGGGCTCCGAAGGAAGGTCGCTCTATGAGCGGCTCGGCGGCAAGGCCGCGATCACGGCCGTGGTGGATACGTTTGTCAGCAAGGTCGGGGCAGACAAGCGGATCAACGGCTATTTCGCGAGCACGGATCTCACAAAGCTCAAAATGCACCTTGGCAATCAAATTTGTGAGGCGAGCGGCGGACCTTGCCAGTACACCGGGCGAACGATGAAGCAAACCCATGCCGGAATGGGTGTGACGGACGTGGCGTTCGGGGCATTGGTGGAAGACCTGGTGGCGGCGCTGGATCATCACAAGGTTGGAAAGACTGAAAAGGACGACCTTCTCGCCGTGCTTGGGCCGATGAAGGACGACATCGTCGAAAAGAAATAGCCTCAGGGTTAGGTCCGGCGGCAGGCAGGCCTTCCGCCGGTACGCGTTGGCCTTCCGCCGTCCCGCCTGTCCTCCTTCCGTCTCCACCCTCCGAAGCCCGTTGACACCTTCTTGTCGCATGCGTAGCCTTGTGTAGCTCCCGCCTGACGAAAGGACGTGGCTATGGCAACGCGAGCTCTCTCCCCTGCGAAGATCATGCAGCTCGGCGTCGGATTCTGGGGATCAAAAGCGCTCCTGAGCGCCATTGAACTCGGACTCTTCACCGTCTTGGCGCGCGGACCACGGGATGCGGAAACCTTGAGGCTGCAATTGGGACTGCACCCTCGAAGCGCCCGGGATTTTTTCGATGCGCTCGTGGCCCTGGGGATGCTTAAACGAACGGGCACACGCTATGCCAATACGGCGGAGACGGCGCTGTTCTTGGACCGCAACAAATCGACCTACGTCGGCGGCATTCTAGAAATGGCTAATGCCCGCTTGTATCGTTTCTGGGGCTCGTTGACGGAAGGGTTGCGCACCGGAAAGGCGCAGAACGAGGCAAAGACCGGTGAGGATTTCTTCGGGACTCTCTATGCCGATCCCCGGCGGCTCGAAGGATTTCTCAAAGCAATGACCGGTCTCAGCATCGGCACCGCGCGTGTCATCGCTAAAAAGTTTCCTTGGAAGCAGTACCGCACGTTCGTGGACGTGGGATGCGCACAGGGCGGTGTGGCCGTCGAAATCGCTTCGGCTCACAAACACCTCACGGGCATGGGTATGGACTTGCCGGTCGTGCAGCCGATCTTTGAGGCCTATGCCAAGACGCGAGGTGTGGATTCGCGACTCCGGTTCGTAGCGGGCGATTTCTTCAAAGAACCGTTGCCGCAAGCCGACGTGGTCATCATGGGCCACATCCTTCACGATTGGAATCTCGACGAGAAGATGATGCTGCTGCGAAAGGCTCACGCGGCCTTGCCGCCGAAGGGCGCGCTTATCGTTCATGAAGCGCTGATCGACGACGCACGGAAACGAAACGCCTTTGGCCTGCTCATGAGTCTGAACATGCTCATAGAAACGCACGGCGGGTTTGATTTCACCGGCGCCGATTGCCGGAAGTGGATGAAGGAAGCCGGATTCAGCCGCTCCCGGGTCGAACCGCTGTCAGGACCGGATAGCATGGTCATCGGATTCAGATAATCCATGGCCCATACACGAGATCGGGACAAGGCAGAACGTCCGCCGGCGTCTAACGCCGGAGAGGCGTCCACGACCTTCTCGGCGCTGCTAGGGCGCCGGCGTTTTCTCGCCGGCAGCGCCTCATGGATCGCTCTGGGCTCGACGTCGCTCTTGCTGGGGAAGAGAAAGGCGAACGCGGACGAACCTCCCGCCGACCCGATGCGGGTTCCAGGCTCGCCGGCGCGGCCGTACGGCGAGCGGTCACGGTTCGAATCGGCGAACCGGTCCGCTCGCGACTCTCATTCCCTCACCCCGCTCCAGGACCTGCACGGCATCGTGACCCCCTCCTCGTTGCATTTCGAACGGCACCATAACGGAGTGCCGGCGATCGACCCGTCGCGGCATCGACTCTTGATCCATGGGTTGGTCGCGCGGCCGTTGCTGTTCACCGTCGACGACTTGCAGCGCTTTCCGTCGGTCTCGCGCGTAGCGTTCATTGAATGCTCCGGCAACAGCCGTTTTGGATGGGGGCCTGCAGAGGATTACACGGTTCAGGAACTGCACGGCTTGACGAGCACGAGCGAGTGGACGGGGGTCAAGCTCGTGACCCTCCTGGAAGCGGCGGGCCTCAAGCCGGAAGGGGGCTGGTTACTGGCTGAAGGCGGCGATGCCGCCGGGCTGACAAGGAGCGTTCCGCTCACGGCTGAGGTACTCGCCGAAGCAATGGTGTGTTACGGCCAAAACGGGGAAGCACTGCGGCCGGAACAAGGCTACCCTCTGCGTCTCCTCTTGCCGGGCTTTGAAGGCAACATCAATATCAAATGGCTTCGTCGGCTCAAGGTTGGGAAGGGGCCCTTTATGACACGGTGGGAGACTTCGAAATATACCGACCTCCTGCCGGATGGAACCGCGTATCAGTTCAGTCTGGTCATGGAAGCCAAGTCGGTGATCACGAATCCGTCAGGGCGCCAGCAGATCCGTCCAGGTTTTCAGGAGATCCGCGGTCTGGCGTGGAGCGGAAGGGGACGAATCGTGAAGGTTGAGGTGACGGTCGACAGTGGACGAACATGGCGCACCGCTGAACTGCAAGAACCGGTACTCTCCAAATGCCATACCAGATTTCGTCTGCCCTGGGCTTGGGATGGTCAGGAGGCCATCCTCCAAAGCCGATGCGTGGATCAGACGGGATACCAGCAACCATCGCGCGATGCGTTGATCAAGGTCCGCGGCACCCATTCGAGCTACCACTATCATGGCATCCAGAGCTGGAAGATCGAACGAGACGGACGTGTGCGCAACATCGATGCGTAAACCTGGCATGATAATAACGATAACGGTTGGCGTGTAAAAAGCGCAGTAACTTAAGGTCTTATGCGGCAACTCTCTACGACTACATTCAGTTATTTCCCTTGCGCCGAGGGTGGGATGGTCGTCACGGGTTTGTCCCAGACCCAAGGCTGGATGCGCCTGGTCCATAATATACCGGGTCTAAAGATCGGCGGCTGCGAGTGTCGCCGGTTGAATACATCGCACTGTTCTTTAATAGGAGGGCGTCATGAAACGTACAGGATCGGCGGTTTGGCAAGGTGATTTGAAGAATGGCAAAGGGCTGGTGGGAACCGAAAGTGGGGTGTTATCCAACCAGCAGTATTCGTTCGGAACGCGATTTGAGAACGGGAAAGGCACGAATCCAGAGGAATTGATTGCTGCGGCCCACGCCGGCTGTTTCACGATGGCGCTTTCCGCACAATTGGGTAATGCCGGATTAACGCCGGAGAAGCTGGAGACAACAGCCACCGTCACCCTGGATAAGCTGGAGGCGGGGTGGACGGTGACGCACATTCTCCTCGACGTCAAAGGGCGGGTGCCCAAAGCGGATCAGGCGGCATGGGAGAAAGCGACGCACGCAGCGAAAACCGGCTGCCCAATTTCAAAGTTGTTGAATACGACCATCGACATGAATGCCAAATTGGAGGGATAGGGGAATGTGATGCTCCGTACCCCAATTCGCTTGCGTTCTTGTTCGATCTAGACAGCTGATCAACAACGTTTATTAGCACGTCTTGGCGCTTCGAGGCGGAGCACATCAAAATAAGATGGTTGCATCTTGTCGGTTAAGCGGCGATGGCCAAGAAGCTGAGTGCGGGGATTGTCCTCTATCGCAAGCGTGACAGCGGCCCCGAAGTATTGCTTGTCCATCCCGGAGGACCGTTCTGGGCGAGGAAAGATGATGCGAGCTGGTCGATTCCCAAAGGCGAGTATGTCGAGGGAGAGGATCCGCTGACCGTCGCCAAACGCGAATTCTTTGAAGAGACGGGATCGGAACTGGGCGGGGATTTTGTCGAACTGACACCAGCCAAACAGCCGAGCGGGAAAACAATCAGGGCCTGGGCGGTCGAAGGAGATCTCGATGCCGCCTCGATCCGTAGCAACAGTTTTTCAATGGAATGGCCTCCCAAGTCTGGACGCGTTCAAAGCTTCCCGGAGGTGGACCGCGCGCTCTGGTGCGACTTTCCGCTGGCAAGAAAGAAGCTCCTTCCTGGACAACGAGTCTTGCTCGATGAGCTTGAACAGCGGATTGGGTAGCAGCCGGTCCCCAGGGGGGATGGAGGTGACGCGATGAGCAGAAGTCTCTGGGCTCTTGCGGGTGTCCTTGTGCTGACTCCTGGGTTCATGACGCAAGCCGGCGCGGATCTCGCCGGCTTGCAGCTCGCCGTCAACGAACCGGTGGTCTACCTTGATGTCCAGGCGAGTACCTGGCGTCCTCGCGGACGGATATCGTTCGGCATTGAACCGGTGCTTCGCATGAAGCTGATCTCCGCCGGTTTCACGGTGACGCACGATCCCGCGCAGCAGCATGATCTCACCGTCAGAGTCGAATACCGTGAAGAACGCGGGGAACCGATCGCAGTGAATCTCTACGGCACGGACATCTACTGTCGGATCCTGCTCGATCATCCGCACCCGGAAGAGGTGCAAACCATCAGCATTCGCGAAACCCCTTCCTACAGGGACCTCCTCAATGCTCCCTATGTGGAAGTCGTGGAAAAACTCGAAGCCAATCCCTACTTTTACTTTGTGGGCCACATTGTGTGGGGATGGCATCAACATCTGGATACGACCGGTGCCTTGATTCAGGCGCTGGACCGCCAATTCAACGAGGAACTGCACCGACCGGCGGCTACGCCGATGGCTACCTTAGTGTCGCCCGCAGAAACCTTCCCCGATCTGGCGGAGCATTTTGCGCCTTCCGCGCTGGAGAATACTGTGGATGAGTTGGGACGACTCAGAGATGCCCGCGCACTGGCGCTCTTGGAACGACTGATGATGCAGGCTGACCGCAACATACGGCTTCGCGCCGTCCTTGCGATCGGACAGTTTGATTCGCCGACCGTCCTGCAGGCTCTCGCCCGGGTTGCCGAAACGGACAGCGACAGTGGTGTACGCCATGCAGCGTCCGACGTGCTGTCCAGGCTCCTGAAGCCCTGACTTCCGCGACGAATCGTGTCAGGCCTGTACGGAGGTTGACACCTGAAACAGATGTTCAGCTTGAAGACAGCGACGTGTCGCAGCTGTGCTTTTCGCACAAGGGATGGGTCGTGTGGTGCAATTCCTTGGCGTAATAGGAAATGATATCGCACTCCTCCGCCGACAGTTGTCCCGTCTGGAGCGCCAAGCCGATCAGCCGTTCACACATTCGCATGAAATCTTTGACTTCGGTCCGCATTGTTGCGGCAATTTACCGGACCAGGGTTATTGACAGTACTGGGAACTCTCCTAGTTTTTCTCTCTCGCGCTCATCGTCAATCCGCCTCTTCGCTCAGGTTGTCTGGCTTAGGCTGGTGAACTCCCTGGTGGGCTGGGTTCGAGCTTTTCTCTATCGTAAGACCACACCGAGGAGGTCTCGGGTTTTAAGCCATGACGATACCGCGTTGCCAACATGGATGGACGAGCGCTTGCCTCTTCCCTCTGGCGCTGGGGATCGGGCTACTCGCTGGGTGCGGCGGAGGAGCTGATCCCGCCTTTTCTTCCGTCGACGACACATCCACGAGGCATTCGTTTCCGGATGCGAATGACACGGTATTTGCGCTGGTGCCGGACGGAAGTGGTGGTGTGTATGCCGGTGGGCGATTTACCCAAGTAGGTCAACTGCCGCGGCAGACTCTTGCCCATATCAGGACCGACGGCACCCTGGATGTTTCATGGACGCCGGAGGCGGACGGACCGGTGACAGCCCTCCTGCTCCACAACCAAACCCTGTACGTCGGAGGAAATTTTTTCAGTGTGAACGGCGTCGAACGGTGGCGACTGGCCGCCGTCGATTCTGTCACAAGTGAACTCACACCATGGGACCCGAAATTGGGCACTGCGAACCTGGTGAACGCCCTCACGTCGTCCGGTCCCAATCTCTATGTCGGAGGCGTGTTTGAATTGGTCAATGCCGAGGTCGTGCCGGGAACGGGCTTAAGGGGCGAGGCACGGCGAAACCTCGCGGCAGTCGATGCTGTGACGGGATTGGCAACACCGTGGAATCCCAACATCTTTGAAGGCGAGGTGAAGGCGCTGGCTATTGCGGGGTCCGTTGTCTATGCCGGAGGCAGTTTCGATCAAGTGGGCCTCGTCGGTCAAGCAACCGTGCGTTTCAATCTGGCGGCGTTCGACCTTGTCAGCGGACTGGCGATGCCGTGGAATCCCTCGGTACGCGGCTTCAGCGGTGACGTGGTATACGCGCTTCAAGTCTCAGACGGTCTCGTATACGTCGGCGGGCGCTTTGAGGAGGTAGGAGGGCAGGCGCGCGAGAACCTGGCTGCCGTCGATCAAGCCACCGGTCTCGCGACGAGTTGGCACCTGCCGACAAACGATACGGTCTGGACGCTTTTTGATGACGGGCGGCGCCGCCTCTACATCGGAGGATTGTTTACCGCAATCGGGGGACAGGTCCGGGGGCGGTTGGCCGCCATCGACAAGATGACGGGTCTGTTGACGACATGGAATCCAAATGCAAACGGACCGGTCAGGACGATCGTGGCGTCCGGAGACAAGATCTATGTGGGAGGCGACTTCACGATGATCAACGGTCAACCGCGAAACAGCCTGGCCGTCCTCGATCCTGAAACCGGTGAACTCGTGGGCGAGTAAGCGAGGAACTAGGCGGCTTGCAGGCGCCTTACCAGCGCCGCGAGATCCTCCAATTTTGAAAGGAAATGGCGCCGTTGCGCCGGGGTCGCCGAGCGATCGAGACTGATGACGAGCCCTGTGATGTGGCGCCGCATCTGCTTCGACATTTCCGCGAATCGGGGATCGTTGTCTTGGTCTTGGTGCACTAACCAATGCTCCAGCCGCGCGGCCGTCTGGTCGCTCTGCCTGGTTTCAAGCAGTGCAAGGAGCTGCTCATGACGGTACGCCTGATGGGCGTGCCAGGCGGGCATGCTATCGGGAAAGCCCATGGTGATTTTGGCGATATCCTGTTCCTGCTGAGCCGACAGCGGGCCCATCCATTCTCGAGCCAACTTGAGAATACGCTCGGTCCGTTTGGCCAGACGGTTCGCGGCGTCATCACGAAGCAGATCTTCGTCCCGTGCCAACCTGGTTTGGAGCGCCTGCTTGAGCCTCGCCACCTGAGGATCGTTCACCTGCCGCACGAACTCGGTACCATCTGACACGAAGCGGGAAAAGAGATCGGCTCTCAGTTGATCGAATTGGACATAGGCCCAATCGAGATCTTCGGCGGTCAACCCATCTGCCGCGCGCTCGCCCGCCTGGTGCAAAACGGTTTCATACCGGGGCAGGGCTTCACGACGGTGGTGTGCCAGGATACCGCTCAAACGCGACGACACAAACGTCTTTTGCGGTCGGTTGAGACCAAAATAGCTGTCGAGCTGTCGCGCGATGAGCCAGTCCGCATGATTATAGAGAAGCGACGTGGCGGCGCATCCGGCGAAAGCCAGCGAAACGAGAAACAGCGGGATGAGCAGGAAACGTCCTGCACGGATGATCTTCATCGGTAGTGGTTGCCTTACGATCGAAACGGCGAGTGTCCTGTTACGGTATCACAAAAAACTGTGTCTCTGCCAGTTCTGTGTTCTTGAACGCATTATCTATTCTGATTCGGGCACTTCCGATGGAATCCTCAATTGCATGTTCCGGTTCAAGAGTGTGCTGCGAGGCGGGCGAACTGTTGTTTGGCACCTGTCACTCTTGCCAGATAGCCTCGCACATCGTGATCGCCGCAGCGCTGCCGCGGCACGAGCCGAAACCCCCGCGAAACGTAAGCCTGTCCGGCTGAAGGCCCACACAGATGAATAATTGCGGCGAGATCCTGCTTGCGCTGCGTGGTGGCGCCTGAGCGGGAACCGATCGTCTGCGCAACTTGGCGGTCCAGAAGGGCGGCCGTCAATTCGATTGCGTGGCTGGGCAGCACGCGCGTATAGAGACTATTGAACCAGCAGGAACGGACGTCATGCCAGGGTCCCTCTTCCACGACGACATGATCGTGAACGCAATAGTGTCTGGCAGCCTGAAATGTGCCGGAGGTGATCTGATACATGCCCACGGCAGTCGAGGCTGGCTGATACCATTTCAGCGGATTCCATGAAACCTGCCAGCGCCAATACGTTCGGGCAACAGGATTGCCGCTGCCTTCGACTTGCGCCAGGGCCGCAAGTAACTCTGGCGTGATCGTGGCCGTGGCATGCTCCCGAAAGAGCTGCCCGTAATCGCGCCACGTTTCGGCGAGATTTTTGTCGAACGCGCTGTCCAATGGGAACAGGACCTCGCTCGGTTTATTGACGACCTGATAGGTCCAGTTGATGCCCAACCAGAACACGAGCACTAACGCTGCACCGACGGGGATGCTCACGGCCGGATGGGACGCCCACAAGGCGCGAAGGAAGGCTTCACCCTCGTGCCAGCGCCAGCGCAGAAATCGCCAGAGCGATCGTGCGCGGCGGCGACGGGACGAGCGGTGGCGAGGCGAACGCTGGTTAGACCGGGGAGACATGCGGGAAGAGTAGCAGAAAACTGCGAGCGGGTCTTCACAGTCAGAACTTGCGGACGAATGCCCCGACGTCCCCTACCTCAGCCGGCCGTACGACGCGTTGGCACAAGGCGCGCGTGCTTATCGTCCCATTCGGGCACCTCAGCTCATTCTTACATTCCGAGGTGCTTCTTGAGAATCGGTGAATCCTTGATAGTCGGATTCGTGGGGGCCAGTGATGCCGCCTGTTTGAAGGATGCGGTGGCGTCCTCGTGTTTCCCCATTTTGTCGAGTGAAAGGGCTAAGTTGTAATGGGCTTCGGCGAGGTTCGGGTCGGCCTTGATGGCTTTTTTGAACCCATCTGACGCGACGTCCCAGTGACCCTGCTTGTAGTGGCTCACGCCCTCGTCATTGTCCGCTCGACCAGGTGAACCGGCGGGAGCCATAAGGGCCGTGTCGGCACCAACTGCCGTCGTTGCCGTCCCGGCAGGTTTGCCGTAATCACACGCGACCACGGTGAAGAGACATGCGAGTACCACACTCAGCGCAAGAGAAACCTGTTTCACGTTGAACCTCCTAGGTGACATGGATCAGCAACTATTACCATCATGTCTCAATCGAGATGTCCAGTCTGATCAATAGTGCTCACTCTCTGGACCGGGAACGCGCAGGATCGCCTTCATTGCGACCTGCCAAGTTCGCAATGCCCGCTGCTCGGATCTGGCTGGTCTTTCAGGACGTCTTGATTTCATCCGATCGCCTGAGCGCTAGATTCCCGCTTCCGCCTGTCGAAAGGCCACCGGCTGACAGGACCACGCAGAAGAGGTACGTCTCTTGTTCAGACCGATGGGAGGAGAAAATAGATGATGACGGCCAGCACGGGCGCGCCTACATAAAGCGCTTTCTTGCCAAACGCGTCCCACAAGCCATAGGCGAGGATTCCCCAGATCAACGTGTAATACAGCGACGCGATCCCCCGGTACCCGCCGTGGGGTGCGTCTTCGGCCCACACAAGACCGGGCCATGACAGTAACAAAGCGACGACGAGATGAATCCATGCTTTCATGTCCCCTCCTTTCGAAATACGGCTGAGTGAGTGAATGCCGCGTCTTATTTGAGTGTGGTTTTGCCGAGGCCGCTTTTGTCGTCCGCTTTTTCGGGTGAGCCGAGACTGCCGAGATCGGCGCCGGTCGTCGATCTTGTGCCGCTTCGGCCCAGTTCCTTGTCGATCTGTTTGAGCACGTCGTCTGGAGTTGGAGGACTCGTCGGCAGGGATTTCCCCACGTCCGACGATGCCGATTCGGCGAACCGGAGTGTGGGCGTTGAAATCGGCCGATCAGCCGATCGAAATTCCACCGCGCCGCCTATTCGGTCAGCCTGTGCCCATACAGGATCCGCGACGAGACTCAGCCCCAGCCCCAGGCACCCTATCGCGGCGTGTCGCACCACAAAACCCATACCGTACCATCGCCCGTTTGGCGCGCAATGGCGTCTCGTCCGATCCCTAGATTTCCACGGATCGTTCCCTGAAGGGGAGACGGGGAGAGGCGACAAAAGATCCTTGTCGATTTGACAAGGATCAAAAGGATTTGTAGGCTGACCCTAGGGAGGAGACTAGGCCATGACGCTCCTGTTGATTCTCTGGCTGCTGTTCGCCGGCATCGCTCTGCCAGCCTCGGCGGAACCTTCTCCAACGACGGCTGGTTCAGAGATCAAGGGCGATGTTCTCTATTGGGAAGGGGACGAGCTGGTGGTGAGGGAAATGTCCGGGCATGAGGTACGCCTGCGGGTGACCCCAGAGACCAAGATACAAGGCACCTCCGGCAAATTAAAGACCGGAGATAAGATC
>DASTQE010000226.1:0-7453 GCA_035761895.1 Nitrospira sp. | reverse complement strand
CACAACGAGATCATGTCGCGAACCGACTTAATGCCTTCACGATGACCGGCAATCCTGGGTAGACTTCGGGCCTCGGCCCATCGCCCGTTGCCATCCATGATGATGGCGACGTGTTTGGGAAGCAGGTCAGGATCGAGTTTTGCCGTCAGTTCTGTTTCCGACAAATGGTCAATGCTGGAGGGTGGCTGTGTGTCCATGAGGTGCTGGTCTGGTTAAGGTCCTTTCTATGAGGCGCGTATGGGTAGGTGGAGAAAGTCTACTGGCCGTGCCACTGAAAGTCAAACGATATTTCCCAAATCTCTTGCAAAAGCGAAGAGTTGGAAGTGCTCGCATTGCGCCTCGAAAAATGAATCGGCTATACTCTGACCTCCCGCGTACATCGACTATTTTTGAAGGAAATTTCGACATGGGACAACTCATTCCGTTGGATTCGTTCGGGGTGACCGAACATGACGTGTTGGCAGCGTTGGGCCGGGTGAAGGTCCGCAATGTGGATTATGCGGACTTGTATTTTGAATCGTGCATTTCCGAATCCGTGTCGATGGAAGAATCGCTCGTCAAGCGGGCGACGAAGAGTATTTCCCAGGGCGTAGGAGTGCGCGCGACTGCCGGCGAAAAAACCGGCTTTGCCTACTCGGACGACCTGACGAGACACGATCTCGAACTTGCCGCAGATACGGCCCGGTATATCGCCAACTCGCCGGGCGGGACTCAATCGGTTCCCGTCCCCGTCCATGCGAGACCGGCGAGGGATCTCTACCCGGTCTCTCACGACCAAGCGGAGGTCGCCACAGAGGACTGCGTCACGCTGTTGAACCGCATCGACGCCGAGGCGAGACGCTACGACCCTCGCATCACGAACGTCATGGCCTCCTTCAATACGGAATACAAGATTGTCATGGTGGCCACATCGGACGGAACACTGATCGGCGACGTGCAGCCCCTGTCTCGTTTGCAGGTGACCTGTATCGCCGAAGAAGGGGGGAACCGTCAGATCGGGTCATTCGGCGGGGGCGGTCGCATCGGGTTCGAGTTCTACCACGAGGCGAACCGGTATCTGGCCTATGCCAGGGAGGCGGCCCGTATAGCGATTCTCAATCTGTCAGCGGTTGATGCCCCTGCCGGTGTTATGCCCGTTGTGCTGGGCGGTGGCTGGCCGGGGATTCTTCTGCATGAAGCCGTCGGGCATGGACTCGAGGCGGATTTCAACCGGAAGAAGACCTCAGCCTTTTCCAGCCTGCTGGGCAAGCGCGTAGCCTCGGATGTCTGT
This sequence comes from Nitrospira sp., assembly GCA_035761895.1. Taxonomy (GTDB): domain Bacteria; phylum Nitrospirota; class Nitrospiria; order Nitrospirales; family Nitrospiraceae; genus Nitrospira_C. The sequence goes on along the minus strand of DASTQE010000226.1, from coordinate 6,183 downwards.
ACGATCGTGGATGACGGCACCTTGCCGGGCCGACGCGGATCGCTGAACATGGACGACGAAGGCACGCCGACGGGTCGAACCATGCTGATCGACAAAGGCATCTTACGGGGCTACATCACCGACAAGTTGAACGCCCGTCTGATGGGGATTCCCCTGACGGGCAATGGAAGACGAGAAAGTTACCAGAGCATCGTGCTACCGCGCATGACCAATACTTTCATGCTGGCCGGAGAATCGAATCCGGAGGACGTCATCAAATCGGTCAACAAAGGCCTGTATGCCGTGTCGTTCGGAGGCGGTCAGGTGGACATCACGAACGGTAAGTTTGTGTTCTCGGCCAGCGAAGCGTATTTGATCGAAGGCGGCAAGATCACGAAGCCCGTCAAGGGGGCCACGCTCATCGGCAGCGGGCCCGATATTCTCACCAAGGTCTCGATGGTCGGTCATGATATGAAGTTGGACGAAGGCATCGGGACTTGCGGCAAGGAAGGGCAATCCGTGCCGGTCGGAGTCGGATTGCCGACAATACGGATCGACGAGATTACCGTCGGCGGCACGCAAAGTCAGTAATGGGTGACGGGTGACATAGAAGCCAGTGATGGGTGATGGGTGATCGGTGATGAGTGATCTAGAGCCGAGTGAGAGAACAAGCGTCAAGAAGCAAGGTCAACGTCTCTCTGATCTGGCCTCTGATGTCTTGGCCATGGCCAAAAAGAGCGGCGCGACAGAAGCCGACGTGGTGGTCGCCGACGGCGAAAATCTATCCGTCCAGATCCGGCTCGGCGCGGTCGACCGGCTCACAAAGGCACGTGAAAAGCGATTGGGCCTGCGCGTGTTCGTCGGCAAGCGGTCCGCCACCTCGTCCACGTCGGATTTTTCGCCTGAGTCGTTGCGGCACCTCGTGTCGGAAACCTGTACGTTGGCCAAGGCCGTTGTCGAAGATCCTGTGTCCGGATTGCCGGGCGCCGATCAGATGGCGACGGAGCAACCGGACCTAGATCTCTACGACGACACCAGGCTCGATACGGATCGGCAGATCGAACTGGCCAAGCGGGCCGAAGCGGCGGCACTGGCGAGCGACGAGCGGATCACCAACTCCGAAGGGGCGGATTTCGATTCGTCGTGGGGGCGCGTGGTGCTCGCCAACAGTCACGGATTCATCGGGGACTATCGCAGTTCCAGCTATTCTTTGGCCGTTTCGCCGGTCGCGGTCGATCCGGTCTCCGGGGGCATGCAACGCGATGCCTGGTATGACGTCCGGCGAAAATTCCACAAGCTCGACGCGCCTGAGGCCATCGGCATTGAAGCCGCCAGGCGGACGGTGAGGCGACTGGGCGCGCGCAAAGTTGTCACCAAACGTGTGCCGGTGGTGTTCGACCAGGAAACCGCCGGCAGCCTGCTCGGCAATTTGTGCAGCGCCGTCTCCGGGTACGCCCTCTATAAGGGGGCATCCTTTCTGGGAGGACAGTTGGGAAAGCAGTTGGCGCCTGAGTGGTTCACTGTCTACGACGACGGGCGAATGGCGGGGGGGCTGGGTTCGCGGCCGTTCGACGGCGAAGGGCTTCCGACGAGAAAGAATACGATCGTCGACAAGGGAGTGCTCACTAGTTATCTGCTTGATAGCTACTCGGGGAGGAAGTTAGGGCTTCCGTCGACGGGAAACGCCTCGAGGAGCGTGGGGGAAAGTCCCTCGGTCGGCCCCACGAATTTTTACCTGGCTCCGGGGACGTGCGCGGCGGAGGATATCATCCGGAGTGTGAAAGAAGGTCTGTACGTGACCGAGTTGATCGGCTTCGGCATCAACATGGTCACCGGCGACTATTCACGCGGGGCGGGCGGATTTTGGATAGAAAACGGCGAGCTGGCTTATCCCGTGGAGGAAATCACCATCGCCGGGAATTTAAAGCAGATGTTCCGGGACATCGAACTTGTCGGCGGAGACCTCGCGTTTCGAGGGCGAATAGCGAGTCCGACAGTGAAGATTGCCCAAATGACGGTTGCAGGCAATTGAAGAGCCGAGCGCGATACTGCTATTGGACTTTCGGAGCCGCGCCGCTGACCGCCGCGTTCCTGTTGATGGCCGTGTTAGCCCGAGGAGGGGGCACCATGCGGATTGTTTCCACGGCATTTACTCACGAGGGTGCGATTCCTTCTCTCTACACCTGCGAAGGCAAGGACGTTTCTCCGCCGCTGGCCTGGTCGGAGATTCCGCCCGGAACCAAGAGCCTGGCGCTGATTGTCGACGATCCGGACGCACCGGATCCGGCGGCGCCTAAAATGACCTGGGTGCATTGGGTCCTGTATAATTTGCCGCCGACAAGTGACGGTTTGCCGGAAAACGCGAAAACGCTGCCTGCAGGAACCAAGGAGGGCATGAACGACTGGAAGCGCACGGGCTACGGAGGACCATGCCCGCCGATTGGGCGCCACCGGTATTTCCACAAACTGTTCGCGTTGGATACCGTTCTGCCGGATCTGAAGCAGCCGACCAAGGCCAAGCTCGAGGAGGCCATGAAGGGGCACATTTTAAGCGAGGCCCGGCTGATGGGAACCTATCAAAAGGTCAAATAGAGGTATCCGGTAGGCATGGGCGAGGGAACCAAAGGGAAGAGAGGAGAGGTTATGCGACGGGCATGGAGCCTATTGCTGGCAGTACTCGTGCTTCCAGGAGTCAGCGCAGCCGCCGATTTTCGGCTGACAAGTCCCACCGTCAAAGATAAGGGCACCATCGGGAATGAACATGTCTTTAACGGGTTCGGCTGCAGCGGCAACAACACCTCGCCAGAACTGCGGTGGGAAGGCGCGCCGAAGGGCACCAAGAGCTTTGCGGTGACGGTCTACGATCCCGATGCCCCGACCGGGAGTGGATGGTGGCATTGGGTGATCTTCAATCTCCCTCCGGATACGACGTCGCTGTCGGCAGGCGCGGGCAACCCTGAGGGCGGCGGAGCGCCGCAAGGCAGCATCCAATCCATGACGGATTTCGGTCAGCCAGGTTATGGCGGTCCCTGCCCGCCGCCGAAGGACAAGCCGCATCGGTACATCTTTACCGTGTATGCGCTGAAAGTCGATCAATTGCCTTTGCAGAAAGAGGCGTCGGGCGCGATGGTGGGCTACTACCTGAACCAGAACAAGTTGGGAAAAGCCTCGTTCACGGGCAAGTACGGTCGAAAGTGAGCCCGGTCCAGTGACGTTGGAGATCTTGATGGAGCACATACATGCCGCTTGATTCAGAGCTCGGGAAAAAGATGCTGCAGCTTGTGACGTCGCGCTACGACGATCGGCATTGGCGCAAGAAGATTGAAAAGACGCTCAGCCTGCCTCACTCGGGCGTAGGCGATCCCATTCAACAGCAAATCTTCATGTACCTGAAGGTCGGACTGAAAGCTTACAAGTCCCGTCGCGCCGATCCGGACTCCTGGATCATTGGTGGCTTTGCGACGAAGGAAGTGATCGAGCGCGCGAAGCACCAGCCGAAAGAGGTCGGAACCGAGCTCACCAAGGATGACGTGTCATTTTTAGGCACCGATCCCGGGACCGAGGTTGATGAGGCATGGTGGGATGAGATGCTGGTCCAGTGGTTCGACGTCCCGGAGGAAGAGAAACCCGCCGAAGGAGAAATAGAGGAACAACCCGCCGAATCCACCTCTGCCACATCGTCGGAACGAAAATCGACGAAAGCCTAGAAGGGTGCGCTCGGGCTGGACTGGTGCCGCCTGGCACCTTCTGGGCCACCCGACTAAGTCTCGTTCACTCAATCCTGTAAACTCGCCGAGCCTCGAACACTACAGGCTTGACCGTTGCAACTGAAAAAGCAACGGTCGCTCGCTTCGACTTGTCGTGTCCCGCCCCATCAGGTGAAAAGGCGGCTCAGTCCAGATCGAGCGCTGAGAGATTAGATCATCAGAGCGAACATCTACGTTGTATGCTAGGAGCTTCTCTCCCCGCGGGATGAGGATGCGGCGACTTGCGATGGGTTGCATAGGCCTGTCGCCGCGGAGTCGTTCTCACCCTCCCACCCTGCGCACGCCGAGACGTGCGCTCTAGCCAACTCACCCGCCCACCCTGCGCCGCGCCGGGACGCGGCCTTTGCCCACCACCGCTCAAAATACTCCATCCCCGCTCGCTCTTTTCCTACATCGTAGCCGGTGGATGGTCGCTTCCTGCGACTTGCGATGTGTGCAGGGTCCTGTCGCTGCGGTCGCCTCTGGGCGAGGGCGAGACGCCTTGTTCGAAGGTCCGTTTGGACCGAGTCCGGAACGGACCAAGTTGGCGGAGCCAAGCAGCGAGCGGGCCACGCGGTTTCACCCATCGCTGAGCAGAGGCGACCATCCACCGGCTACCTCTCTTTCTGGTGTGCGCGTTCGGCGAGCAAGGAAGATCAACAGCCTTACGCCCCCTTGTCTTGCGGAGCCAAGCAGCCACAGGGTCGTGCGGTTTCACCCTCGCTAAAGCAGTGGGTACCCGGCCACGCGTTCACTATTTTGCGGAGCCAAGTGGCGACAGGCTATGCGTTTTAGCCCATCGCTGAAGGCGGGGTTCACTATCCGAATAAGTCCATTTGGGCGGGATTGGGTGGCTCGACGTTGAGAGTTGGTGTGGCTGGCGTCGCTGGTTCGGCGGCAGGCGGCGGTTGCGAATGCCGGTCCAGGAATTCCTTCAGTTTCTTGAAATCTTCCTTCAGCGTCTCGAGCAGATTGCCTTGGTGTAAGGCGGCCGCCGGATGCAACAATGGAAAGATCACGAAATCTTTCATGTAGAAGGCCTGGGCCTTCACCTTGGTGATGCCGACCTTCCGTTCCAACAACGTTTGGGTCGCCCAGTTGCCCAGTGTGCACACGAGCTTGGGGCGAATCATTTGGATTTGCTGCATCAAGAACGGCTTGCAGGTTTCGACTTCGTCTGGTTCCGGATCGCGATTGTTGGGGGGGCGGCACTTGATGACATTGGCGATGTAGATCTGATCGCGCGAGAGGTTCGCGGAAGCCAACAAATCGTTCAAGAGTTTTCCCGCTGCACCGACGAACGGCTCGCCTTTCTGGTCTTCGTTGAATCCGGGCGCTTCACCGACGAACATGATGCTCGCATGCGGATTTCCCACGCCGAACACCACCTGAGTCCGGCCCAGCTTGGCGAGTTTGCATTGCTGACAGTTGTGAAGAGATTTCGCGAGTTCCTGGAGCGTCATGACGAGTGCGACCGATGACGCGGGCATCTTAGGAGCCGTATAGCGCGTTGTCAACGGCAGAAAAATGAGCGCAGTCGCTAGTGGGCAGGACACTCACGACGCAGAATAATCTCCGCGCATCGCTCGCCGCTGATGATTGCGCTTTCGAGATTGGCCGGCCAGCCTGTGTCCGTCCACGCGCCCGCCAAGAGCAGATTGGATATAGGGCTTCGCTGCATGGGTCGGCGGACCTTAGTGCCGGGTGGTAGCGCCAACCAGGTATGGGCTCGGTCTTCCTGTCGGAATCCGGTGATTTGGCGATCCGGCTGAAGGAGGTTGAGTGATCGAAGAAGCGCCGATATTCGCTGGATGGTGTCCGTCACCGGTTGATCCTGCGGCATCGTGAGCATCGCGACCAGCCCCCCATCGAATTGCGACGGCTTGCAGGCGATCCAATTGAAGGGTCCTGCGCCCAGCATGACATGGCGTGGGCTCGTGATCCGTTCCACGGTGCGAACCTGTATGACGGCGTCAACGATGGCCTCGAGGTCGGCGATTTGCTGGAAATACGCGTAACGGCTGAGCCAGCGTTCCGGCAACAAGGCAGTCAAGTCACGGGGGGGAACGGCCGCGACGTACCAATCGGCTTGAAGCGTAGTTCCGTCCTTCACGCGAAGGCCCGTGATCAGATCATCATGATACTCAAATTGCACCGCACGCATTCTCGCACATATCGTCGCATGTGCCTTCGCAAGAGCATCCGTCACCGGCCGGACGAACGTCCGATCCCACGCCTGTCTGGGAACCCAAATACGGCTGTCGGCGGCCTGCGAGAGAAAGAACGGCTTCAACGCCATGACAAACGCATCCGCAGAGAGGTGCCCAAGATCGTTGCCGGTCAGCCAGCGGGCGAGAGGAGCCCAAACGGTCTGTCGGGATGACGGGCCATGGGAGAGCGATTCAAGCCAACTCTCCGCCGTGCGCTGTTCGAGATCGGCTGGCAATTCGAGCGATCC
>DASTQE010000225.1:0-6582 GCA_035761895.1 Nitrospira sp. | reverse complement strand
CGGCGCCGACGAAGGTGCTCTCGGACAGCGGAGTATCCCGGATGCGCTCCTCACCGAACTCATCCAACAACCCTTTGCTGCACGCATAGGTCCCGCCGTACTTGCCGACATCTTCGCCCATCAGAAAGACACGGGGATCGTTCTGGAGCGCCTCGCGCAATCCGGCACGAACGGCTTCCCGGTAGGTGATCTTGACCATCAAGTCCCTCTTAGCTTGCCGGCTTCGCCGGCGTGTACACGTCCTTCGTGAGATCCTCCAGCGGTTCCCATGGGCCCGTCTCGGCAAACGCCACGGATTCTGCGATCTCGGCCGCAATGGCAGTTTCCATGTTGGTGAGGTCGGCATCGGTCACCGACCCTTCGGCACGAAGCCGTTGTTGGAAGAGGGTGATAGGATCGCGCTGCCTCCACCGGGCGACTTCGTCTTTTGTCCGGTAGAGCTCCGCATCGTACATTGAATGCGCGCGAAACCGATAAGTTCGGTATTCAAGCAGATACGGTCCCCGGCCCGCGCGAACGAAAGCGACAGCCTTCTTTGTGGCTGATTCCACCGCGAGGACGTCCATCCCGTCTACGGTTTCGGCCGGGATGGCATAGGCGTCGGCTTTGCGGGCGATGTCGATCTGCGATTGATGCCGGCCGAGTGCGGTCCCCATCGCGTAGAGATTGTTTTCGCAGAGGAACAGCACCGGCAGCTTCCAGAGCGCGGCGAGATTGAGGGACTCGTGAAACTCTCCTTCGGCCACCGCGCCGTCGCCGAAGAAGCACGCGGTCACGCGACGGCGTTGCTGCATGAGGTCGGCCAGCGCGAGTCCCACCGCGATCGGAAGCCCTCCGCCGACAATCGCCAGGCCTCCATAGAAACGGCGTGCGGCGTCGAAGAAGTGCATGGATCCGCCGCGTCCCCGTGCGCAGCCGTTCGCTTTCCCGTACAGTTCCGCCATCAGCGGTCCCATTGGAGTGCCCCGTATTAGCGCGTGGCCGTGCTCGCGGTAGGTGCCGACGATCGCATCTTCCGACGTGAAGCATAGCAGGGCGCCAACGGCGACCGCTTCTTCCCCGATGTAGAGGTGCAGAAAACCCCGGATCTTTCCCCCGCTGTAGAGTTCTGCGCACTTCTCCTCAAACCGTCGGATGCGGAGCATCGCGCGCAACAACTCAAGGGCATGGGGACGGTCTACATCAAGGGCCATGTTGTTTTTACTTTTTTTCAGGAAGTCTGCTTGTCCCCATCGCCTCTTACCCGCGCCCCTAGCCAACGAGAACTAAGCGTTGTGCGCTTAGTTCTCGAGCGTCGACGTATCCCCTTCCGGTAGGCCCAGTTCCCGGGCTTTGAGTAATCGGCGCATAATTTTTCCGCTTCGCGTCTTGGGTAACGTGGGGAGAAACGCGATTTCTTTCGGAGCCACCGCGGCTCCCAGCTTGGCGCGGGCAAAGCCGAGCAACTCACGGCGTAACTCGTCGCTGGGCTCATAGCCATCCTTGAGTGACACGAAGGCTTTGACCACCTCCATGGCGACGGGGTCCGGCTTCCCGATCACGCCGGCCTCAGCGACCGCCTTGTGTTCAATCAACACGCTTTCCACCTCAAACGGGCCGATTAGGTGTCCGGAGGTCTTGATCACGTCGTCCGCTCGTCCCACGAACCAGAAGTAGCCGTCTTCATCCTTCTTGGCCAGGTCGCCAGTGAGGTACCAGCCTCCGACGAAACATTTCCTGTATCGTTCCGGTTCATTCCAATAGCCACGGAACATCGAGGGCCAACCCGGACGTAAAGCCAGTTCTCCCTGTTCGCCAGGTTTCTCGATCACGTCGACGCTGCCGGCCTCCGTTCTATGCACGATAGCGGCTTCGATACCCGGCAACGGACGTCCCATTGAACCGGGCCGGATGTCCATGGCGGCATAGTTGGCAATCATGATGCCGCCGGTCTCGGTCTGCCACCAATTGTCGTGAAACGGTTGGCCGAAGGCCTCTCGTCCCCAGACAACGGCTTCAGGGTTGAGGGGCTCGCCGACGCTCGCGAGAAAACGGAGGTGCTGGAGGTTGTATTTTCTGACGAGATTCACGCCGCCTTTCATCATCATGCGAATGGCGGTAGGAGCTGTGTACCACACGGTGACGTGTTCCTCTTGCAGGAGGCGGTACCAGCGTTCGGCATCGAAGTCCGCCTCATCCACGATGCTGGTAATGCCGCTCGTTAGGGGCGCGATGATTCCGTAGGACGTCCCGGTGACCCAACCGGGGTCTGCCGTACACCAGAACACGTCGTTGCTGTGAAAATCCAACGCGTACTTGCCGGTCATGTGGTGAGCGATCACTGCCTGATGAACATGAATGGCGCCTTTTGGAGTGCCGGTCGTGCCGCTCGTAAAGTGCAGCAGGGCCATGTCTTCCGGGTCTGTGGGCCCAATAGTAAAGGTAGGACTGGCTTCTTGCATGCGCATACCCAAATCGTGTGTGCCCGCGATGGCGGTGGGCTGCCGGTTCTCTCCGATGAGCAGAATGTGTTCAAGACTCGGGATCGCTTCGCGAAGCGCGGCGACCTTTCGTTGATAGAGCGAGGCAGTGGTGACCAGGACGTTCGCCTGGCCGATGCTGAGTCGCGCCCGGATTGGCTCAGGTCCGAAGGCAGAAAACAGAGGGCAGAACAGGCTGCGGTTCTTGAAGGTGCCAAGGGCGGCGATATAGAGCTCCGGAATGCGTCCGGCCAGAGCAAACACACGATCGCCTTTGCCGACGCCAAGGTTCTGAAGCACGTTGGCAAATTGGTTCGTCAGGTCGTTGAGTTGACGGTAGGAGTAGTTCTCGACCGTTCCGTTCTTCCCTATCCATCTGATCGCCAGATGCGACGCACGCGCTCCGTGGGCATGACGAGCGACCGCCTCGTGTGCGATGTTGAGGCCTTGATCGCGAGGGAGCCCTTCCAAGTCCTGTCGGGCCTGTTCCCACGTGAAGTGCCCACGGATGTTCTCGTAATCGTGAAGATTCGGAATGGTCTCCCACTCTCGGCGAGACTTGATGATCGTGGTCCAAGGCACGGAAGAAACTCTCTAGCTCACGGCGTCGAACGGTGCCATGGATCTGATGTAGGAGAGCACGTCCAACATTTGCTCATCGGTCAATTTGCCGCGGTAGCTGTGCATCGGGCTGAACAGGACGCCGTTGGACAGGGCAACCAAAAGTTCCCAGTCGGATTTCGTCCGTGAGCGATTGGAGCCGAAATCGGCGGGTCGGACGATCAGGTACTGCGCATCGGGGCCGTTCCCATCCAATTTCTCGCCATGACAACGGAGACAGTGCTGCTTGTAAATCGATTCTCCAGCCTTCGGATTCCCGCGTGCGGTCTGAGCGGACACGACCGACGTCGCGGCAAATATGAGGGCAATGGTGCCGACGAGGAGCGGTTTCATGTTCAATTCCTTTCGCTCGCGGACATGATCGAGAAGCGGGATACCCCACCCCCGTGCAGAAGCGGCTTGAGCGCGATAGGCCTAAACTCGCTATTCTCCTGGGTCACCCTACTGAAACCTGCATGATGTGTACCCGGCAGGTTCAGCCACATTTTCGCGAAAAATCGCCTCAAGAGTAGCGTTTTGCAGCAGTGCCTGACGATTCAGTGGGGAAGGAGGCACCATCCCTCTTAAGAATCGACCTGGCTCCAGAGTATGGACTAAGCATAGAAATCGACCGATTTTGTTGGCATCACCATTGCTATCCTCACGATCATGAACAAGTTTGGCGTCTGCAGAATCATCGTCGTGCTGATCGGAATAGTCCTTGTCAACCGGTGCCATCATCCGACTCCGTCTGCGGCGGCTGTGGAAATTGCGCCGGGAGTCATTGGGGAGACGACCCAGACGATCGCGAAGGAACTCGTGGCGGCATTCGATCGGGCGGAGCTCGCCGTGCGACAAGCCGACCTCGATGCGCTCATGATGTTCTACGAGAAAGATTACAACTATCACGGACTGAAACGATCGGATGTGCGACGTGTATGGACTGAGGTCTTCAGCCACTACCGACAGATCGAATCGAAGCACCTGTTCACCGAACTCAAGGTCGTCCGCACCGGATCGACGACGAAAGCGTTCGTGACCTGTACGGGCGGGCTGTACGGGACAGACAAAGAGTCAGGCAAACCGGTCACGATCGACAGCTGGGTCGGCGAAGTGCATTTTCTCGTCAAAGACAAAAGCGCATGGAAATTCCGGGGTAACGTCGGGAAACCGCCTCCTGAAGTTCCAGCGACCAGCGCTCCGCATCATCCGCTGTTTTAATGGTCGAGCCCTTGCCCTCTTCCTCAACTAATGGCACGTATTGTTATTCAATGCGCTCTTGCGTATGCCCTTCATGCCTCTTACAATCGGCCCCCGTAAGAGGTATCTATGCCGTCACGTTTCCCCCGCCCATTCATCCGCGCGACATTCAAGAAACCGATTTCCCTCAAGAGATTTCTCCAGAATAGATCCCGGGCGAGAGTGTGCATCATCGGACTTCTGCTGGCGATCGGAGGGTGCGCCATTCTCCCCGGCAATTGGCGGCCGGGCTGGAACGCGGAATGGACTTCCAAAGAGGCGCCGCCGGAAACGGCAGGCTCCTGGAATTTGACGGAGCTCGAAAGAAAGGACGGTCGATTCCTCGCGCTCGCGATCTCCGGCGGCGGTAGCCGCGCCGCGAACTTCGGAGCGGCCGTCATGCTCGAACTGCAGGAGCGCAAGCTGCTGGAGCAGGTGGACGTCATTTCCGGCGTATCCGGAGGGACGCTTCCAACCGTCTACTACGGCCTCGGTGAGAAAGCCGGGGTCTTTACCGAGCCTGCCTTACGCAAGGCGATGGGCTTTGACTTTCAGGGCAGTTGGATCTGGCGATGGTTTCTCCCGCAGAATATTTTTCGGTACTGGTTTACCGATTTCACCCGCTCCGACATCATGGTGCAGGTGTTCAACAATGAGCTCTACCATGACGCGACGTTTGCGCATCTCCGATCGCATCCCAAGATTCTGCTCAATTCGACGGTCCACAACGATCACGCCCGTTTTACCTTTACGGACGAGGGATTCGCCCGGCTCCATTCCGCGCTGGCTCTCTATCCCGTCGCCAATGCGGTCAACGCCTCTTCCGCATTCCCCGGTGCCTTTCAGGACGTGACGCTCCAGTGGTACATCACGCCCACGCAATACGTGCATCTGTTCGATGGCGGGCCAATCGACAACCTGGGCGTCCAGGCGATCTCCGAATACATCAATCGCAACATTTTGGGTACGTCGCTCAGGCGGCTGTTTCCCAACGGTTGTCTGATCATCATCATCGATGCCACTCCGGCCAGTGAGCATCCGGAGCTCTACAGCGTACAGTCCAGCCGCAGCTCCATCGACTACTTCGTCGATACCAATGCGTTGGATGCGATGGATGCGATGCTCCTCGAGTCGCGACGTTCGCTCCTGACGGGCATGGGGATTCCCGTGGGCCGTCAGGATCAGGAGATGCGCGGACGGCTGCCGGTGAACGATCGCGAACAATGCGGCTGCGAAGTGCGTCACCTGTCGCTTCGACAGTTTATGTATGCGGGAGAAGACGGCGCGGATGGCCTGGCCGAGCGCGTGACGCAGATCAAGACGAAGTTTTGGATCGGCGAAGAGGAGCAGAACGATCTGTTCAGAGCGGCCAAACTCCTCATGAAACGGATCGACGACAAGAAGCTGCTGACCGAAGAGTCGTTGAAGACGTCGTGTGCGGTTGAGAAGAGTGAGAACAGGTGAGGTGGAAGCCTGGTCAGTCCTTGTGCTCGCGGAGGGCGCACACCAGAAGAACCGATTGGTGGTTGTTCGTCTCCCTTGCTCGCTGAACGCGCACACCAGATCCATCGTATTGTTAGAAAGGCGGTGCTCGTTCAAGCGCGCAGTGGGAGACGAATCAACCACCAATTTCAAACGGAAAATCTAGAAGCGCGCACGTCTGGACTGATCCAGGCTGCTCGTGGGAAGGCTGTACAAGCAAGCTTGGAAGGATGATTGGAACGGAACGGACCTTCGAGCACGGCGTCTCGCCTTTGCCGCCCTGGGAAAAGGGGTCCCGGGAAATCGATTGCAAAGCAATCGGTGGGTTTGGGCGGGTGAACAAGCGCGATATGGCTGCGATGGTGAGAAAGGCGCCCACGCTATTCTCCCTAAAAATGATAGGAGAGGCCACCCATGAACATAAGGGATGCGCCAGCCTCTTCTGCGAAGAGACTCTCGGCGCTGTAATCAGCAGAACGTAAAGGCTACTCCAGAGGCAACTCAGTGAAATATCGTAGATAGTAGATTAAGAGGAGAAGGTGAAGTCGTTAGTCTGATAATTATACCCATTCTGTTCAACACAGATCCGTAGGACTCTGTTCTGGATCGGACTTGATTCACTGTGAATGCTTTCTGATAATCTCAACTGCCTACGCCGCCTTCGCGGCCCCACCTGCGAGATGCTCCGCGAAGAGCGCCAACATCTCGCGATTGAAGGCCGGCAGGTCGGCGGGCTTGCGGCTGCTGACCCAATTGCGGTCTCGAAGCACCTCGGCATCCTGCCATTCGGCCCCGGCATTCC
>DASTQE010000224.1:0-4215 GCA_035761895.1 Nitrospira sp. | reverse complement strand
AAGCCCTGGTCCACGAGTCGGTTGACGAAATTGATGGCACGCATTTCGCGCATTAAGCTTGAGTTGAAGCTAAGCGTATTTATGCGGTCCAAAATTGCTTGTGCAGTCTGCGGGACGCGCTCGATCTCGATGGGGTTGATCATGACAAGAACGACGTCGGTTGATGTGCAGTTGTATATGATGGGGAAGATGGGCGGATTCCCCATATACCCACCGTCCCAGTAATGTTGGCCGTCGATTTCTATCGATTGGAACATGGAGGGAATGCAGGCGGACGCGATCACCGCGTCGACTGAAATCTCCTCGCCGGCGAAGACGTGCAGCCGGTTGGTGATGACGTTGCTGGCACAGACGAAGAGCTTCACCCGGTCAGTCCGGTGGAGCGCGTCAAAGTTCACCTGTTCGCTCAGAATATCGTGCAACGGGTGGTAGTTCGTCGGATTCATTTGATAGGGGGACAGAACGCGTGTCAACGTGTCCAACAGGATCCAGCCTGGCGAATAGTCAAGGCTGCCCGGGCTTCTTAACCGGTCTAGCCATGATGGCTGCAAGACCGACCAGCGACCTCGTTCTGCCACGGTCTCCCAGAAACGCCGAAGCGCAGATCGCGCTCCCTCATTACCCCCAAGAGTAAGTCCATAGGCAGTAACCGCCGCATTCATGGCACCGGCACTAGTGCCCACAATGCCTTCGACCACGATCCGCCCGTCCTCGAAAAGCCGGTCGAGAACGCCCCAGCCGAAGGCACCATGCGAACCCCCGCCCTGCAGCGCGAGATTGATACGCTTGACTTGGCCTTTGACTTCGGCTTCGTGGGGCAACTTAGCCTCTGCTAGTTGGCGCTATGGCAGCTGATTACTCGTGCCATCGCGGAATACATGCTAAGACTACAACAAGCAGTTGGATAGCAACCGTACCGGAAAATGAATTCGACACGGTAAAAGCTTTCGTCGAGCAGCCGTGTTTCGTGTTTGTGCTGAGCCTCGAAAGGAGGCGCAGTAATGTACGAAGCTAAAAGCGGGACTAGCCGGTTCAGCGCGCCGCCGTCATCCCCGGGCGAAGACGAAAAGAAGACCAAGAAGCAGCTCCTGGACGAGTTGCTTGGCCTCCGCCGAAGAATGGGAGAGCTCGAAGCGTTCGAAAACGAGCGAAAGGCGATCGCCAAAGAACTAAAAGGCACTCGTCAAAGACTGCAATATCTGCTCGCTGTTAGTCCTGCCATCATCTACACCACGAAGGCGTCCGGCGATTATGCTTGCACGTTCGTCAGCGAGAACCTGCGCGCGATCATGGGCTACACGCCGCAGGAGATGACTACCGACCCGAAAGGCTGGCCGGATCATCTTCATCCGGACGACGCACCGAGGGTGTTCGACGAGATGCTGCCGCTAATTGCACGCGGTGGCGGCAGCGTCGAGTACCGTTTCCATCACAAGGACGGCCACCACATCTGGATCCAGGATACATTTAAGGTTGTCTATGATGAAGCGGGTAAGCCGCTCGAATTGGTCGGTGCCTGGGCCGACATTACAGGGAGCAAGCGTGCCGAACAGGCAGCGCTCGATGCAAATGTCGAGTTGCAAGAGACGAAGCGTTACCTCACGCGTCTCATCGAGAGTTCCCCCGACGCCATCATCGCCACCGACAAGGTTGGAAACGTCGTGCTTTTCAACCAAGGCGCAGAAGCCCTTTTGGGCTATCGGGCGGAAGACGTCAGGGGACATCCGATGTCTGGCCTCTATGACGGAGAGGAAAGCGCAAGAGAACTGGCGCTCGAAATGCGGAAGCGCGGCGGCACGGCTGCCGGATTCGAGAGCGTTCTTAAAACCAAGGAAGGAACAGGCGTTCCAGTTCTTATCTCGGCCTCGGTCCTTCTCGACACAGACGGCCACGAGGCCGGCATAGTTGGCTTTGCCACCGACCTGCGGACACGAAAGCGGGAGGAAGAGGAGCTTCGCAGGGCCCATGACGAATTGGAAAAGCACGTTGAAGAGCGCACCACCGAACTAAAGGCCGCGCGTGAACGGCTTCGCTATCTGATGACGGTCACTCCCGCGATCGTCTACACCAACCAGGCAAGCGACTATAGCTGCACATTCGTCAGCGAGAACGTCTCCAGGATTATGGGTTTCTCCGCCTGGGAGATGCTCGAAGACAAGGATTTCTGGACGGTGCGCCTTCACCCCGATGATGCGAAGCGCGTTTTCGATCAAATGGGTCCGCTTATCGAGAAGGATGGCGGATCACTCGAATATCGGTTCCGCCACAGGGATGGTCATTACATTTGGATTCAGGACACCTTCCGCGTCATTCGCGACGATCAGGGTCGGCCTCTCGAAATCGTTGGCTCATGGGCTGACATCTCGGACCGAAAGAATGCAGAAGAGGCGCTCGGCGAACGCATGGCCGTGATGAACGACCTAGAGACGCTCGTCGGTGCAAGCCCTGCAATTATTTATACCACTCAGGTTTCAGGCGATTACGCCTGTACATTCGTCAGCGAGAACCTGGAATCGATTATGGGCTACGCCCCGTGGGAAATGCGTGAGGACAAGAAATTCTGGGTGAAGCGCCTTCACGCTGAAGACGCCGAGCGCGTGTTCGGCGAGCTTGAGCGACTGATCAAGCAGGACGGTGGCAGCCTTGAATATCGTTTTCGCCATCGGGATGGCCATTATATCTGGATTCAAGACACTTTCAGCGTCGCACGCGACAACGATGGCACGGCGAAGGAGATCGTCGGGTCTTGGGCCGACGTGACCGACCGCAAGCGCGTCGAAGCCGAACTCCAGCGCCTCGCCGAGCAGGTGGAGATGCGAAATAAGTTCATTCGCCAGACGTTTGGTCGCTATCTCACGGATGAGGTCGTGGCGGCGGTGTTGGAATCGCCCAGCGGACTCGAAATGGGAGGTGAGAAACGTAAAATAACGATGATGATGACTGATCTTCGTGGTTTCACCTCTCTTTCGGAGAGGATACCGCCAGAACGTGTCGTCTCGATTCTGAACCGCTATCTGACCACTATGGTCAGTATCATCAAACAATATCAGGGCACCATCGACGAGTTTATTGGCGATGCTATCTTCGTTCTGTTTGGAGCCCCGGTTTGGCAGGAGGACGACGCCGAGCGGGCGGTCGCCTGCGCCATTGGGATGCAACAAGCTATGGCCTCTATCAACGAACAAAACAGGCAGGAAGACTTGCCGGAAATCGAAATGGGCATTGGGCTGCACACAGGCCAAGTAGTGGTGGGAAATATTGGTTCTCCCGAACGGATGAAGTATGGAGTTGTGGGAAGCCACGTCAATCTGACCTCACGTATTCAGTCCTTTACTATCGGAGGTCAGGTTCTTATTTCCGAAACGACACGGCAGGAGGTTGGGTCGCTTCTCAATATCGGCACACAATTGGAAGTGCAGGCAAAGGGTATTGAGCACCCAATCTTGCTATCCGAAGTCCTGGGCATTGGGGGAACCTACAAGCTTCACTTGCCTGAGAGTAGTGACCCGCTGGTATCGCTTACGAGCGAAATTCCTTTGAAATACGAGATTGTGCAGGAGACCCAAATTGGAGGAACCTTTCATAGAGGTGCCCTGACGAAGCTTTCGCGCAAAGGAGCCGAAGCCCGATTGGAGAGCCCCGTGACTCCCCTCGCCAATCTCAACATCCGTTTCATCGGCGCCGACGGCCTGGATTTACCGGGAACTGCATATGCCAAGTTCATAGGAACAGCGCCCGGCACTACCTCGCGCTTCCTTCTGCGCTTCACTTCGATGCCCCCGGAAATCGATAACTTCTTGTTCACGCGTAGCGCGTCAACCGCGGATCAGCAAGACAAGGTGGAGTTGCAGGTAGCCAGCAACTCTTCAGCCTGATCCGATCAGTGCCGAAGCCAGCCTTTATTTGGTGCCAACCTGGGACGCATTCTCATCTTTGAATGCGATCTGTCTGTCCCAGTGCCGTGTGAAAGTTCGGACTGGCGCGTTCGCCCAACCTGCCTGCGGCTTCCGCTTTCCGGTCTGCTGCGCCGGAGTGCTTCCGAATTCGCGCGGCCGTGAATTATGCCAGCAACCCGATGATCCTGGCGCTTTGCCGTTAAGATCGCCGACCCCGAAGCCTTGACTCTTTTGACCCGCGATGCCGTGACAAATGCCACAGCGCCCGCGTGTTTCATGATCCATCATCACACGCGCCGTGCAGAGATGTAACCGAAAC
>DASTQE010000223.1:0-6727 GCA_035761895.1 Nitrospira sp. | reverse complement strand
TCCCTGATGTAACTCGGCCGACGAGAAACGGAGGGTCCACTCATGGTGATGTTGGTAATATTGCTCATGGCGGAAATGATCCTGCCTCGGGCGGTGCAGGCGCATGATGAGGTTCCGGAAAAGCCGGTGGTAACGGTCACGGGACACGGCCAGATGTCGCTTGCGCCGGATACCGCCTTCGTGACGGTGGGAATCGAGACGACGGGCAAGACCGTTGGGGACGCTCAGAGGCAGAACCGTCTTATCATGAACAAGGTCGTGGAGCGGCTGCGAGCCTTGCAGATCGACAATGAACGGATTCAGACGGCCTCCTTCATCGTGTCGCCGCAATATAAGCCTCCCCCTAAACGGTCAGAAGCTCCCGCTGAACCGCCGGAAATCATCGGCTACGTCATCAGCAACACTGTGGCGGTTGAAGTGCGCAACCTGGAGAAGGTCGGTCCGGTCATCGAAGAATCGCTGGCTGCGGGGGCCAACCAGTTTCAAGGCCTGCATTGGGCGCTTCGGGATGAACAACAGGTCAAGCTCGTGGCCTTGAGGCAGGCAGCAGCCAAGGCCCGGGAGAAAGCGGCGGCGCTCAGCGAAGCCTTGAAGGTGAAGCTGATCCGTCTGCTCAAAGCCACCGAAGAAAGCCACGTAGTGCGACCTATGCCCCGGGTGGCCCGCTCCATGATGGCGACCGACGGGGGTGGCGGTGAGATGGCAGTCTTTTCGGGCGAGATTAAGGTCGAAGCCACGGTCACCCTCATTTATGAAATCGGCCAAGAATGAGGAAGGGGAGATGTTCATGGTGGGCGCGCCCATCGACTTGCGAAATATTCTGAAATCTGTAGAATAGCCAGAACTTTTTCGCCCCGTTCTCATTCCTTCTTCATTCTGCATCATTCCCGTTTCTTCGGACGACGTCACCAGCAGTTCACTCTTAGCTGAAAGGCGGCTCGCATGGCTATTTTGCCGACCAGCGCTCGTCCATCCTGTGTGCTCGGAACCCCAGCCTGTCCTCAGTGCAAGGATACGGCGCTGGTTCCCAATGGTGGGTTTTTGACCTGTCCGACGTGCGATCTTGCGATTACACGGCAAGCGCTGTTGCAGGACGCGCTGGATCCGTGTGTGTCGCTCGAGTCCCAGTAGATGCAATCGCAACAGCTGGGTGTTTCAGTCGCGATCGCGGTGTTCTTGGCCGCGGTCTTCTTTATCGATGTCCGCACCGGTCTTGGTTTCACGCCCTGGCTGCTGTATCTCATCCCGCTTGGCTTGACCTATTGGATTCCGTCTCTCTATTCCCCGATCATCGTCGCTATCGTCTGCATTGTGCTGATGTTCGTCGGCTATATGCTTTCTCCGCCACTCGTCCCGCAATCCATCGCGCTGGTCAACCGCCTCTTCGGGACGCTAACCGTTATCGTGTTGGGCGGTTTGATCGTGCAGTACAAGTTGCTCGCACGCCGTCTTACGCTGATGACGGATCAGTTGAGACAGGAACTTTTTGAGCGCACGCAGGATCTGGGACGTGCCGTCAGGGTCCTGAAGGCCGAAATGGGGTTGAAGAGTCGGCCGACCGAGGAGGAACTCAGCCGCCATTTCACGAATGTGTTGGTCGTGGAAAGCCGCCGACTGCAGGAACAATTCGGGCAGTTGGAAGAACGGGATGTGCTCTCAGCAGAACATCGGCTGGAAGAGACACGCCATGAACTCGATCGGCTCACCCAACAGTTAGAACAGTTTCAGCGCGAATTGCTGAGCCGGAAGGAAGAGGAAGAGGCTTAGGGTACGCAGTCTTTCCGTTCTTCCTCGAGAAGATTGGTGGTTGCCACGTCAATTTCCACGAATGTCCCACACCGGGCGATCCAAAATTTTGCCGGAGCAGGTGGCTTGGCTGGAATGGGGACGGGGGGTTCCGCTGGCGATTCAATCACGATGTTGAACAGAGGCATGGATGGAGCCGGTGGATAGGGAATGAACGGCCAATAGCTCAATCCGAGCAAACCTGGGAACCGAACCATCGGGGAGGACGGCAGGCGGCTGTCATACTGTTGCATCGCGTCGCCGCTGAAGTCACGGGGGAATCGACCCGCCATTGCGGCGTCCAAGGGGGCGAGCCAAATAAAGCACACGAATAACGCTCTCCAGTATTGCCTCATAGAGAGAGTCTGACACAGCACACGACAAAATGACCTGGGGGAGGCTCCGGTTCTCGGGTGGAGTCTGCTGGATCTACTCGGCGGTAGGCCCGATCACGGTTCTCATTGCCGAGCGCCGACCACCGGTGGCACGAAATCCGGTCTGGGATGGGCATCCATGATCACAACTTCATCTGAGGGAGGCACAAGTTCCTCCAGGAGCGAATGGCGAATACGCTCGACGCAGCTCTCGCAGATTCCGTGGGTGACGCAGGTCTCGGATTGGACGAAGTCGAGGTACGTTGCACACCATGCACATTGACGCGTCATGGTACCCTCCCGCTGTAAATATTCATGTTTCGGAGACGTGATCATAGACGCGCTCATTAGAGGGGCGTACTAGGAAGTCCCCTAGAGGGGTCCGGACCTATACTGCTGCGGGGAAGACTGCGGTCAGGTCCACAATGATACGAGGTTACACGTAATTTTATACCGTTTCCTCGGGTTCGCGGCTCAATAACAAAAGACCGCGGTAGGAAAGTGGCTTGTTTGCGCCTGGATGACAACCGGCCCATCCAGCTCTAAAAGCAAGGGCCCGCTTCCTTACGGAAGGGAGCCCTCTTTTGTCATGCCGTGACGGGATTGGAACTGATCGAAAAGCTCTACTCTTTCACGACGAAGTGCACGCTGCGGTTCTTTTGCATGCAGGCTTCACTGCGCTGGAAGCAGAGCGGGCGATCCTTGCCGTAACTCGTGGTCTTGAGCTGCACGGATAAGCCGAGTTCCTGGAGATAGGATTTCACGCTTTTTGCGCGACGCTCGCCGAGGACAAGGTTGTAGGCGGAGGTGCCGATTTCATCACCGCGGCCCTCAAGTGTGAGACGAGAGACTCCGTCATGCATGAGCCGCTTCGCGTTCGCTTCCAACACGGGTAGGGCGTCCCGCCGCAGGACGGCTTCATCAAAGTCGAACAGCACATCGGACAAGGCTCCAGGGGGAAGTCCGGTCGCATTGATCGCAGATAATTCGGCCCGGGCTGAGGGGCGGGGTCGGGAGGCGGTCATGCTGAATTCGGGAGGAGGAATGTGCTTGATCATCGGCTCGTCCACCTGTTCCTCGGCGAATTCGTCGCCGCCGACGGAGCCGGACTGGGTGGCGCAACCCTGCCACATCAGGCATCCGAGACTGAGTGTGCCCCAAAATATGAGTCTCGCTGGCTTGTTCATACTGCCTCCTTGCCCTCAAAATTCGTTTCAACCCTTTGGAAAGCAAGGGAGGTGCCATGGCTGCCTTGAAGTGTAATGGTAGTAACGGCCTGCGAAAGGGGTTCATTCCAGGGGAATTTCGCCAGAAATATGAAGATTCTCGGATCTAACGGCAGAACTGAGTGATCGAAAGGGGGCCTCGGTCGGCGATGGAGGCAGGCGAGGTTTGTACAGGAGTCACGTTTTTTGTCGCCTGGAACGCTCGTGTGGCGCTTGAGATGGGTCGACTTGCTGCCGCCTCCACACATGCGGGCGGCCAGGCAAGTCGCCATCCCATGCTCTCATCCCACATGCCCGTCGATCGTCCGGCCAGCCCTGGCCGAGACCCGGGACGGAGGTTCCGGAATCTTCTCCAGCAGCTCACTGGCGCATTGGCGAATGAGGGTAACCTCATCGTCGGTGAGATGATCACCGTGCAGCAGCGCGCTTTGAATCTTTTCGTTTAAGGTAATGAGATCACGAATTTCTTTTCGTACGTTGTTCATGTTGACCTCCCGAGCGTGGTGCAAATCTTCATGAACGACATGAGGGATCAAATAATCACACACCTCATCAAGTCAACTGGGCAAAAGAGGCCATAAAAGCCTAGTGAAAATGGCTTAGATACTGGGAGGGTCTTCGTGGTCTTCCCCGACCAGCATGGTCGCTTCCTTGGCTTCCATGTCCTGCATTTCGGTGAGGATACCGAGCAGCACCTGGCGGCGCTGCTGCAGGGCAGTCTTCGGCAGGTCTTTAGCCAGAGGCTCCTGGGCGGATTCTGGCAGGTTCACTAATGCCTCGGTTTCAGCGACTGTGGCGTACTTATACGCTTCGACATACTTGTGGCTCGCCCCATACAGCCGCCCCAGCAGGGCTTCCGTTTCAGCATCGAAGCCTTCAAGGCTTGGCTGGACGGGCGCCCGGTGATTCAATCCTTCGAGTTTGCCGATTTGCTCTTTCAGCTCGTCGCTGCGCATCCGCGGTGAAAACGAGGCATTGGTATTCGGCATGAAACGCTCCTTCCGTTGATGCTTCCTTCTGCAACACTAACACTCCAGTTCACTCTCAGAACCGGGGAGGACCCCTGGATCCCTCGCGCGGCTCATTGCCCGCTGGCGAGGTTCCCGGATTACGCCAGCGAACCGGTCGCCGCTCAGACAAACGACAATGGCGATGAAGGAGAGAGGACAAGAAGACGGGTTATGACAGGATCAGTGGCCATCCTTGTGAGAGGCCAGGATGACCACTGAAGAAAACGCGGACGGCTACGCGGCTTTCTTTCTCGGAACTTTGGCGCCTTTGCGCCGGGCCTCCGACAAGCCGATCGCGATCGCCTGTTTGCGATTCTTGACCCGCTTGCCACTCTTGCCGCTCGTCAGGGTGCCCTTCTTGCGCTTATGCATTGCCCGCTTGACGGATTTCTGGGCACTCTTGCCGTAGCGTGCCATACGCGCACCTCCTTTCCGGACAGACCACTGTCAGGGGAAACCAGCGACGCCGGCGGATTACCGGCGTCGCGAAGGATCGCTGGTGACTAATCTGCGCGTTGCAGGGTGGTGGTGTGTCCCTTGTCAGTAATGTAGGCCTTGACCATATCGCCCACGACGACCTTGTCCATCTTGGTGCTCTTGTCGACATGGATCTTCACTTCTTTGCCATCGGTGTCCTTGATCCAATAGTACTCGCCTTCCGTTTTCATCAAGGTACCTTTCACCGTGTCTTTGGTGATGCGCTCCTTGATGGTCGGCGAGGCTTCTTTGTCGGACATCGGATTGTCTGCCTGGGCGACGCCGATTCCGAAGAACAAAAGTCCTGCCGCGAACACTGACATCATGACTGATTTCATGGAGTCCTCCTTATGGTAGTGAGTCTCAACGTACGCGTGGCCCACGAGGCCCACAGCATTCCTCTACACACTCTCGTATGAGATGTGAGGACTGGGTACTGGGAAAGGGCCTAGGAAGAGGAGCTGCTATCCTACGAGGTCGGCGAAAAACTGATTCAGAGGACGGATGACAATGGCGCTCACTTCGTTATACACCGCAAGACGGCCGCCTTGGCGTCGACGAGTAAAGGTGCCCTCGACAATGACTTGATCGCCTTCCTGTACGGGGACACGGCTGATCACTTTCAAGGTCCCGGCGGTGTCTTTCAGCAAGAACTGAAATGCCGGTTGCCCCTGTCTGTCGGTGATCGGCTGCACGGCGCTCACTTGGCCCATGACCACCACTTCTTTGCGGTCGTAATGCTGGGGATGCGCAATGACTTCGGTCACCTCCAGCACCTCGGCGACAGCTGGAGTAGAAAGAAGAAGGGAGACGAGTCCTAGAACCATCAAAAGCGAGGGGTGAAGCAAGGGTCGAGAGGTGGTACGAACTAGGGTTTTGCCTGTCATCTGCGCCGCTATTATAGCGATCCGAACGCAAATGGCAAGCTGGGCATTCACCCTAGAGGTCCGGCCTGAGAGAAATCGACCACACATCCTTTGCGCTTGATCCCCCATGGGCATGCGTATAGAATGGCGCCGCTTTTCAGGGAGTTGCCTCGGCTGCTTCTGCATCACCTTTGCTCCCCCTTGATCCACGCACGGTAAACGGTGAAGCCAGCGGGGACGTGTGACATAAGAAAGTCTTGATTTAACCTTTGAGGAGGGCATTCCCGTGAGTGATTCAGCGATTGTAATCTTTGCGTTGATCGCCGCCGTCACCGGCATCGGCTACGGCCTGTATCTTGCGATGTGGGTGTTCAGATTGGACGCCGGCAACGCGAAGATGCAGGAGATCGCCAAGGCCATCCAGGAAGGCGCCGGAGCCTACATGAACCGGCAATACAAGACAGTCGGCATCGTGGCGGCGGTTCTCTTTGCGGTCCTGGCGGGAGCCGGCGCCGTCTCCGACAAGTTCGGGATCTTGACGGCCATGGGATTTCTCGTGGGTGCGGGCGCATCGGCCCTTGCCGGCTATGTCGGAATGATCATCGCGGTGCGGGCCAACGTGCGTACGGCACAAGCGGCGCACAAAGGCATGAATGCCGCGTTGACGGTGGCCTTTCGCGGCGGGGCCGTCACCGGCCTCCTGTTGATCGGGTTAGGCCTGCTGGCCATCACAGGTTTCTACACACTCGCACAGTCTATCGCAGGCCAGGAGAAGGCCATTCATGCGTTGCTGAGTCTGGGATTCGGCGGCAGCCTCATTTCGGTCTTCGCGCGGGTCGGCGGAGGAATTTATACGAAAGCGGCCGACGTGGGCGCCGACCTGGTGGGCAAAGTCGAGGCTGGCATTCCTGAAGACGATCCCCGCAACCCTGCCGTGATTGCCGACAACGTCGGCGACAACGTCGGCGATTGTGCGGGTATGGCGGCGG
>DASTQE010000222.1:0-3862 GCA_035761895.1 Nitrospira sp. | reverse complement strand
ACGTTGTCGGTCCCTTTGGGAGACATCGCGCTCCTGCGCATCGACGGCGATTGGTACGAATCGACGAGAATCTGCTTGGACGTTCTGTTCCCCAAAGTCGTCTCAGGAGGGATCGTGGTCATCGACGATTACGGGAAATGGTCCGGGTGCCGCAAGGCGGTCGATGAGTTCATGGCCACCCTGCATCGACCGTTGTTCCTGAATCACATCGACGCGGCTGGGCGCTACCTGATCGTGCCCTGAAGCGAACGAGGAAGAGAAATGGGTGTCATCCAGCCACAACTGTCCGAGCTCGGCTATTCGATCAGGCGATCCTTCGTGGACGAATTCTACATCCGTCACGCTTCGTTGCTGGAGGCGGGAAGCCGGGTGCTGGATCTTGGTGGAAAACGATTTCCCAAACGGGGCCGCTTTCAGATCGAGCAGTATGACGTCCGCGTGCGCTATGCCAACGTGTCAACGGAGCACAGGCCGGACGTGCAGACGGACGCCTCGAAACTGCCGTTCAGAGATGAGAGCTTCGATGCCGTGATCTGCGCCGAGATGCTGGAGCACGTGCGGGATCCTGTGAGCGTGATGCGGGAAGCTTACCGCGTGCTTCGGGAGCGGGGCGTGCTCCTCATCACCGTGCCCTTTCTCTTTCCGATCCACGCAGACCCTTACGACTATTGCCGGTACACGGATTACTACTGGAAGGAGAATCTTCA
Source organism: Nitrospira sp. (assembly GCA_035761895.1). GTDB lineage: Bacteria > Nitrospirota > Nitrospiria > Nitrospirales > Nitrospiraceae > Nitrospira_C. The sequence continues at coordinate 3,155 of DASTQE010000222.1, read as the reverse complement.
AAAGATCGGCTTTCGCGACGTCGCGGTCGAACCGCAAGGCCTGTTTTGGAGCGTGGCGGTCGAGATGCTGCGGGCCTGGTGCTACGAGCGTGTGAAGCACGGCCGCTTGAGATCGGCGGTCGTTCAACGGGTGATCACCGCGCTGGTCGCGAAGGGAAGACGGGCAGCCTTTCATCGCGAGCAGCAATCCGAGACCTTCGACCATCCGTTCATCAGCCGGTATACCACGGGCTACGGCATTCGTGTGGTGCGGCCATGACGACACCAAAAGTCTGCCTGACGGGAGGAGACGGGATCGGATGGGCGCTCGACGAAGATGTCCGGTTGACCCGAAGGGCCCTCGAGGGACGCGTGGAGTGGACCGCGGTGGAGCCTTGCGAGGTGCTCCACTCCGTCTGGTGGGAGCCGTTGTTGTCCATTGCGCCCACAGACCTCTCCACCAAGCGAATCGTCTGTCACATGTCCGGTGAGCCCTTTCGTTATCTCTGTCTGCCTCGTCACCGCCATGTGGTCAGCGCCGTGGAGTGCTGGATTGCGCAGACAAGAGAGGCGGCCCGGCAGTGTGCGGCGATCGGTCTCCCGCATACCTATATCCCTTACACCACGGACGTCGAATCGTTTTACCGGCTTCCTGTCGCAGATGAGGGAATCCAGGCACTTCGCTGCGAATGGAAGATTCCGGAACAGCGGTATCTGATCGGCAGCTTTCACCGGGATTCGGCCGGTTTTGATTTGAGCATTCCGAAGAAGGTCAAGGGCCCGGACATTCTGGCCGAGATCGCTCTGGCGCTCCATCGCCGGGGATGTCCCGTGCATGTTGTACTCGCCGGCCCGCGCCGGCACTGGATCAGGCGGCGTCTCGATCAATGGAAGGTCCCGTATACGTTTGTCGGCGAGATCACGCCGGACGACGACTACTCCAAGAACATGCTGCCCCGCAAGACCTTGAATCTCCTCTACAACCTGCTCGATCTCTACCTGGTCACCAGCCGGTCCGAAGGAGGGCCCAGATCCCTCATGGAAGCGGCGTCGGCGCAATGCAAGGTTATGAGCACACGAGTCGGGTTGGCCGACGATCTGCTCGATCCGTCCTGCATCTATCCGTCCCCGCTTGCGGCGGTCTCGTTGATTGAGCAGGACATCGCCGACAATCGGCTCGCGGGAACGGTCCGGGCGCACTATGACTGCGTCATGGCTCATCATCGTCCCGAGACGGTCGGCCCCTTGTTCGACGATGTGTACAAGAGTCTGTTGGTGAAACCGGCGCCGAGGAAGCGCATCAATGCAGCGCCGACACCTGACGCCGGACCGGTATCCGCGCCGACCTTCGTCCAACGCGTGCGTGCGGTCTGGCGCCGCGATCGGCTCCGGGTCGGACTCTGGCACAAGTTCTTTGCGCCCCCCTACGGAGGCGGCAACCAATTCATGCTGGGGCTCCGCAACGCAATGCGGAGGCGCGGGATCACCGTGGTGGAGAACGAACTCAGGGAAGACGTGGACGTGTATCTCCTCAATTCCATTCATTTCGACGTCGAGCGCTTTCTGGCCTTTGCCCAGCGCCACCGGCTCCGCGCGGTGCACCGGATCGACGGACCCATCCATTTGATTCGAGGCTTCGACCGGGAAAAGGACGAGCTCTGCTTCGAGTTGAACAAACGGTTCGCCGCGGCGACCGTGCTGCAGTCGACCTGGACCTATCAGCGCATTACGGAGATGTCGTATCAGCCGGTGAAGCCGGTGATCATCAGAAATGCGGTCGACCCCTCCGTCTTTCACCCGCATGGGCGCGTGCCGTTCGATCCCTCGAGAAAAATCCGGCTGATCGCCACGAGCTGGTCGAACAATGCGCGAAAGGGAGGGCCGATTTACAAGTGGCTCGAGGAGCGGCTCGATTGGGACCGGTTCGACTTCACCTTTGTGGGGAACGCCTCGGTGCCGTTCAGCCGCATCCGGACGATTCCGGCCGTCCCCTCCGAACAGCTCGCGACAATTCTTCGGGAACACGACATCTACATCACGGCGAGCCAGAACGACCCCTGTTCAAACGCCGTGATCGAAGCGCTGGCCTGCGGACTGCCGGTCTTGTATCGCAATGACGGCGGGCATCCCGAGCTGGTGGGCTATGGCGGCCTTCCTTTTGCCGACCAAGAGGAGATGCTTCCGCAGCTCGACAGGATCGCGGCTGAGTACGACATGTTCCAGCGGCTGATCTCGGTGCCGACGATGGACGAAGTGGCTGAGACCTATCTCACGCTGCTCAAGGAAGCGGTCGTCTGATGGGATGGACTGAACACATCGAGCGACGCGGTCATGTGGTGGGCTTCCGGGAAGCCATCACGCAGGCGGCGCGTCAGGACGAGAATGCATTTTTCGGCTGGTTCGATCACGCCGAAGACAAGGAGTCCTCGTTCGTTCGAGGCAGTTGGGATTTCCTGTGGCACATCGCCCAGCCGTTGACGCCGTATCTGACGCGGCCGGAAACGAAGACGGCATTGGAGATCGGGTACGGGGGCGGCAGGCTGCTCGCTGCCGCAGGCCGATGCTTTCAGTTCGTCATCGGCGTGGATATTCATGACGAGAACGATAAGGTCCACTCCGCGCTGCGAGATCGTGGCATACGCAACGCCCAGCTCATGAAAACCGAAGGGGCCCGGCTGCCTGTCGGACCAGAGCATGTCGACTGCGTGTATTCGTTCATCGTGCTTCAGCATGTGGAAACCTACGCGGTGTTCGAGCGGTATGTCGAAGAGACGTACCGGGTGCTCAAGCCTGGGGGGCTGGCGGTGCTGTATTTCGCCCGGCGGTACCGTTGGTCCTTCGATCGCTCCTCCCGGCTCTTGTACGGCCTGGACCGGCTGCTCGAGCCGCTGCTTCTGTGGAAGGGATATGAGGAATTGCCTGCGCCAGTGAACAGCACGAATCTCAGGGTCTCGCTTCGACAGGCGACCTCGCTGGCGCGCGCGATCGGCTTCGAGGTGGTGCGGACGCTCGTGTCGCGCCGCAGAGTACCCGATGGAGCGGCCCTTTACGGGGGGCAACATGGGATCCTGCTGAAGAAACCGAGGTGAGGCCGCCGAACCATGATGACCTATCACACGGACTTCCGATACACCGACCGCAAGACGAAGGCGGAGTATGTCTGGCTCAAGTACCGG
>DASTQE010000221.1:0-21248 GCA_035761895.1 Nitrospira sp. | reverse complement strand
GGTCCGACCGCAGAAGGAGTGTTTACCATCACCCTGAGCACCGGCGACCCCTCGGCTGCCGCAGCTCTTGCCCTGTTGCACGAACAGCGGCACGTTGTCCGCTCAGCTGAATTGGTCCGTTCCTGAACCGGGAAACCGCCGGGAACGACTTACGGGCAGTGACTGCATCATTCGGAAAGAGGTATGGTCCATGAGCGTACGTTGCGGGTCTTGGATTGCATTGGTAGCATCGCTCCTCGTCTGCTTCGTCGCGTTGCTACTCGTACCGCATGTGGGAGAGTCGCAGGACAGCCCTGGTGTCAAGCGCGCCCTTCTGATTGGCATCAACAAGTATAAAAGCGTCCCAAGGTTGCAGGGATCGCTCAACGACATCGAAACGATGCGCCAGATCCTGATCACGCGATGGGGATTTTCTGACAAGCAGATCACCATGGTCACGGACGAAGCGGCCACGAGGAATGGCATCCTGGCTGCTCTCGAGCAGTTAGTGAAGGAGGCAGGTCCGAACGACACGGTGTATTTTCATTATTCTGGCCACGGCTCGCAGGTCGAAGATTTGAACGGCGATGAACCGGATGATCATCTGGATGAAACACTCGTGCCTCAAGACGGTCGCTCAGGCGATATCCGAGACATTACGGACGATGAATTGGACGCCGTTTTTGCAAAAATGCGCGCCAAGAGCGCCATGATCGTTTTGGATTCCTGTCACTCCGGCACCGCCACAAGGTCGCTCGATATTCGAACGCGCTCAATTCCGAGGGACACGCGAATCGGTATTTATAAGAAAGCGGAAGGCGCCAAGCCGAAGACCAGAGCCATTGTGCCGGTGATGACGTCTCGATACGTCGTCATGACCGGCGCGGCTTCTCATCAGGAAGCACTCGATGGCCCGATTGACGGCCGCTATCACGGATTTTTTACCTACTCGCTCTCAAAAAGCTTGAGCCAAGCCCCTTCCGGCGCTTCCCCGCGGGAAGTCTTCTCCGGTATCGAACGGGAATTGAAACGCATTCAAACCCACTTCGGCCGCAACTCCATGCCGGAGCCTCAACTCGAAGCGCCCCCTCATTTAATTGAGGCAGCGTTACTGAGCACACAACAGGCAGCACCGGAATCCGGCAGCCAGTCCCTGTCCCGACTTCCGTGGCTGGAGGTGCAATCTGGATCCGATGGGATTGTCACGTTAGTCAATGGGACGTTGCTGGGCGCGGCGCCTGGTTCGACCTGGTCTCTGTACCCGCCCGGCGACACGCGATTTGCACCAGGCCGAGCTCTTGCCGTCGCGACTGTCACACAACTCAACGGAAAGGACGCGCTGGCGAAGCTTCAATCGTCCGCTGGCAAGATTCCTTCCGGAGCACGGGCTATCGCATTGCTTCCCGCTCCGAGCGGCCAACGGATTCCCATTCGTATACTTGACGTGCCGGCGGACCGCCGCGGCGTCATCGAAGAGACGCTGCGAGCGAATGTGAAGGATGTAGATCTGGTGGGATCCGGGCAACAGGCGAGATTCGCTGTGGATGTCGAGGGGGATACGTTGCGTCTTCTGGCTGCGGATGGTTTGGAAGTCGTAGGGTCGTTTGGTTTGGAAGAGCCGTGGGGCGCCGGTGTCGCCACGGTCGTGTCACGGTCTTCGAATGCCTCAGAGCTTTTGACCCTGGACAATCCGTCGTCTCAGCTCAAGGTGGATGTTCGAGTGGCCTCGGCCGTGAAGAGCAAGGGCAGTGTGAGCAATCGGGGAATCAAGGTTGTGGCAGACACGCACGCGGTAAAATATCACATCAGAAAACAAGGGAACCCGCGGACCGAACTGAACAGCCTGCAACTCGAAGTCCGCGTCAACGCCGACTCCTATGTCACGATCGTCGATGTCGATTCAGAAGGCGGAGTCAATCTCTTGTTTCCAAACAACTATCAAAACCGCCAATACCACGGCGATGGCTTCATGCGTGCCGGCGAGGCCGTGCTGATTCCGGACTCGCTCGAATCAGAGAACCGGGCGGGGTTTTACTGGGATTATAGTCCGCCTAAAGGCACGGATACGATTCGCGTGTTCAGCAGCACCGATCTTCAAACAGCACAAATGATCCGCGATCGGGTCGCGTCGCTGCAAGTCGCTTCGGAAAACGCATCGGTCGCGCTCAAGACTCGCGCGATCGCCTCAGGCATGCAGTCCTTGAGGCAACAACTGATTTCAGTGGCCGCACGGGGTATTCTGACCGTGTCGGACAGCATGTCCCATGTTCCTGGAGAAAGCAGTCCACCCTTCCCCACTGAGACAGGTCAGTTACCAACTGGTGTGCCGGCAAGCGAAAGCGCGATCCACACGCTCCCGGAAGCTGTCCCCCCCGTCGCACTGGCCGGCGCGGCTGACATCGCGTCCATGCCATCTGCCACGCCAGCCGATTGGTCCGCCACTTCGATTACGATTACGATTTCGGAGTAGACCCGTCAAAAAAACAACGGGCCGGCGGCAATGAGAAGAGACTGCGCCTCAACAGCGGCATTGTACCAGATCGTCGAAGGCTCCTTCGATAAAGGAGAGGCACGTTCCATGAATCATGTGGGAGCTATGAGGTAGCCTCAACCGAGACATCGGTTGTGACAGAATTGGCGATAAAGCATCCGTTGTGGGCCTGTTCATGGAGTTCGGCGATTTCCTTGGAACTCGGCAGGGTCGAACCGCTGAATTCGACGCGAGGGTGTAGGACAACCCGAGTAATGGCCAGCCTGCCCTTTTGATTTTTTTCAAGGAATCCCACTGCATGATCACTATAGCGATCCACAACAAAGCGCTTCTTCGCTGCCACCGCTAAGAAAGTGAGCATGTGACAGCTTGATAGCGCTGCAACGAAGCCTTCCTCCGGATTGACGAGTGCGGGATTTCCACGGTAGGCGGGGGCGGCTGATGCAGAGACGCGCGCGCCGCCTTCGAATATCACGACGTGGTCTCGATTGTATGATTCATACGTGAACTGCTCCGATTCTCTCTTCCATTCCAGTGTAATCTTGTGTTCCGACATACCATTCCTTTCAGAAGCTCAGCGCTCCAACAATTCGTCTTCCTTGAACTGGTGATGTCTGTAGGCAGCCAGCCTGGCAGCGAGACGTGTCTTCAGCTCCAGCCGTTTTGGTTTGCCAGTCGAGGTGTAGGGAACCTCCTGACCGAACAGAATCACCTTGGGACATTTAGAAAATGGCAGCAGCCGGCGGCAGTGCTTCAGCAAATCTATTTCCGTAGGCACAAGAGCGCCGTCTCGCGGCACGACATAACCTGCTATTTCTTCCCCGTAGTAGCGGTGGTCGAAAGGCACGGCCATCGCGAAGCGGACGAGGGGATGACTCTTTAATGCGTCGTCGATTTCAAGCGGAGAAATATTGATCCCCCCGCGAATGATCAATTCTTTTAGCCGCCCGGAAATGAAAAAGAATGGCCTCCCCTGCCCATCTCGTAGGTAAAAACCTTCGTCGCCGGAACGGAACCAGCCCCATTGAAACGCGTCATCATTCGCATCGTCACGTTTGTAGTAGCCGGCACATACGGTCCCGCCTCGAATGCAAATTTCTCCGCGAGACATCTCTGGAAGTTGCCGACCGTCAGAGTCGAGGATCGCCATCTGGTTGTGGCGAAGCGGGACACCGATAGAAGGGAACTCAAAGTCTCTGATCCAGTGCCGATGCTCATCGGGCGTCAGATCGTTCGGGAGAAAGCAAGAGTAGCAGGTCGTTTCCGATAAGCCGTAGCCGTGCCGTATCGGAAAGCCGAACCGGTCCTCGAAGCGTGCTGCCGTGTCCTTGAGCAAGGGTCCGGCGCCACAGATGAAGCCCCTAAAGGCCGCCAACTGGTATGCCCTCAGGTTGTCGTTGGCATCCAGGAGAAATTCCAGCAACGTAGGAACGACACTCACGCAGGTAATTCGCTCATCCTGCAGACTTTTCCAGAACGTGGCACTTTTGAACTTCCGATTGAGCACCACGCTGCCCTTGCAGTAGAAGGGCGTGATTAGCGTCACCACCGTTCCATTCACATGATGAATGGGAAGTACGCACATCAGACGATCATTGATCCCGAACCCATGCCAGTCCGCTATCGCGTCTGCGTCGGTTAACAGATTTGCGACAGTCAGCACCACCCCCTTGGGCGGACCCGTGGTCCCCGACGTATAGACGATGAGAGCTTCGTCGTCCAGTGAGTCAAGGGGGGGTGAACCATTGGAGGTTGATGAATGGGATTGCGCCTTTACCTTGACGCTTCCCCCTAACGCGTTGACAAAACCATCATCACGGATGGCAATCACCTGTCGGAGTGAGGGAAGATGCCGCTGAAGCTCCTTCAGTTCTTCCACATAACTGTGCCAGCAACAGACGGCGACGGCCTCGGAATGCTCAAGGATAAAACGCTTCTTGTCCGGGGCTTCTTCGACGTTAATCGGGACAACAGTGATTCCTCCTACCCAAGCGGCAAAATAGAGGATGACGGTGACGTCATGATTGAACAGAATCGTCGCGAGGCGATCACCTCGCCGGAGGCCGACACGATGATGGAGAAACGCGGCCGCCTCTTGGACAACCGCCCCGAATTCCGCATAGGTATACGTACGGTAGGCGGCAGTGTCGTCGTCGCAATAGGTCAAGAAGGATCGGTCCCGCAAGATACGATCGCCCGCACGTGAGGTGAAGAAATCGGCAAAGGAGCCCCACGGCAAGGCGGGATAGAGTCCTTCAACCTTTCTCGATTGCGCGATATGGTCAGGAACGGCGATCAAGTGAGATGTACTCCCTTTTGGAGGGTCCTGTGTACAATGCACGCGGTCTCATCAATCGGTTGTGGCTCTGCTGCTCGATGACATGCGCGCACCATCCGGTAATGCGGGAACAGACGAAGACCGGGGTGTAGAGCGCGCGCGGAATTCCCATCAAGAGATAGGCCACTGCCGTGTAGAAATCCAGGTTGGGGTACAGACCCTTTTCCTCTCGCATCACGTGTTCGACGGCGGTCGCAATCTCGTACCAGCGATGGTCGCCACAGCTTCGACTCAAGGTGTCCGCATGCCTCTGAATGATGGCGGAGCGAGCATCCCCGTTTTTGAGGACGCGGTGGCCGAAGCCCATAATCCGACGCTTGCCCGCGAGTGCCTCCCGCACCCATCGCTCAGCCTTTGCAGGACTGCCGATTTCCACAAACATCTGGGCCACGGCTTCGTTCGCTCCGCCGTGCAGCGGTCCCTTGAGCGTGCCGATCGCAGCGGTAATTGCGGAATGCAGATCTGTCATCGTCGAACCCGTCACGCGGGCCGAGAACGTCGAGGCATTGAATTCGTGTTCCGCGTACAGCGTGAGGGACACGTCGAGCACGCGTGCCATGGCTTTCGCCCGATCGTCTCCTTTCCGTTCGGTCAGCAGATAGAGAAGGTTCTCAGCGAAGCTCAACTCCGGATGTCGTGGAATGAGAGGCGATCCGCTCGCAATCCGATCTGCAGCTGAGATGAGCAAAGGAATCTGCGCCAGTAAGCGTACAGATTTTCGAACATTGGCATCATTGGAGTTGTCGCCAGCGTCCGGATCCGTGATGCCGAGGAGTGAGACGCCTGTTCTCAGCACATCCATTGGATGTGCGCCTTTTGGCACGACTTCGAGAAAGGCCTCGACCGGGCGAGGCAACAATGATTGGTCGGTCACTTGCACTGAGAAGTCTTTCATCTCCTGAGGGGTCGGGAGATGGTCCAAGAGAAGAAGATAGGCAACCTCCTCAAAGGTGCTGTGCTCTGCCAGATCGGCGACCCCGTAACCACGATAGAGGAGACCGGACTCACCCTCGTCCACGAGGCATACCGCCGACTCTCCGGCGATGACGCCTTCGAGGCCGGGACTATAGGGATGTGTTTCACGTGCCGGAGACTCGCTCATTGCCGTACCCATACCTCCCTCCCTCTTGTGATTCCAGAGATTCCGGATACCGGAGCAGCTCATACAACTCTTGTCGGGTCATCATGTGATGCAGCCAATCGCGCTGCGTGCCGAAGAGCTTCAATTCGGACAGCAGCCCTTCTATGGCCTGCAAAGCCGTCCGTAAGGCGGTGACCGGAAAGAGCACGGCGCGATAGCCCATGGAGGCAAATTCTGCGCAACTCAACAGCGGCGTTTTTCCGAACTCCGTCATGTTGGCCACCAACGGCACCGTGATGCCTGCGTCCCGAACCTGACGCGCAAACATTTGAAATTCGCCGGCCGACTCCAAGGCCTCGGGAAAGAGCGCATCGGCCCCGGCTTGAGCATAGGTCATCGCCCGCCGGACGGCCCCATCGAACCCTTCCACTGCACGCGCGTCCGTGCGGGCAATGACCATGAAATTCTGGTCGTTCCTTGCTCGCGCCGCTGCCTCAATTTTCGACGCCATCTCGTCGGTCGGTATCAGGCGTTTACCTGGAAGGTGCCCGCATTTCTTGGCTGGCTCTTGATCCTCTATTTGCATGCCGGCGAGACCGGCTTGCTCAAAGGCTCGGACTGCGTCACCAACAACAGAGGGGCCACCGTATCCGGTGTCTGCATCGACGATCGTCGGGACAGATACCGATCGCGCAATTCTTCCTGCTTCGTCTGCCACATCGCTGAGCGTGAGGAGCCCGATGTCCGGGATTCCTCGACAGGCGGACAACGCTGCACCGGACACATAGACCGCTTCATAGCCGGCACGTTCAATCTGCATGGCAATCAATGCATTGAAAGCTCCCGGAATGCTAATCGTCTGCGTGTTCAGCATTTCGCGGAGGCGGGAAGCCTTCGTGTGAGGGTCTTGTCTCATGCGTTGTTCACCCGCTCACTTTCAGCAGCGGCATCAGTGCGCCAATATCCTTCATCTGATCGAGTCTCCATACCTTCCGGATCAATTGTTCTGTGCGGGCACGACCGAGTCGACGGGTAACCAAGCGCCGGAATTTCGTTTCGAGTTCCTGATCCGACATCGGATTACCGGGATGTCCCACCGGTAAGTCCCTCTGCGTTGTATAGGTCTTCCCTTCCCTGGTTCTCACGGTGACACGAGTCGGCATGCTCGCCGGGTATCGATTTACGAACTCAGGTTCCAGCACGACCCGGATCTTTTTCATCAGTTCCAGCACTGCCGAATCTTTGAGCCGTTTCTCACTGAACGACTGCAACGTGACCTGTCCGTCTTGCAAGGCAACAGCGACCACATAGGGAAAACTATGATCTGCAGTCTCTCTCGTTGTCGGCTGCCATTTTTCAGGCTCGCGTCCGATGATTTCGACGGCCACCTCATAGCTGCCGATCTCGATATCGGACAGATGTTGGAGAGCGCGGGCTCCCTCGGCTTGAATCAATGCAGCGCGAAGCTCCAATGCCGCTTCCACTGCTGTCTGTGCGTGATACTCCACCGGATAATGCTTGATGTAGGTATCCAGGATCTTGAACCCGGGCTTGATCTCGCCCTTGGCGGGCATGTCATCCTTTTCACCTGCGAAGAGCGAGAGATCGAGCGGCCCCGAGACGAGTTTCATGAAGCCCTTTTCCCCTTCAAAAATCGGGGACGGACCTGTCATCCCTCGTCGCGCTAACATGGCGGCGAACACCCCGTTACGGGCAGCGTTCGAGAAGGCGCACGCCTTCCACATGGAAAGATCCCCGACTCGAGTCTGTCGGAGAGCAACATTGGCGACTCCGGCGAGGTTCACTGCATGCCGGGTCTGGGCTTCTGGGAGTTCCATGACCTTGGCGGCACCGAGAACTGAAGAAAACGGACCGTAGGTCACGTGATCCCAGCCGCGCGGACGCAAAGCAGCGGCATCACACAATCGACACTGGACTTCATAGGCAAGCACGATCGCTTGGATCACGCGTTTTCCAGATGCGCCGAGCGACTCGGCAACGGCAAGGACGGCCGGAATGTTGTCTGAAGGATGTGCCGGTTCCTTCGCGAGATATGTATCATTGAAGTCGAAATATCTCACCAGCGCGCCATTGGCGAACGTGGCGAGATCTGGAAGGGCTTTATGGCCGGTACCCCAGAGCGTTGCGCCTGTCACAAGCTTCACTTGTTGCGCAACTTCCCGAGCGGAGCGACAGGGCGGAGCGTTCCAGGCGCCCAGCGCACAACCTAGGCTGTCGAGCACACGTCGTTTGACCTCATGCACGACGGCATCGGACAGATTCTCGTAGCGCAGCGAGTGGCAATATCGAGCAAGGCGATCGGCAAGCATTCGGGCACCCCTCCTCGGACTCACCGCACGTGCACTTACGCTTGAGTTTCCGTCATTCGCGCCTGTCGCTTCTCTATAAAGGCTTGGACGGCATCGCGTTTGTCCGCCGTCACACAGAGGCTACCAAACAATTCAGCTTCTCTGACGAGGCCTGCGGAGAGTGGAATGTCCAGTCCTCCCCGGATGGCATGCAACATCGCCTGGACAGCGGCAGCGCCGCGCGCCGCAATCATCCTGACGATGGCTTCCGCCTGTGTCATCAGTTCGTAATCGGGAACGACCCGACTGACCAGACCGATCTTGAGGGCTTCGTCTGCCGTGACCGTCTCTCCGGTCAGAAGTAGTTCGGCGGCTCTGGATGCTCCCACGAGCCGGAACAACCGTTGCGTGCCGCCGAATCCGGGAATGAGACCGAGTTTGATTTCCGGCAATCCCAGTGACGCACCGCTCGCAGCGATCCTCATGTGGCAGGCCATGGCGAGTTCGAGACCTCCACCGACGCAGATACCGTGAATTGCGGCCAACACCGGCTTGTCATAACGTTCGATATGATTGAACAACGCCTGGCCGTGCAGGGCAAACTCGGTTCCCGCATGGGCGGTGTTCAAACGGGTCAGTTCGTGAATGTCCGCCCCCGCACAGAAAAAGCGCCCTGATCCCGTCACGATGACCGCGCGAACGTATTCATCCTGCTCGACTTCGCTGAGGACCTGTTCTAGGTCTTTGAGAACCGAACCAGTGATGGTATTGGCCGGTGGATTGTGCAGCGTGATGCGAGCGATTTGGTGAGAGATCGTTAGCAGCTGATGGTTCATGACGTCCTCCTACTGCGCGGTCGTAATATGCCAGCTACTATTCGAGGCGATGAGTCAGCAAAGAACTTCAGTGAGAGTGACTGGCGAACCCCTGTTTGCTTTGATGCGCCACGATCGCGGACAGAAGCTCCGGTAGCCCTTCGCCGCTTGTGGCCACAGTACCAATGACGATGGGGCACCATTCGCGCAGGTCTCGTAATGTGCACACGGCACCCGGATGGTCAATTTTATTGACGACGATAATATGTGCGGTTTCCAGCAGGCCTGCCTTCATCGCCTGTACTTCGTCGCCGAGGCCTGGCGCGACAACCGCAACCACGGTGGGAGCGATGGTCAGGATGTCCGCTTCGTTCTGCCCGACGCCAACCGTCTCGATCAACACGACATCGTAGCCTGCTGCCTCCAACACGAGTCTTGCCGCATCTGTGGTGCGCGCGAGTCCGCCTTGAGTGCCGCGCGTCGCCATGCTTCTGATGTACACCCCTGGATCGATCGCATGCTCTTGCATCCTGATTCGATCTCCCAGCAGGGCCCCGCCCGTCAAGGCACTGCTGACATCGACGGCCAACACCCCGACCTTCATTCCTCGATCACGATAGGCCCTCACGAGTTCGTTAACCAGCGTGCTTTTCCCCGCTCCAGGATAGCCCGTCACGCCGATGACGCTCCGCGGGCGCGCGTCCGGAGTCAGCAGGCGTAGCGCTTCGGTGCCATCCGGATGCTGACTCTCCAGCAAGGTGATGAGACGAGACACGGCGCGGACGTTCCCCGACCGCACTTGCTCGGCAAGATTGAAAGCCCGTCCGGTCTTACTAGTGACCGTGGCAGCACTCATCACGAGACAGCCTCATAGGTCCTGTGACGGGGATACACAGCCGACAGACGCGAAGAGAGCGGGCGGTTGAGCACGGCTCCCAACTGCTTTGCCGCATATACGACGACCCGTTCCTCCACTCCAATAGAAGCTCCGGAAGCTCTCAGGGCATGAACGACGTCCTCCGTCGCCACATTGCCTGAAGCTCCCGGCGCGTAAGGACAACCGCCGAGCCCTCCGGCAGACGTGTCGAACGAGGCGATCCCGTATTCCATCCAGGCAGTCAACACGTTGGCGACCGCCATCCCATATGTATCGTGGAAATGCAGAGAGAGCGCAGATCGACCGATGTGCGACTTGACCTCATCCAACAATCGTCTGATGTCAGGTGGAGCGGCCTTGCCAATGGTGTCGCCCAGCGAAATTTCGTCGACGCCAAGATCGAGCAGGTCCCGCATCACCTGCGTGACGCGTGACGGCGGGACTGAACCTTCGAACGGACAATGGGTCACGGTGGAGATGTATCCACGTACAATGAGGCCGGCCTGCTTTGCCTGTGAGACGACGGGCTTGAACCGTCCGATCGATTCGCGGACGGTGCAATGGATGTTTCGTTGGCTGAACGTGTCGGAAGCAGCGGTGAAGACAGCGATCTTGTCGACCCCAACCGCCCTCGCTCGTTCCAATCCTCGTACATTCGGGACCAAGGCCGAATAGACGACTCCGGGCCGACGCTCGATCCTATGAAAGACTTCATCCGAATCCGCCAGTTGCGGGACAGCCCGAGGCGACACGAAGGACCCGGCTTCTATTTCGGCTACACCGCTCTGCGACAAGGCATTCACGAACGTCACCTTCGCCTTCGTCGAGATGATCTCCGGTTCATTCTGCAGACCATCCCTGGGACCAACTTCCGTGATCCGGATCGGCATCGGGGCATCCTTCTCTCCCTTATGCTGCAGTCCCATGTGAGGGTCCTTCATGTATCGCCGGATGGATCGACCCAGATCGGTGGTCGTCGTTCGCGGAAGGCGCGAAATCCTTCCTGTGCTTCCGCGGAGAGACGGGCCCGGACGTTCGCGTCCAGACAGGCCTCCCAGGCTTCCCCGGCCGACACACGACCGACCCGCCGCAACAGCGCCTTCGTGTCCCGTGCCGCCTGCGGTGCCGCCCGTGCGACCTGTTCCGCCAATGCGGTGATCTCGGCATCAAGACCGGTGTGTTCCACGACCTCGTGGATGAGGCCGGCCTCACGCGCCGTTGCGGCCGGAAATGGCTCCCCCGTGAGACAGAACCGACGAGCGAAGGACGCTCCGGTCTTCCGGAGGACGAACGGAGCGATCACGCCCGCAACGAACCCCAAACGGACTTCGCTGAACGCGAAGGTGGAGTCTGCAGCGCCCACGGCGATATCCGACACGGCAATCAAGCCCAGCCCTCCACCGTACGCGGCTCCTTGGATCCGCGCAATTACCGGACAGGGACATTCGTCGATCATCCGGAACATCGCCCCCAGGCGCTCGGCATCAGCTCTGGCTTCCGACGCGGACACGGTCCGGTCCGGACCCATCCAGTGGATATCGGCTCCCGCACAAAACGTTCCGCCGGCACCGGTGAGAACGATGACGCGCACTGAGCGATCTTGCCCCAAGGTGTCAAACGCCTCACGGATCTCTTCCACCATGTCGGCATCGAACGCGTTGCGCCGCTCCGGCCGGTTCAGCGTGACCCGTGCGAGACCCTTCTCCGATTCAATGAGGATCGAGGATGGCTTCCCCATCTTGCCCATCGTGTTCTTCTTGCCCTGTGGCTCACATGCGAAAAACCGGCGGATGCGACCGGCGGACCGGTATCGTCATCGCAATGTCGAGACAGAGGCCGAGAATCGACCTGGTGTCCGCTGGATCGATGATGCCGTCATCCCACAGCCGGGCGGTGCTGAAAAGAGGACTGCCTTCGCGCTCGTACTGCGTGATCGTAAAGTCTCGGATTCTGCGCTGTTCCTCTTCCGACAGCGTCGCTTTTTCACGAGCCCGCTGCTGCTGCTTCACCGTGAGGAGCACATGGGCCGCCTGTTGCGCCCCCATGACCGACGTCCGTGCGTTGGGCCAAAGGAATAAGAATCGCGGACCATAGGCTCGTCCGCACATCGCGTAGTTGCCGGCTCCATGAGAGGCGCCGATGATGACAGTGAACTTCGGGACATCCGCTGTCGCCACGGCTTGCACCATTTTGGCACCGTCTTTGATGATCCCACGCGCTTCATAATCCTTGCCCACCATGAAGCCGGTAATGTTTTGCAGAAAGACAAGCGGGAGGCGCCGCTGAGCACAGAGCTGCACGAAATGCGCGCCTTTCAACGCGGCTTCAGAAAGCAGCACGCCATTGCTCCCAAGAATGCCGACGTCGTGTCCGGTCCACCGGGCGAACCCGCATACCAGTGTCCGGCCATAGCGGGCCTTGAACTCATGGAATTGGCTTCCATCCACCAGCCGGGCGATCACCTCTCGTGCTTCAAACGTGACGCGTGGATTACTTGGAATGAGTCCATACAATTCGCTGGCGGAGTAACGGGGCTCCTCAATCTCCGCCAGCCTGCGCGGGGCGCGCCGCGGCAGCGTATCGATGATCGACCGGCAGATCTCGAGCGCATCATGGTCGTTGTCCGCGAGGTGATCGCTGACGCCGGAGCATCTGGTGTGAAGATCGGCCCCGCCCAACTCCTCGGCAGTGACGTCTTCGCCGGTCGCGGCTTTGACGAGCGGTGGTCCGGCCAAATAGATGGTGCCGGTTCCTTTTACGATGACATTCTCATCGCACATGGCCGGCACATAGGCCCCACCTGCGGTGCACATTCCCATCACGACGGCAATTTGCGGAATGCCGAGCGCCGACATCCTGGCCTGGTTATAGAAGATGCGTCCGAAGTGCTCCCTGTCGGCAAAGACGTCGGCCTGCATCGGCAAGAACACGCCGCCCGAGTCAACCAGGTAGATCGCCGGGAGGCGGTTCTCGAGGGCGATTTCCTGAGCCCGGAGATGTTTCTTGATCGTGACTGGGAAATAGGTGCCGCCTTTCACCGTGGCATCGTTGGCGGCAATGACGCAGGGTCGCCCCGACACATAACCGATGCCCGTGACGAGGCCTGCGGCGGGCAACTGATCCTCATACATACCGGATGCGGCCAAGGGACTGAGCTCCAGCCAGGGAGCGTTCGGGTCGAGTAACGCCGCAATCCTCTCGCGAGCTGTCAGCTTGCCTCGTTGCTTGTGCAGTGCGACCGCTTCAGCCGGTCCGCCGGCTTTGGCAAGGGCAAGATGCTTATGGAGGTCAGCCAGGAGACTTTCGTAATACGTCCGGTTCGACCTGAATTCGTCCGAAGTGGAATGGATCGACGTCGTGAGAGTTCGCATGCTCTCCTCAAAGCCGTGGTTCGATTCCCTTCACGAACTCGACGATCTCCTGCAACGGTGCTCCCGGTCTGAACAGCGCCTTCACACCGGCCGCTTTCAGCGCGGACACGTCGTCGTCGGGAATGATGCCGCCGCCGAACAGCACGATATCCCAGGCATCCCGCTCTTTGAGCAACTCCAGGACGCGACGAAACAACGTGTTGTGCGCCCCCGAGAGGATACTCAAGCCGATCGCATCGACGTCCTCCTGAATCGCAGTGCTCACCACCTGCTCCGGCGTTTGATGAAGTCCCGTATAGATAACTTCCATACCCGCATCGCGCAACGCACGCGCGATGAGTTTCACCCCCCGGTCATGGCCGTCGAGGCCCACTTTGCCTATAAGGATGCGCATCGGTACCACTGCTACTGCCATGCCGTTACCTCCCTGAGAAAATACTTTCCTTCCTCATCCCTTCGAACGTACCCGGCCTGGACGAGCGGATCATGCTCGAACAGGAGGAGCCATTGTTCCTCAAATGCGCGGTCCAGGACCCAGCGTTTCGTTTCCAACGTCTGAACTGGGAAGAGGTCGTAGCCCATGATGTAAGGAAGTGGCAGATGGGAGATGGTCGGAATAAGATCGCCGAGGAAGAACGCCACCTTTCCTTCCGATTCGATCTTGATGCTTTGGTGCCAGCGTGTGTGACCGGCAGTGACGATGGCCTTCACGCCGGGAACGATTTCTGTATCCCCGTGAAGAAATTCCCACTGGTTGAGGTGCGCCACAGGCGTAAAGTTCTCCCGGCGGTAGCTCGCTTTCGTGCGTTCGTTGGCACGGGCCGCGTCTTCGAATTCGCCGTGCTGGACCACATATTGGGCTTTGGGGAAGGCGAGACGCACCGTGCCGTCCTCCGCCCTTATTGTATTGCCCCCCGCGTGATCGAAGTGCAGGTGCGTGTTGATCACGAGGTCAATGTCTTCAGGGTACACACCGAGGCGCTTCAGAGACTCTCGAAGGGTCGGTGTGCGTTCCACGGCAAACATGCTCTGAAACTTTCCATCTTCTTTGGCCCCGAGACCGGTATCGACGAGGATGTGTTTCCCGTGTGCCCGGATGAGCAGGGCGGTGAGACTCAACGGAATTCGGTTCAACTCATCCACCGGACAGCATCGCTCCCACAGGACCTTCGGAACGACTCCGAACATCGCCCCGCCGTCCAGCGCGAAGCGGCCGTCGCTTAGGGGATAAATGTCGAATGCCCCGAGCTTCATGTCACTGCTCCCGCCTCATAGCACCACCGGTTCACGATAGGCTCCATAGACTTCCTGCAACGCTGTAGAAATCTCCCCGACCGTCGCCTTGGCCTTCACCGCCTCGATCAAGTAGGGCATCACATTCTCCCCGCATGAAGCTGCTTCTTGCAGCTCTTCGACGGCCCCGGCCATCCTGAACGAGTCCCGGGACTTACGCAGATCCGACAAACGGGCCACTTGCTCCTGCTCCACCTCCGGACCGATCTTCAACGTCGGAATTGGATCTTGTTCTTCCTCGACATGCTGATTGACGCCGACAACGATCCGTTCTGCCTGCTCCACCTCCCGTTGATACCGTTGGGAGGCGTCGAGGATTTCCCGTTGCGGATACCCCCGCTCGATCGCTTTGACCATGCCGCCCATGTCGTCCAGCCTACGGAAGTAACCCAGCGCAGCCTCTTCCAAACGATTCGTAAGCGTTTCGACGAAGTACGACCCCCCCAACGGGTCTACGCTGTTGGTGACCTCGCTCTCGTGCGCGATGATTTGCTGCGTGCGTAAGGCGAGCTTGACCGCCTCTTCGGTCGGCAAAGCGAGCGTTTCATCCATTGAATTGGTATGAAGCGATTGGATCCCGCCCAAAATGGCAGCCAGCGCCTGAATCGTCGTGCGGACGACATTGTTCATAGGCTGTTGGGCCGTGAGCGAGCAGCCTGCTGTCTGCGCGTGACAGCGAAGTTGAGCCGATCGCACGTCGTTGGGATGATACCGGCGCGTCATCTCCCTGGCCCAGAGCCGGCGGGCGGCCCTGAACTTGGCGATTTCTTCGAAAAAGTCATTGTGAACATTAAAGAAGAAGGAGAGTTTCGGCGCGAAGCGATCCACGGGGAGTCCGGCCTTCACTCCAGCCTCCACGTACGTCAGCCCATCGTACAGGGTAAAGGCCAATTCCTGCGCGGCGGTCGAACCCGCCTCCCGAATGTGATAGCCACTGATACTGATCGGATGCCACATGGGTACGTGTGTCGCGCAATAGGCTATGGTGTCGGTGATGAGGCGGAGCGAAGGTTCCGGCGGGAACAGCCATTCCTTCTGGGCGATGTATTCCTTCAGGATATCATTCTGTAGTGTGCCGCCCAGATGCTCCAGAGGAATTCCACGCCGCTGGGCGACCGCGAGGTACATGGCAAAAATGACGGCCGCCGGTCCATTAATCGTCATGGACGTCGTGACTCGATCGAGCGGAATGCCGGCGAACAACCGTTCCATATCATCCAGAGAAGATATCGCCACCCCGCAATGGCCGATTTCACCGTGAGCGCGCGGATCATCCGCATCAATACCCATGAGCGTCGGCATATCGAACGCGACACTGAGGCCGGTCTGGCCGTGCTCGAGCAAATACTTGAAGCGGCGATTGGTATCGTCCGCCGATCCAAAGCCGGCGAACTGCCTCATGGTCCAGAGCCTGCTGCGATACATGGTGGGATGGACGCCGCGAGTATAGGGGTGGGTCCCGGGGGCTCCAAGATCCTGCTCGGCCGACCAATTCTTCAGGTCGTCAGCGGTGTATACGCGGTTGACCTCGAGTCCCGAGAGGGTATGAAATTGAGCGCGCCGTTCTTGCATCGCCATCCCTCAGCTTTTGTTAGTCGTAACCTTGTGCCGCTCGTCACTTGCTTCGTAGAGATAAAAGCCCTGGCCCGTTTTCCGACCCAGCCGGCCTTCTTCAACGTAGCGGCGCAGTAATGGGCACGGCCGGAATTTGGGATCGGCCAGATCCTGATGCAGGACCTCGCAGATCGCGAGCACCGTGTCCAAGCCGATGCGGTCCGCCAGGCCCAGCGGTCCCACGGGATGATTGGCACCGGTGACCATCGCGATATCGATATCCTCGGCCGAGGCGACTCCCTCTTGCAAGGCGAACACAGCTTCGTTGATCATGGGCATGAGGATACGGTTCACGATAAAGCCGGGTACGTCTTTGGCCACCACCGGCACCTTTCCCACCCTGCGCACAAAATCCGTCGCCACATGCAAAGTATGCTCGGATGTTTCGAGACCTTTCACGATCTCCACGAGCCGCATCACGGGAGCCGGATTCATGAAATGTATGCCGACCACTCGATCCGGTCTGTCGGAAGCGGCCGCTAATTTGGTAATTGAAATCGAGGAGGTGTTGCTGGCGAGAATCGCATGCTGATCAGAGACCCTGCTCAATTCACCGACGAGCACCTGCTTGAGGACAAGGTCCTCGGGAATCGCCTCAATGATCAATTGCGCCTCCTGCAATCGA
Source organism: Nitrospira sp. (assembly GCA_035761895.1). Lineage (GTDB taxonomy): Bacteria > Nitrospirota > Nitrospiria > Nitrospirales > Nitrospiraceae > Nitrospira_C. The sequence goes on along the minus strand of DASTQE010000221.1, from coordinate 4,455 downwards.
TCCATGTGCACCGTCGGCTGGATACGCGCCATAACCTCTCCGGCCTGGGACTGTGTAACATTGCCGCGTTCAATGGCTCGATCGAGGCTGACGCGTATCTTGGAGATGGCGTCAGCTAACAGCGGCTCGGCGACGTCCACGAGTAGTACGTGATAGCCGGCTGTCGCGCACACCTGTCCGATACCGCGGCCCATCTGACCCGCGCCTACGACCCCGATCATTTTGATATCGTCGAGCTGCATGATCGCCCCGTCAGCCGCACCTACCGCTCCACGATCATCGCCAACGCTTCTCCGCCGCCGATACAGAGGCTGGCCAATCCGCGCCTCGCCCCCCGCGCTTCCATGGCATGGAGCAGCGTGGTGAGGATCCGGGCACCCGTGGCACCAATGGGATGCCCGAGCGCCACGGCCCCTCCGTTCACATTGACCGTTTTGTCGTCAAGTCCCAGTTCACGGTTGATGGCGAGGGACACTGCAGAAAACGCTTCGTTGATTTCAAACAGATCGATGTCTCCGATCGTGAGACCTGTCTTCTTGAGCACGAGCTTAATCGCCTCAATGGGGGCGATCGTAAACCACTCGGGAGCTAGTGCGGCTCCGGCATACCCGACGATGCGAGCCATTGGGGTGAGTCCGAGACGCGCCGCCTCGCCTTCTGCCATCACAATCAGCGCCGCGGCTCCATCGTTACAGGAAGGCGAATTGCCCACGGTCAGGACCCCGTTCTTCTGAAAGGCCGGCTTCAGGTCGCGCATCTTGCGGAGATCGACCCGGTTTGGCTCTTCATCATCCGAGACCATCATGGCCGGGCCCTTGCGCTGCGGCACTTCGACCGCCACGATCTCCTGCTTGAAGGCGCCCGTCGCCATGGCTTCACGGGCGCGCCGATAACTTTCCAGGGCAAAATCATCAACCTCAGAGCGTGTCAATTGGTACTTGCTTGCGCACAACTCGCCGCCGTCGCCCATATGGAACTGGTTATAGACGTCCCAGAGACCGTCTTTGATGAGGCTATCCACCAGCTCTTTATGACCCAGCTTGTAGCCCTGACGCGCGCCCTCGAGGAGATAGGGAGCCCGTGTCATGTTCTCCATTCCTCCTGCCACGACGATCTTCGCCTCCTCGAGCGCAATCGTTTGGGCCGCCATGATAACTGTCTGGATGCTCGACCCGCAGACCTTGTTTACGGTCACGGCGCCGATCGATTGGGGGATTCCTGCCCCAATTGATGCTTGTCTTGCCGGAGCCTGACCGAGGCCGGCGGTGAGCACGCAGCCCATATACACGGCATCTACACTCTCGGGAGACAGGCGAACCCGCTGTAATGCTCCGGCAATCGCAACGCTACCCAACTTGGTCGCCGGCACGGCACCCAACACGCCGTTGAAACTCCCCATCGGCGTTCGTACAGCGCTGACGATGACGGCACGCTGTGAGCGATTCACAAAATTTGCTCCCAATGACTCTGTTCAAGATAGTGTTTCACCTTTGACATGAACAGATCCGCTGTAGCGCCGTCGATCACCCGATGGTCGAACGAGAGGCTCAGATACCCCATCGGTCTGATCGCAATGCCGTCGTTGATCACGACGGGCCGCTTCTGAATAGCGCCCACGCCGAGGATCGCGATTTGCGGTTGATGAATAATCGGACTGCTGAACAAGCTGCCGAAGCTACCGTGGTTCGTAATCGTGAAGGTTCCGCCTTGCACCTCATCGGGGCTGAGCTTCTTGGACCTCGCACGCTCGGCCAAGTCGGCGATTTCTTTTGCCAACTGCGTAAGTCCCTTCCGGTCAGCGTGCCGTACCACCGGCACCAGCAGCCCGTCTTCCAGCGCAGTGGCGATCCCGATATGAAGATCCTTCTTGATCACGATGCCCTGATCTCCCCACGTCGAACTCACAATCGGAACATCTCGAATGGCACGAGTGACGGCGCGGACGACAAAAGGAAGATAAGTCAGATTTCGACCCGCCCGGAACGTCGTGATGCTGGAAAAGTCGGCTTCAAAGAACGTGCTGACGTGCGCAGAGGTCTGCCGGCTTTTGACCATCCGGTCGGCGATAGTCTTGCGCATTTGCGTGAAGGGAAGCGTCTCTTCCCCCATGGATGGCTCCCCGTTCATGGTGGGGGCCTTCCCGGCAGGTGCGTTCCGCGCCACGAATTCGAGCACATCTTTTTTGGTCACCCGACCGCCGGCTCCCGTGCCTTTTACCTGTGTCAGATCCACTCCATGTTCCCTCGCCAACTGCCTGACCGCGGGAGAATGATGTTCCTCGCCTGCGGGGCCCGGTTCTGCGGGGCGTACCACGACACCTCCGACGCGCGTGATCACTTCCGACGGGGCTGCACTGTCGATGCGTGCCAATAGCGTCCCCACGGCCACTGTTTCCCCCGCGTTCACAAGGATTTCATTCAATACGCCGGTGGCAGGTGAAGGCACCTCCAAATCCACCTTTTCTGTTTCGACTTCCAGTAAGGATTGGTCTTTTTCAATCGTCCCGCCGAGGGGAACGAGCCACTTCACAACGGTTCCTTCGGCGATGCTTTCACCGAGCTGGGGCATGATGATGTCGGTCGCCACGATCCCCCTCCGATATGCATCAGTAGGCTGCCAAGGTGCGAGCCGCCGTCACAATGTCAGCCGTCTTTGGAAGGAAAAACTCCTCCAAAGGCGTGCTGAAGGGAACCGGCGTATCGGGCGCGGCGATGCGTAGAATGGGGCCATCCAAACTATCGAAACATTCTTCCGCCAAGAGTGCGGCGACTTCAGCGCCGATACCACCCGTCTTATTGTCCTCGTGCAGGACGATCGCCTTGCTCGTCTTGCGCACCGACGAGTAGATCGCCTCTTTATCGAGCGGTATCAGGGTGCGCAAATCCACGACTTCCAGATCAATGCCTTCCTTGCCCAGCATCTCTGCCGCTTCTAGCGCCAAATGCACCATGGCGCCGTACGTGATGACCGAAATATCGTTGCCCGGTCGCTTCACGTCGGCTTTGCCGATCGGGACGATGAAATCGTCCTTGGGGAGCGTTGCCTTGATTCGCCGGTAGAGAAATTTATGCTCGAAGTAAATGACCGGGTTTGGGTCACGTATCGCCGCCTTGAGCAAACCCTTCGCGTCATACGGCGTGGAGGGCGCGACGAGCTTGAGCCCTGGCGAGTGAAAGAACCAGCCTTCCGGGCATTCAGAATGGAACGGTCCCCCATGTACGCCTCCGCCAAACGGCGCGCGGATGACCATCGGCACTGCGGCCCCCCAGCGGTAGTGATTCTTGCCTGCTACCTCGGTGATTTGGTCGAACGCGCAAGAAATGAAGTCCGCAAATTGCATCTCCACGACGGGCCGCATACCCATCATGGCGGCGCCGATCGCCGCCCCGACAAAACCGGACTCTGCCAGCGGAGTATCCAGGACTCTCCATTCACCGTATTTGTCGAGAAACCCTTCGGTGATTCTGAATGCGCCTCCGTATGGGCCGATATCTTCACCCATAAGGAACACTCGCTCATCTCGCGTCATCTCCTCATCCAGCGCTTGCGAGATGGCCTCCAGGTACGTGACCTCTCCCGTTGCCTGCGCGGTTGTAATAGTCATGCGACGCTCCTTGCATCGACGGCGTGATGACAACCATTGGCTTCCGTGGCAAACACCCCTTCCAAGGCCTCTGGGCCTTCGGGGAGCGGACTCTTCTCGGCAAATTCGAGGCCGGCTTCCACTTCTTTCTTCGCCCGCTCGCCGACCTCATGGAAGTAGGTGTCATCTCCATAACCCAGTTCCATCAGCAGGCGCTCTGCAGTGAGGATCGGGTCTTTTTTCTTCCATTCTTCCAGCAACTCACGGGGAACGTACTTGGCCGGGTCATGTTCGGAGTGGCCGTGCATGCGCATGGTTTTGAACTCGAGGAAGGTCGGTCCGCCACCGGCACGGGCTTGCTGAATCGCCCGTTTTGTCGCGTCATACACGGCTGCCACATCGTTCCCATCCACGATCTCTCCCGGCATTCCGTACGCCTTGGCCCGCTCAACGACATCGGAAATCGCCATTTGATAGCGGAGCGGCGTGGAGTAGGCATACTGATTGTTGTTGCAAAAAAACACCACGGGAAGCTTTCGCACCGCCGCAAAGTTCATGGCCTCGTGGAAATCTCCCCGGCTGGTTCCACCGTCGCCCGTTCCTGCAAATACGATGCGCGCTTCTCCTCTGATCTTGAAGGCCAACGCCGCGCCGGCCGCAACCGGCAAATTATCGGCCAGATGACTGACAAAGCCGATGATCCCGCGTTTGAGGTCGCCCATGTGCACAGTGCCGTCTTTGCCTTTGGTCGGGCCGGTCCGCTTACCCAAGTACTGCGCAAGGACTTCGCCCGGCGTGATGCCCCGGATGAGGAAGGCTCCCATATCACGGTGGAAGGGGGCGATGACATCGTCGCGCTCGAGTGCGGATGC
>DASTQE010000220.1:0-7576 GCA_035761895.1 Nitrospira sp. | reverse complement strand
GCCATCGCCCGAGAGAAGAACGAGCGAGCTTGGAAGGATCATTAGAGGCTCGCCATCGCCGCCTGGGAAAAGGGCGCGTCTTGGCGCGCCCAGGGTTGGGCGGGTGAGCTTGGGCATAGGCCGCGTCCCGGCGCGGCGCGGGGGGTGGATGAGAAAGGCGACCGCTGGGATAAGACCCTCATCCATCGCAAATGGCAGGAGCCGACCCATCCACCTCAATGGGAAGGGAGAACGAGCAGGTTTGGATGGACGCCGTTTCGGATTCGTTGTGCATGACTGGCAGTCGCGCATTGACAAGCCTTTGAGTGGCGCTGAGAATGAGAAAGTGGGCAGGCGTCGCGTTGCTCGAGGACCCCGGTTATTCACTTTTTATGAGGAGATCAAGACGATGAATCTGATTTGTGCCATCACTGGATTTGTTCTCAGCTCCATCCTGTTTTCTGGAATCGGTATTGCCGCCGAGCCTGCTGAAGTTGAGAAGTATGTGAGGGCCAGGATCGATATCGGCGAGATGATGACGAACTATTTCAAGGGCGGAGAAACATTCGGCCAGGGACAGCGTCCGTCGGATGAGAAGATGCGCGAAATGGGCAAGGACATCAATGCGAAGCTGGGCACCGTGCTGGACAAGTACGGGCTGACTGTGGAGGAATACCGCGCCCGCAGCAAAGACGTCTTTGCCGACGAGGCGGCGGTAAAGAACTTTCTGAACGAACATCCGGATCTGAAGCAGCGCTATGAAGCGCTTCCCTTGGATCGGATGGGCCGGGGCGGCAGCACCGGCCGCGGCTACTAGCGGCCAGGATCAATTCGACACCTGCAATCCGTCAGATCCGCTGAACCAGTACAAAATGCTCACGGACATCGCCAGCCGCAGGTGCAGATCCAAGAATCCTGCGGCAAGGATTTTTGCAGCCACTTTCTGCACGCCGGACAGTGCCGGGTCCAGGCGTGGTTCGCTGTGGTCGGCGTCTCATGCGATTGCACGACGCGATGGTCAGGAGGTGCCATACGATACCTCTCAAGGGCGTGTGATGGGATGCGTTCACCAAAATTGATTCTCTGCGTGCGGCGAGAGGGTTTCTGGTCAAAATAGCTCATACTCGAGTGCTCAAAATAAAGTCTGAGACGATGAAATACGTGTTGCTCATGTCCGGGAGAGCGCCTACAGTAGATGCACTACATGTCCCTATACAATCAGCCTCAAGGAGGTGCTCCCATGAAGAAGCTTTTCGGTTTGCTCGGCTTTGCAGCGATCGTCGGTATCGGGATGACATCCCTCGCGTACGGGGCTGAGCCGATGGCAGCGTCCGGGGAGACGGCGGCACCTGGCGCTCACGCGATCAAAGGCGACCTGCTGAAGATTGACGGAGAGTTTTATGTGGTGAAGGATGCGTCAGGCAAAGAAGTCCGCTTGCATGTCGATAAGACCTCTAAGGTGGAAGGCGCGCTAAAGGCCGGAGATAAGATCGAGGCCCAGGCGTCGGAAAAGGGCCACGCGTTATCCATTAAACCTGCCGGTGCAGCTTCTGGAATGTCGAAATAAACCGCTACATGGATTGAGCCGGTCTGCGAACTGGCTCAATCCCTTCCCATTTACTTTGCAGAATCAGCGTTGAGTCTTCCGCCCATATCAGCGATTGCGGACTTGAGGCGGGGCGTATCGAGAGCTGCTTGCGACAACGTCGCAGCTTCGTCAATTCGATCCGATTTCTGCCTGGCGCTGGCCGCATGGGCGAGGAGTTCCTGGTCATCCGGGGCCAGGGCCAGCGCCTTGTCGTAGGCTTGTACGGCCTGATCCCATTGCTCGAGCGAAGCATATGCCAGGCCGAGGTTCCGGAGGATCCACGGAGCCTCCGGCCGCAGTTGAGCAGCCACATCATAGTGGCGGATGGCCAGCTTCAAGAGATCGGCGTCCCCATGCAGCACGCTCGCCATGGTTTGCAACAGATACCCGGTCGCGAACGCAGGGTCGGCTTTGGAATCAGCCGCGGGGGCAGGTGGCATTTGGGCCGGGTCTGGCGGCGACGGCGACAGGTGATTCGCGGCCAGCCATTGCCGGATAACCGAAGCGGGGATCGAATAACTGATGCCTGATTTCATCATCACGTTTCCGATCGCGACGCCCTGCGCATCCCTCGCCCGCTCCAGATAGGGGACGGTCGTGACCACCATGGCCGCCACCTCGCCTGAGTCGCTCCGCACCAGCGGACCCCCGCTGTTTCCGAAATTGAGAAGTCCCGTGGTTTGAAGGAAGTCTATGGCTCGTCGGTTGGTTCTCGACTGTCCCTGCACGAGGCCGCTGACCATCGCCGGGATGCTCGTGGCATGCAGCGTGAAGCCCATGTTGAGGATATCCGTGATCCGGGGGTAGCCAACGGCGATGACTTCAGTCCCTTCGGGTGTCGGGTCCGCTGCGAGTGTGAGCGGATCGGCCGAGGGGTGTGGGATGCGGAGGACGGCCAGATCCGCATCGGCGTCTACGGCCACGACTTCCGGGGCAACATAGATCTCTCGATCGAGGACATACACGTACAGACGGGAACTCCCTTCGATTACGTGGGCATTCGTGACCAGTAAGCCGCTGGCATCCACGAAGAACCCGCTTCCCAGGGAGAGGCTGTGAGTGGCCTCGTCGGTCCCGACGATGAGGACGGTTGCAGCCTTGGCGTGCCGGAAGATGTCGTGTCGCTGGCTCCCGAGGGCGGGGTCGGTGACAGCCAAGAGTAGGCATGCTGCAATCAGCGCCTGATACATGGTGTGGGAAAAGTCTAACAGAGCCCAATGGCTGGTCAACTGTTACGCCAAATTAGAATGGTCCTTCCGGTGCGACAAATGCCCATGGCGGGTGGTATGGTTTCGTGAGCAGTCTGTCTGGAGGATTGGCATGGGCTGCGAGATGAGGGCGTGGTTGAGAGCTACCGCCTGTGAACGTCAGACGTTTGTACGGAGAAGCACATGTCATCAAAGAATTCCCATCGCCGCGGACGAACGCGGGTTCACGACTCGTCAATCGGGGCGTGGTCACGCATCGAATCGATCCTGTGCTCGACCGATAAGGTGAGAAAAGGCCGGCTGGTTTCGTTGTCTCAGGAAACGACGGATTTCATCCGTGCGTGTGAGGCCCTTCACCAGCGCTTCGCAGGCGGCGGCACACTGATGCGAGAGGAGATCGACCTGATCGAGTTCAGCGCGCTCGATCTGCTCAACGACGTGAAACCCCTCGATTGACGGCTTTTCTATGGTGGGTTCTAAGATCTATATCCCTCATGCCAAGCCGCTGCCCTTACCGCTTGAGCAGCGACTGAGAAGGTTCGTCGAAGAGCATCAGCCCGCCACCATCGCCTTTGTGCGATCCGGTGAAGGAGAGCTAGCAGTGATCGAGACGTCTTCCCCTGAACAAGCCCAGAAGGTTGCGGCAGCACTCACTTCGAGCAACCTCAGTTCAGAATCGCTCGCCGCTGTTCTTGATAGCACACCGCAAGGCCGGGAACTCGAGCGTCTATATATTGAACTCAAGCAGCGAGAGCTCGAAAACAATTGGACCAATCGGCAATGGTGACGACCGGCCAAACCTCACCTGCTGCTGTCCAGGAGAGCCCTGGAGAAGTCATGGTCTCTACTCGCGATTTCCCCTAAAATCCGCTGAATTCCTCTCTCCACGCCCTTTAAGCCGACAAGAGTGTTGTTTAGTGCACAAGATTGTACGGGGTTGTACGTATACGTAGTTCTCCGCTGACGACCTTCCCGGTTAACTTGTTGAAAAAGCTGAATTTACTCAAAGGAGCAAAAATTGCTCTGTCGAACAGCAGCTTTGCGCCGCCAACCAGGAGGGAACGATGGAGTGTCCGAAGTGCAAAGGGTTTATGGAGTTGGAACGCTTCTCAGATTTCTTCTTAATCTTCTATGCGTGGAAATGCTTCAATTGCGGAGCGATCATAGACCGGACGATCGCCGAGAATCGGAGAAAAAGCCTGGAGGCTAAACCTGTAGAAACCAAAGCAGTGGAGGGCGCCGTTGCTTAATGACTTTGTAGAGCTGAGCGCCCAAAAGAGCCTTAGGCAGAAAAGCATTAGGATGGATGCGAAGCGGACTGTCTTTCACAACATCTGGAGTCTTTGTGTTGCTCTAGCAGTGATCCCGGCAGCTTTGGGCGGCGATCGCCTGCCGATCAAAACAATTCTCGACCGCCCTGCCGACCATCAGGCCAAAGTGGTGACGATCGAGGGGACGGCGAAAGCCATCACCAACCTGCCGGTCCATCGGGGTGCGCATCGCTGTGGCGGCAGCCCTGTTTACGACACACAATCCTTTAGGCTGGAGGACGAGTCGGGCATCATTGGCATCGGCACCGCCGGCACCTGCCAACCGAATGCGACGCAGCCGGTTCGCGAGAACGAACATCTCCGCATCCGAGGGGTCGTGGTAGCGGATGAGAAAGACCCCCAGGGGATTCCCGTGATCTATGCAGACGCCATCGACCGCATCACGACATCGCCGTAGAATTTCCGCAGTGAGCCCCGCCTTTCAAACGATTCTTCCAAGCTAGATCGTTCGTCTCATACGAAGCAGCCTGGATCAGTCCAAGGTGCACGGTTGGACGAGCACTTATTAATGCTCCCTCCAAGCTAGCTTGTTTTATCCTTCTTAACGAAGGTGGACGGGGCGCCTCCTGCGATTTGCGATGAGTCCGACCCTGTCGTGTTTTCGGGTGGCGTCGCCCTGGGCGCCTTCTCACCCGCCCACCCTGCCGCGCCGGGACGCGGCTTGTACCAAGCGCCCGCAGCAGAAGCACCGCATAAAAACTGATCCTTCCTACTTCGCTTGTTCTCTCTTTGGGGACTGGGCTGATTGATCTCCTACTGCGCGAACGTTTCACCCGCCCGATGCGGGCCGGGCCGAGACGCGGCCCTTTTCCCAACCGAGCACCGCCTGAATGGGTCCCCCAAGCTTGCTCGTTTCTCCTTGGCAGGAGCAGCCTGGATCAGTCCAAACGTGCGCGAACGTTTCTCACCCACCCACCACCGGCCGAGCTTTTTCACCCGCCCGACCCACCGATTGCTTCGCAATCGATCTCCCGGGAACGCGCCGTATCCCAGGGGACCACCGCCTAAACTACTCCATCCAAGCTCGCTCGTTCTCTCTAAGGATGGAGGCTGATTGGCCTCTCACTGCGCGCTTGGACGAGTACTGGTGCTTATAATGTTCCTTCCAAGTTTGCTCGTTGTCCCTCCTCCTTAAGCGTGGCTCGGGAAGCCGCCTGCGCCTTGCGAGGGGTGCAGAACCCCTGTCGCTGCGGTCGCTCTGGCGATGGCGAGACGCAGTGTTCGAAGGTCCGTTCAGACAATGTCTCGGACGGACCAAGTTTGCGGAGCCAAGCAGTGGCAGGGTTCTGCGGTTTCACCCCTCGTTGAAGCAGCGGTTACCCAGCCAGGCTTTACCCCGTTTCTGGTTGTGCGCGTTCGGCGAGCAAAGGATATCAATAGCACACGCCCCCTTTCCCTACACCGGGCGGGGTAAGAGGGCGCACGGCGCGATGAATAAAGAGCGCCACGTTTGTGCGCGCCGCCGAGGTGGTGAGGCGGCCGGGCCAGTTGGGCTGGTCGACGACAGGACCCGAAAGCGCGAGAGAGGTCTGCTGTTTGACCCATCGCTGAGCACGAGGCGCCCATCCACCTTCTATCTTCCTTTGCGAACGAAGGCGGCATATTCTGTGACGATGGAATCAAAGGCTTTGCGAACGATCTCAACGATTTTTTCCTTTGGTCCGTAACCGAGAGTGGCATAGCGCCAATGGCGCGGCTCATCCATGGACCCACCTGTGCATTGAACGTGAAATGCGATCGGATAGCTGCTGCCCACAGTCCACGCTTCACACTCGAACAGCCCGATCTCCCACGTCTCGTATGTCTTCCCGAATGCAAAATCGCTTTGGAGAAATGAAAATTCTTGCAGAAACTTCTTTTCAAGGGAACCCGCGAGTGTGCGACTGTCGAGTCCAATGTCCTCTGCCGTGCCTCTCAAGAGAATCGTTGGCTCTGTGAATTGTTTAATCTCGCGTGCCGGTCGGGAATCACTTTCTTGCACAGCCTCCTTGGAGGGTTCAGCTCGTGTCTCGTCCTTTCCGACGGCGACACGGATCCCAGCATATCCTTGTTGCCATGCTGGCCATTGGTCATCAGTCTGGAACGTAAACGATTGGTCGTAACTAGTGCCGGGATATAACACCATCAGGATGAGCAGAGCACTAAGAAGTGATAACAATGATCTCATCGATCTTATCGGATCATCTGAACCCTGATACCTTGCTTCATCCGTACCACAGGTCAGGTGATTCTCCAAACTTTTCCGTCCTCGAACAAGCCGCCTCTTTCGGAAAAGGAGGTGTGGCGGACCATCGATTGCCAATCGGTGGGTCGGGCGGGTCGAAACAATCGAACAGCCGCCATATCTTGGCGGCAGAAACGGGCGGCCTGGCTAGGACGCCTATTTCAAAAATACTGACGGGGATGTATCCTCCTCCGCGAACAAACGTAGCCGAGGAGACCCATTATGAAAATGCTCACCATCGTGTGTAGGGAGCAATTCGAGGATGAGCTGCTGGTCGTATTCAACACTCTGGGAATTAGTGGCTACACCGTCGTCCATGGAGTGGGCGGCAGCGGGGAAACGGGTGCGGTGTCGGTGACGCACACCAAGCACGACCGGAACAAGCTGCTGCTTGTGGCGCTGGACGATGATCGGATGACCGGACTCATCCAAGCCGTGAGGCAATTGCAAGCCAGGCTGGTGGAGGAGCGTATGGGGCACCCGGTCCCTTTCAAGGCGTTCCTCCAACCCTGCGAACTCATCGTGTAAGACGGTCCGTTTCCGTGACCTCCTCGAGGCGCGGCGAGTGCAGCGGGCCATTAGGTGTAATCTCTCGCCTGGCAAATACTTGCCACGCAATTCCATTGGGTTATAATGCGGCCGTTCGTCGCTACGCACCTCCATGGAGGAGAAGCAACATGAGAGTCAAGAGCCATTTGCGTATGCGGAGTTTGAGAATTGCTACCGTCGTTGCATTGCTCGTCGTATTAGGAGGAAGTATCGCCAACGCGGCAGACGAGTCTGGAAGCAGCGCTAGCGGCGCGGGACTGCAGGCGGCCAGCTGGTTAGCAACCGTGCCCTATGGAGCGGCGAAGGTCGTCTACGCGGTCAGTGGAGGGGTGATCGGGAGCCTGGCCTGGGTGATGACGGGAGGAAACACTGACGTCGCAAAGGCGATCTGGAGTCCGTCCATGACCGGCCATTACATTGTGCAGCCGCAAAACCTGACGGGCGACCGGGCATTGCACTTCATCGGCGGATCCTCCGACTAAAGAATGGGTGGATGGATCAGCCTGGTCAGTCCTTGTGCTCGCGGAAGGAGAAGCGGCTGGACGTGCAACCACTGCTTCTGCGAGTGGTGAAACCGCACGGCCCCGCCGCTGCTTGGCTCCGCAAAAAAATGGTGTGGGATGGTGGACGAGCGCCTTCCTGCTCAAGCGATGGATAAACTGCAGGGCCCTATCCCGGCTTGGCTCCGCAAAATAGT
>DASTQE010000219.1:0-2612 GCA_035761895.1 Nitrospira sp. | reverse complement strand
CCGGCTCGCCGGTGCCCAGAATGACCAATTGCAGGGCAAGTGTCATTAATTTCGGAATCGCCTGTTCGATCAAGTCAAACCCCTTTTGCGGTACCATCCGGCCAATGACGGAGAGCAACGGCCCTTCCTGATCCGGCAATTGGAATTCCCGACGCAACGCCCGCTTGCAGACGGCCTTATTCTTCCGATTGCTCGCCGTGTATAAGGCGGGCAAATAGGGCTCGGTACCGGGATTCCACAGATCGACGTCGATGCCGTTTAAGATTCCTTTGAATTGCGTTTGCCGGTTGCGCAAGACACCATCGAGCCCCATGCCTCCCTTGGGCGTGAGAATTTCCTTCGCATAGGTCGGGCTCACTGTCGTCAGATAATCACTCCAGACAATCCCGCCTTTGAGCAGATTGACGGAACCATAAAATTCCAGACCATCGGGGGAAAACCAGGAAGGAGCGAGCCCTATTTTTGTGAATTCGTCTCCTGGAAACAAGCCCTGATAGCCGATGTTGTGGAGGGTCAGGACGGTCTTCACACTGTTGACAGGAAACTTCGCCTCATCGACGCTCTTGAGGTACACAGCGCAGAGGCTTGTTTGCCAATCGTGAAAGTGCAAAAGGTCAGTCCGCCATTGGCGTTCTCGTTGAAGATAGACCATCGTCTCAATGATCGCCCGGCAAAAAAAGACAAACCGATCTAGGTTGTCGATATAATCACGCCCGTTTTCCCCATACAGTCCAGGGCGATCGAAATAGGCGTCGTTCGCGATGGTCCACACCCGAACACCGTCCAGATGTCCATCCACCGGAACGCGGTCTTCCTCGATCACGGCAGACACCACACCTTGCGGCGTGTGGATCGGAAGAGTGACGAGCGGGCGGAACGTCCGTCCCGATCGGCCTACTTCACGATAGCGAGGCAGAAGAAGAATCACGTCGTGCCCGAGCTTGGCAAACTCTCGGGGCAGCGCCCCGGCCACGTCTGCAAGGCCTCCCGTCTTGGCGTAGGGAATCGCTTCAGAAGAGGCGACCAGGAGATTGAGCCGGCGAGATTGCTTCACCTCAGGCCTGAACGGCGGGTCAGGGTCTTGGTTCGAGCTCGATTTTCGTACGAAACTTATCTTCATGCGCCCACGCGCGGCCGATTTCATGTAGCTTCTCGGCTGAAAGTTCTTCCCGATAGACAAAGGTCTCATCCATAAACACCACGAGCCATCCCCGGTCGGGATACGCCAGGAACAAGGCTTCGCCTGCATCAACGGTCGCTTCCCAGCCCGGTGGCGCTGTCCCGACTTCCAGCCGGGAACGGGGCACCATCGATCCGTCCTTCAACCCAAAAAACGGCATGAACTCCATATGCTGATAGGCCGGCGTTCCCCAAGCCCGGACGAACGCCCGGGGTTCAAGTTTTCGTAGCGGAAGCTCATTGTTCCTGATCTTCCGCTCCTGCTCGGCGAGCGGCATGCCCAGACACCCGGTCAGTGTGTACAGAGCGGCGGTCGCCATCAGTGCGGCTGCCAGGAGCACAGAGCGGTGCCTCACAAGAGCCTCCGGCTCTTGGGCTCTGCCGGCTTCACGGGCTGACAGAGATCACACTGACACAGGTCGCGCAGGAGTTTATACGAATAGATGCCGGTGTCATGGCCGTCGCTCCATTTGAATTGCAATGCGTACCGGCCGACGGACTCGATGTCCTGCAGCATGATCAACAGGGGTACATCATCGCTCTTCAGTCTCCGCACGCCGGTCCATTCGTCCACGCAAGCTGCACAGGGGCAATGCAATCGAAGGTGCCGAACGGGGTACACACCGTGGTGCCCGTCGCTCCACTCGATGCCGAGCACGCCTTTGTCCAGCCAGGACAAATCTTTTGGTTCGAGCTGAGTGTCAGCCATGTTCACTGGGTTCTCTCACCAAGGATCATATCGGCGCCGCCAGAAAGTCTACCGGAGGAAGGCGTCTTCCGGCCACCACGGTCACATAGCTCTCTATGGCATCCTCGACTTCACATCGGACCTGACCTGCGGCCTTCAGGCGTGTCACCATCGCCGGCGCCAGGCGCAACGCTTGCTGAAGAAACGCGAGGCTGCCGCGCGATAAGGGCAGGCAGGGGACCCGCTGGCGTGCGGCGCAGCTCATGCAGACGAGCCCGCCGGATGCAGGAGAAAATTGCGGCTCTTGAATCACTCTGGTCTTGCCGCACGCCGCGCAATGGTCGGTCTGTGGACGAAATCCGGTCAAGCCGAGCAGTCGAATCTGAAACAGCAAGGCCATAAACGGTGGATCGTCGCTGGTGACCAACGAGCGAAGCCCCTGCTCCAAGGTGTCGAACAGATGGGGGTCGGGATCCCCGTCCGGCGTCACCGCGCCGACGACATTGGCCATTCGAGCGGCCGCCGCCATCATCGTCAAATCTTCTCGGAATCTGACAAACGGCTCGATGAGATCCACTTGGGACACTCGATACAGGGTATCCCCGGATTTCTCGAAGAGATTCAAGTCGCACAGCGTCAAGGGCTCGAGCGCCGCACCCATCCGGCTCTTGGGACGCCTGGCGCCTCGTGCCACCGCGCGGATTTTTCCCAAATGCTTTGCATAGAAGGTGACGATGCGGTCGGC
>DASTQE010000218.1:0-5609 GCA_035761895.1 Nitrospira sp. | reverse complement strand
ACTGTCGAGCGGTTGGGCTTTCTCAAGGATCTCTACCCCAAGATGACCGAGGGCGATGAGAATGCTGGGGAATCGTTGCTCATCTATAAGAATCCCCGTGTCGGGTCAATACCGCCCAATACCTACAAGAAGTTTATGCTTGATCCTGTCCTCGTCTTCCGAGGCCTGCAGTCGAAAATGGACGGCATCTCCCAAGATCAAGCGCAGTTCATGGCCGATACCTTTTATGCGCTGATTTACCAGGAAGTTTCCAAGGACTACCAGATGGTCGATAAGCCCGGTCCCGATACCTTGCGGGCGCAGGTGGCAATCACTCATCTCGAAGAGTCGTGGCCGATGTTGGATGTGGTGTCGACGATCCCCGCCCCAATGAATGTGCTGGCGGCAGGATCGATGCTCAAGAACGTGGCAACGGGAAAACCGGCGTTCAAGGGAGAAGCCGTGATTGAGGCTAAAGTGACCGATTCACAAACCGGAGATGTGCTGAGGGCGGTGGTCGACCGCCGAGTCGGAAAAAAAGGCTGAGTGGTGAGTCGTTTAACTCATGGGCCGACGTCTATGAATCGTTACGCTATTGGGCGGAAAACGGCAGATACCAGCTCTGCAAGGCCCGACAACCTCACAAAGACTGCCCCCCGCCACGGGCCTAATTCCTTGCTTCAAAGCCCATCTCGCTCTCATCAAAACTGAAGCCTCCTCACTTTCCTGGCGGGACAATTCCTGATCCCGGTCCTCTTGAGGTGTTTAGACTCCTAACGTTTCTGCGGCTCGCCCCCGGGTGACGTCGATGTATGTCCACGGCACTCTTTATGCGGACAATGGCAGAGACCCGAAGGGAGACTATTTCGGCATTCATCACTGCAAAACTCTTTCCCTTCTGAAATTTGGCAGGTGCATAACGGGACCGCACATCGTTTCATATCGTACCTCGTGAGTTCGCTGGCCTAGTTGACGGCCGCCGTCAGGCGGCCCGGACATGAGGAGATTTGGAACGCGTCTTTTTCAGCCACCTTTCCGGCGGTTGCCTTTTTATCTTTTGTGCCTTTTCAAGCAAACTTTTCCAATCGAGCTTGTGGGCCTCGGCTTTCGGAAAGACGCGGCTCTCCTCTTCGTCGACATGTTGCTTGACCAGTTCTCTGAGCACGTTAAACCGCGCATCAAACGTCGCCGAGCCCGGTCCCGGTCGGAACCGATTCAATTTGTCGAGCAAGACCTGTACGAGTCGATGTTCCTCGACAGCTTCGTAAATCCTGTGAGGATCCTTAAAGGCTACACGAAAGGCCGGATAAATGACCCGCTCTTCAATGGCCGCATGGATGGTAAGTTCGCGAATGATCCGGTGCGCAATCTGAGGCTTTTCTCCTTTGCTCGCCTTGGTGTATTGCGTGAACAAGGAACGCACCAGCTTGTGGTCATCGCGCAGCAATTGAATGACGTCAGGAAAGGTGCCGAGCAGGCGTTCGAGCATGTGTGTCTCACAGCTTCTGACCAACTTATAATAGGATATGGGGAGAACAACCTAAGTCGACTAGGGGGGACCCTTGTGGATACCTTTCTCAATACCCACTATAAGCTCGGAATCAAAAAGCCGAGGGATTAGGGAAGATGACCATGGCATCAGGAACTTTTCCTGGTGTGGTGGGGTCAACATTCAGCAGAGAGTGTACTTATGCGTTCCGAGCGAACAACCAACGTACAACGGTGTCAGAGATGCCAGGGTAGTCTTCGAGCCGAAACGGCGGTGGACCTGCAAACGGGCGTCGTCATCCTTCAGTATGTGTGCTTTAACTGCGGCCGGAGGTGGTATCCCGAAAAGGCACCAAGGCCGATGACTGCTGCCTGACGTCGTTTGAAACGGCATTTGCCGTGAAGACATTTACCGGGCGCACACACTTCTTGCGACACCCTTTCATCTTCTTTTTCCCTTCCTGCCTACACGTATGTAGGCGGCCGATGCTGATCGACAAATAGTGTGTATCCTCAACTCTATGCTTCTGCTGTGGCCTCGGCAGCTAATGTGCAATTTGAGATCTGATGTGCAAGGTGAGATTTGAAATGTGAGATGGCGTTTCATGCATGAAGCGTCGGTTCATGCATGGACGCCCCCCCTCATGCGGCGTGACGTTGACGGTCTGTTGGGAGCAGAGAGGTGAGTTCTCGAAGGCAGCGCTCGAGTTCCGTGCGTTCTTCTTCGTTCAACGGCTGTTGCCGGAGCGATTGCAACAACGCTTTTGTGGCAGAAATAAACACCAGCACATCAGGTCCGATGGGCATGATGAACTCAACGATATGATGAACTCAACGTGGATATGAGCGAGATCGGCGCATGAACTCAGGTATCTGCGGGGCACCTTGCCACATTCGTCATACGATACGCTCTCTCCATCGCAGGAACACTGGGGAAGCGCCTTGCGCTGCGAGCGAACCCTCAGGCAATCGGGACAGCGAGCCGGATCTTTCCCAGGGCAGCTTGCGGGGATGGCTTGTCACCAAAATGGACAAGCGTTCTCGCGTGCTATGTACGACCTAGAATTCGAGACCGCTCCCCAAGGGATCTGTGCTCACCGCTGATTCATCGATCAACCATCTGGCCTTCTCGAGCGCGGCAGCTTCCGCGTCCTCTCGCGTCTCGTAGGTGTTACCGTCTGGAAAACCGGCGATTACCGTCTGGTTCAATTTCGTGATGACGTACTGACAGGCCCACATCAGGCCTTCTGCCCCCGGGATCAATTCGATGGTGTGCCCTTTGTAGTGGTAGTGCATGTGTCTGGCTCTCGGGGAGGGGCCTCAGGCTTTTCTGCTCGAAAGGAGCAAATACATTGCCGTGATTCGCTATTGGGCGAGGAGAAGCGTCGCCTAGGGGTCTCCCTAGTTCATGAGGAGGAGCCAGGGTTATAGGGTCTTTCAACTTTAATGGACACAGCATGCCGAGACACCAATGGCACTGGATCCCTGCTGTAGATGACATTATTGTGCCAAGCTGATTGCGCGGTCAAAAACGGAAGACTCGCCCCAAAGTCACAACCGGCTTCTCTAGGAATCCGCCTAGGTGGCGCGGGCGGTAGTTTCTATAAGACTACGGAAGGCCTCGCGAATTGCCATTCGTCGGTCTATATTTGCTGCCAATGATTAACGGACTTACGAGTATGGGGGCATCCAATGTCTCACGCGTCGCGTCGAGTTAATCGTGTCCCCGGCCGACCAGATATCATCCGCGTGCTCTTAGTGGACGATGTCGAGAATGTCCGGCAGACGCTACGGGCCATTCTGGCGACCTATCCGAACTTTGAGGTCGTCGGTGAAGCCTGCAATGGCGAGGAAGCGCTCGAAGCAGTCCAAATGTTGAAACCTTCCGTGGTGGTGATGGACATCAACATGCCGCGGCTCGACGGCATCAAAGCCACCATGTTGATCAAACGCGTGTATCCGCACGTCGTCGTCGTCGGGTTGTCGGTGTACGCGAACGACGACACGCGCCAAGCCATGACCGCTGCCGGCGCGACCACGGTCATCTCTAAAGAGGCCGCCGTCGAGCAGCTTCGCGACGAGATTCTTGAATCGATTAACCGACGGTCTGCCGCGATTCATTAGTCACAATTTCCCCTGTCCCCCTCCCACATTGCCGCATCGGCATCGAACCCTTCACGTTGGCGATGAGGAATGTAAATTCGTCCTCCCCATATCACCCCAGGTCGCCTTTTCGCGAACAGCCTTGAAAAAGTATACTGATGTCGAGTGCAGACATTCCGACGAAGCAGGATATGTGTCATACGCAGGAGGGGGATTGGCCCCCCAGGGTTCGATTGAGTTTGCCCTGCAAGCTGGGTAGACTTACTTCGCCTGTGAGTCGGTAGACCGCACAAACGTTCCGTGATAGGGAGGAAGTATGGGAACTGGGGGAAGAATTCCTTGGTCGCTTGCTCTCATGGCCCTCGGTGCGCTGACGCTCGCAGCCGGGCCGGCGCCTCCGGGCAAGAACGGGCAGGGGACGTCGGTGGAGACGGTAAAAGGCAAGGACGGCGCGCCGATGATCTTGATTCCCGCCGGTCCGTTCACCATGGGCAGCAATGACGGTCTCCCCAACGAACGCCCTGAACATATCGTCGAATTGGACGCGTACTACATCGATCAGTTCGAAGTGACTCTGGCCCTCTATCGAAAATTCCTCGAATCGGGGAAACATGAATCGCCTCCTACGTGGGATGACGAGGCAGCGACGACGGTCGGTGACCGGCCGGCGATCGGCATGAAGTGGGCGGATGCCGACGCCTATTGCAAGTGGGCTGGAAAGCGGCTCCCCACGGAGGCGGAGTGGGAGAAGGCTGCGCGAGGGACAGACGCGCGCCGGTATCCGTGGGGGTCGATGCAGCCGTTCGTCGACATTGCGAATTACAACCGCGGCCTCTGGGTCAGCGAAGCCGTCACCTTGGCGGCGGTGACGAGCGGTCTCGAAGGCATGAGCGTGCGCCACGGGTTGAAAGAGGGAGGCAAGAGCCCCTACGGGCTGAATCATATGGCCGGAAACGCCGCTGAATGGGTGGCGGATTGGTATGATCGCGACTATTATCAGAGCAGCCCAAAGAAGAATCCGACCGGTCCTGCCCAGGGCGAAAAGCGGGTGCTGCGGGGCGGTTCGTGGGCGGACCTTCCGCTGGCGTTACGGGTCACGGCCAGGATCTCCGCCGAGCCGGAGTTCGAAGACCGCACGATCGGCTTTCGCTGTGCGATGAGCGCCACACAGTGAACGAGCGCCGGGGCGCATCTGCCGCGGTCCCCAGTGGCCGATGATCTGCATCACACGCCCGCTCGCCATCTCCGGTTGTTCTCTCCATGTCTGACCGACGGGTCAATGCCCTGGTCCTTGCGGCGATATTCTTAGGGCTGCTGTGGGCGTATTTCTTCGCCCGCCAACCTCCCGTTGCAACGCCTCGCCCGCTTCCCGTCGTCGCGCCTGAAATGGTGCCTCTTGTCACCGGCGAAGAACCGACCGCTTTGATCTTTACGCGCGCCGGTTGTCCTGTCTGTCATCGCATCCCAGGCATTGCTGGAGCCGACGGTCGCGTTGGTCCGCCCCTGTGGCTCGGGACCACCGGCCGGCAACGGCTGCGCGATCCCGCGTATCAGGGCAAGGCGAAGACCGTTCACGAGTACATCGTCGAGTCGGTCATCGAGCCCGGCATCTTTGTCACGCCCGGCTATCCGGCCGCAACGATGCCGGCGTGGTACGGCGCAAAATTGAGTGCGCTGGCGTTGGAGAAAATTGCGGCGTATCTTGAACAGCAAACGGAGGAAGCAATTCAGGAGAAGTAGCGCCGCCTGCGAGTGGACGGAGCCGAAGGGACTACGTCTTGCGGATCGGCCGGACGTTGCCTGGTGCGCCGCCTTGAATCTTGAACGGAGACTCACCAGTGGCATGAGGGCCTTTATCGAGGAGCGCGTTGATCGCGTCATCCCCTTTGAGGCCCTCAAGCTTGATTTTCAGGCGCAGGTTGTTGGCGCTGTCCGCATTGATAAGGGCCTGCTCCAGCGTGATTTTGCCTTCCTTGTAGAGCTGCAGCAGGACGTAGTCGAAGGTTTGACAGCCTTCGTCGATGCCCTGTTCCATGGCT
>DASTQE010000217.1:0-6735 GCA_035761895.1 Nitrospira sp. | reverse complement strand
GCCTGAAGCGAATCAGTGTATTCGGGTCAGTTTCTTTTTCTCCGTCGACCTCGATGCCTCCCTGAATGATGAGCCGTCTGGCTTCGCTCTTACTTGCCACCAGATTCGTCTTCATCACCAAATCGGGAAGCTTGATCTCCCCCTCCTCATGCCGGTCACCGGCGGTCAAATCGGTCGCATGCAGCTGCACGACCGCATCCGGCACGTCCGGGAACTCCCGTTCTTGAAACTTCTGCTGAAACTCCGCGAGGGCATTCTTGGCGGCCTCTGCTCCGTGGTAGCGCTCGACCAGCAGACCCGCCAATCGTTGTTTGGCTTCCATGGGATGCGCGGCCGTGATCCGGCTCAAATCCTCGGTCGTCAGCAACTCAAAGTACCGGAGCATCAAGTCGTCGCTGATGGACATGATCTTGCCGAACATGTCTCCCGGCACGTCCTCCAGCGCGACATAGTTACCGATGCTCTTGCTCATTTTCTTGACGCCGTCGGTGCCCTCCAACAACGGCATCGTGATGACTACTTGTGGCTCCTGACCGTAATCGCGCTGCAGTTCCCGCCCCACCAAGAGGTTAAACTTTTGGTCGGTCCCCCCCAGCTCCACATCGGAATTCAACGCAACCGAATCGTAGCCTTGCACGAGGGGATACAGCAACTCGTGGATGCTGATCGGTTTTTGCTCCTGGAAGCGCTTGTGAAAGTCATCCCGCTCCATCATGCGAGCCACCCGGTAGTGCGCAGCCAGCTCGATGAGACCACCCGCCGTCATGGGAGCCATCCATCGGCTGTTGAATTCAATCGATGTCTTGTCCGGATCGAGAATCTTGAAGATCTGCCGCTGGTACGTTGTGGCGTTGTCTTGCACTTGCGCCTTCGTGAGGACCTTCCTCGTTTCGGAAACCCCCGTGGGGTCGCCGATCATGCCGGTAAAATCGCCGATGAGGAAAATGACTTGATGGCCGAGGTCCTGGAAATGCTTCATCTTATGGATGAGCACCGTATGGCCGAGATGCAGGTCAGGCGCCGTCGGATCAAAGCCGGCCTTGATGCGTAACGGGCGGTGGTCCTTGAGCGAGCGAGTTAGCTTGGATTCGAGCTCGGCCTGCTGAATGACCTCGACGGCACCCCGCAGAATCAGATCGAGCTGGCGCGAAAGTTCGCTCACGTGGTTTTCCTCGCTGGCCTGGAGACGGTCGGCACGACGGCGACGAATTCCCGAATCCGCTCGAATGTCTTTTTCCCGACACCCTTCACGCGACGCAGCTGTTCGATGTCTCGGAAACCGCCTCGAGTCTCCCGATACTCGACGATGCGTCCCGCAAGGATGGGACCAATGCCGGGCAGCCGTTCGAAATCCTGTTGGCTCGCGCGATTCACATCGAGCGAAATCTTCGTGGATTGCCGTCCGAACTTCTGCAGCCGCTGCTCAGGAAGCGGGGCCAGGGGATCCGACGGCTCCGTCGACAAAGGCGACGCAAGCGGAGGACGTTCGACGTCAACCGGTCTTGAAGCATGGAGAGGCTCAGCGTCCCGCGATGCCGGGACGGTCCAGCCGATCCAGCAGACGACCGCCATCGTCAAGCCCACCAAGGCCAGCCTGACGAGCAAGGAAGACAGCATCAGCCCACCTTCTTCTCCAAGTGATGAATCGCCTTGCGCACACCCTCATGGATCAGATCCACGGCATGCGCGCTGACAATAGGGACGCCTCCAAGATCGCGATGTTGACCTGGCATGGCAGGCACGACAGCCGAGGTCACGGCCCTGTGGGCTGGGACCGCTCTCATGCCCTCTCGGAATGCTGACTCACCCTTTCTTCTGGTTGGTAAGAAACGCGTCGTATTGTGCCGCCGTCATCAGTTTGTCGATTTCGCCGGCATTGGAGAGATCAATGACCACCATCCAGCCACGGCCATAAGGATCGCTGTTCACAACTTCCGGATGGTCCTTCAATTCGCCATTGACCTGGACGATGGTGCCGCTGACGGGCGTGTAGAGGGTGGAGGTGGTCTTCGTGGATTCGATTTCACCGATCTGTTGGCCTGCTTTCACGGTGGTGCCAACCTTCGGCAAATCAATAAACACGATATCGCCCAAGGCGTCCTGTGCAAAGTCACTGATGCCCACTGTGGCTTGAGTGCCTTTCACGCGCGCCCACTCATGCTCTTCGTGATATCGCAGATCTTCTGGAATCATGCCGCAGCTTCCTTTGCTTATCGCCCGTCGTAGATTTCAATGCCTGAAAAGAAAAAGCTGATCTCAAATTTGGCCGTTTCCGGCGAATCCGATCCATGCACGGCGTTAAACTCGATGTTGGTCCCGTGTGCCGCCCGAATGGTGCCCTTTTCGGCCTTGGCTGGATCGGTAGCTCCCATCAATTCGCGGTTTTTCTTGATGGCGTTGTCTCCCTGCAAGACGAGCACGACCGACGGCCCTGACGACATGAAGGTACAGAGACTGTCGAAGAAGGGTCGGGCCTTGTGCACGGCGTAGAACCCTTCCGCCACCGGCTTTGCCATCTGCAGCAGCTTCATTGCCACCGGCTTCAACCCGGCTTGTTCGTACCGGCTGACGATGTCGCCGATGGCCTGTTTCCGGACGGCATCGGGCTTGATGATCGCGAGCGTTCGTTCACTCATCGCTTGCTGTTCCTCAACTCAGACGGATTTGCGAGAAATATCGTGGCATTATAGGGGCGGAATGGCGGACTTTCAAGGGAGGATGGGCTAGGAGGCGAACCGCTGAGCGAGCTCCTGCGGCGTGAACACGCCGCGCTCGGTGATGATGCCCGAGATCAGCTCCGCGGGTGTGACGTCAAACGCCGGGTTATAGACGCTCACCCCTGAAGGGGCAATAGGATGACTGCCATGAATGCACGTCACCTCCTGGGCATTGCGCTGCTCGATCGGAATATCCGCTCCCGATTTCGTTTGCAAATCGATTGTCGAATAAGGAGCGGCGACATAAAACGGAATGCCGTGTGCCTTCGCGAGCACGGCCACTGAATAGGTGCCGATCTTGTTGGCCACGTCGCCATTGGCTGCGATGCGATCGGCGCCGACGATACAGAGATGAATCTTGCCCTGCCGCATCAAAGACCCCGCCATGTTATCGGTGATGAGCGTCACGGGGATCTTGTCTTGCATGAGCTCCCATGCGGTGAGTCGAGCCCCTTGCAGGACGGGGCGGGTTTCGTCCGCGATTACCTGAATCTGCTTGCCCTGCTCCCACGCGGCACGGATGACTCCCAGGGCCGTACCATAACCAGCCGTCGCCAACGCACCCGCATTGCAGTGAGTGAGAATCGTCTGCCCTTTCTGAATCAGTTCCGCTCCATGGCGCCCCATGGCCTTGCACAATGCGATGTCTTCCTCGAGGATGACCTGCGACTCTTTCCACAAGGCAGCCTTGATCGCAGCGACCGACTCCCCCCGTAAGGAGGAGAGTTTCCGTTTCATCCGCTCGATCCCCCAAAACAGGTTCACCGCCGTCGGTCTGGTGGCAGCCAGTTGACCACAGATCGCCAGGAGTGCCTGGGAGAATGGCTCGTACTCCGTCGCCGGAATCGATTGTGCTCCCAACGCGACTCCCATCGCCGCGGTCACCCCGATGGCCGGCGCCCCGCGCACTTTCAATTCGCGAATGGCGAGGGCCACCGACTCCACGTCCCGGCAATCGAGAAACGCCACCGTCTCCGGAAGGCGACTCTGATCAAGGAGGCGCACGGCGCCTTCATACCATTGAACGGTGGGTACCATGGGTAACACTTGTAGCGAGATTGATGCGGGCGGCGCAAGAGGAATTGCGAGTGATCGCCGCTAAGGAACCAGAAAGGAGGTCATCGGCTGTTGGCTCGCTTGACGGGTGAGACAAGGGTGAGCGGCTTGTGGTCGGGAATCTCCTGATCGATTTTTGCCAGTTCCCGCTCCAACATGGCTCGAATAAACCCGCTGGTCGTATAGCCTTGTTGCTTGAGGCCATCCAGCCGAGTTTTCAGATCCATCGGCAGTTGAATCACAATACGTACGAGCTTGGCCATGGGCGGACTCCGGGAAGAAGCTGACCCGCCTCTTCTGATTGCACACGCTATGCCCTGCTAGCACAGGATTTGCGCTGAATAGAATTGAGCACTTAGCGAGTCAACTCTATGGGTCCCTAAATCTCTTGCCTATTTTCGTCTGCACGTGCCCTCAATTGTACAACCGGCCTTTTACGAGCTCTATTCCTTCCAGCGGTTGATCAGGCGTTCCCAATTGGATCGCTCGCAGGCCAACAGACAGCCGGGGAAGGACACGCGTTGCGCCTGTTGCTCGCTCGTCCGTTGAATGCGCAAATCCGGAGCCGAGCACCGTCCTGTCACCCAGATTCCGCCATCTTGGTCCGTTCGATACGTCGACACCCCTCGCTCGGCATAGGCCTGCAGTACAGCGGAGGCGGGATGTCCATACGCATTATGCCGTCCGACCGAGATGACCGCATAGCGAGGGCTCACCCGTTCCAACCACTCGCGCTGAAACGAGCTCGCCGCCCCATGATGCGGGACTTTCACGACATCCGCCTGGACCGGTGGTTCCTCCCGACTCATGCGCATCAGCGCGTCCGCTTCCACATCGGCGGCAAACAGTATCCTATGCGGACCGCAGAACAACTCGGTGACGATCGACCGGTTGTTCAATGTATGCCCTTCCTGTCTCCGGCTTACCCGCATTGGAGATAACCCTGTGCCCTCCGGCGGATTTAAGACCTCGAGACGGCATTTGCCAAGCGAGACGACATCGTGGCGGCGCCGCGCGATGTGTTCGCTCAATCCTCGTTCGCTCAACGCCTCCTGAAGACGCCGATAGAAGGGCTCTTCGCGGGCATCGCCGGTTCCCCAGAAATGCCGCACGGTGAAATGTCGGAGGACGTAGGCCAGGCCGCCGACATGGTCGAGTTGGGGATGTGTGGCAATGACATAATCGATGGTCCGAATTCCGCGGTTCCAGAGATACGGTGCGACGACCCCGCGGCCCATGTCGAACCGCTCGTAACTGGCGCCACCGTCGATCAAGATAATCTCACCGCCCGGCAACTCGAGTACCGCACTGTCGCCCTGCGACACATCGAGGAACATAATGCGGAAGCGGTCGCCATCGAGCAAGAATCTTGGCGACCACAGCCACCAGCAGAGCAGCAGGACGAGACCCACACTCGTGATCCGGGCCGTACGCCCTTGCCCTGATCCGACCCACAACGCTCCTAGACATCCATAAAACGCCAGCATAGCAGGAAGCGACGGCGACGCTACGTGCCACTCCCCGCCCGGGATCTGTGCAACGCCGCGAAGGGCGGACACAAAGCCGTCCATCGACCATTGAATCGCGTCCGCAAACGGGAGACCGCCTCCCTCCGCATGGCCATGTCCGAGGGCGGCGAGCAGTCCCAGGGGCACCAGCACCCCGCCCATCAAGGGGACCGCAAGCAGGTTCGTCAACAGCCCCAGCCACGACACTTGATTGAAGTAGAACGCGACCAGTGGAATGGTCGTCACGGTCACGAGCGCGCTCATCGTCAGCGCTTCAACTCCCCACTGCCTGGCCAGGGAAAGTCTTGATGGCGGCAGGATGTCCTCCTCTGGCACTCCGGTCGATTGCGACAGCCGCCAGGCCACAGCGCAGACGGACAGAAAGGAGAGCTGAAACGAGATGTCATAAATGGCCTGTGGATCGTGCAAGAGGATGGCTAAGGCCGCGGCAGCGAGCGCATGAAACATGCGCTGTTCATAACCCAGCCATTTCGCCAGGAGGGCGATCAGCACCATTACCAGCGACCGCACCGTCGCCAGTTCTGCTCCCGCCAGGCAGGCATAGGCGGTTGCGGGAATAACCGTTGCGGCGGCAGCCAGTCTCGTGGGCGTGATCCGGCGGGACAGGTGCAGGAGCCACGGGGCCGGAAGCCACAAGACGCCCTGCTTGATCACGGTGAACGCGAGCATCGCGACGAGACCCAGGTGGCTGCCCGAGATCGACAGGAGATGAACGGTACCAGTGATCATGAAGTGATCACGGACGTCGGGGTCGAGATATCCCCGCTCTCCGATCACGACTCCGAGAAAGAGGCCCAGCGCGGGCTGCTGCAGACTCTGAAGCGCCGAGAGCCGTATGGCGTCCCGCCATCGATCGAATTGGTTCCAGACTTCCCAACGGAGGCTTTCGCGACCCGATTCCAGCACTTCGAGGGCTTCGAGGCCATTCACCGTGGCCACGGCGTCGATCCCTTGCCGATCGAGGTAGGCCGCATAGTCGAATCCCCCGGGGTTCAAAGAACCGGAGGGCGAGTGGAACCTTGCTCGAACAGCAATCCGATCCCCTTGGAAGAGACGCTGTTCAGGCGCACGCCAGGTCAACCGGACAACGAACGGATGACCTGTGTGCTCCGCGTCGCACCGGACCAGCGTCACCATACGGTCGGGGGAGTATTGCACGGGAGCGATCACGCGTCCGATGCAGGATTGAAACACGTCGGATCGAGATTCCTGAAATGAACCCTCCGTGTGTCCCTCGACGGCCAAGAACCAATAGACAATGCCGCAGAGTACACAACCAAAAGAGGTTGTCATCGCGAAGGCGGACAGGCCCACTCTGGCTTGAACGAGACTGAAGCCAACCGCCAAAACACACAGGAGAATCGCAATGGACAGCGGGTAGTAGGGAACGAGCGAACCCAGGGCGAGCCCACAGATGAAGGCGAGCGTGAGGA
>DASTQE010000216.1:0-11105 GCA_035761895.1 Nitrospira sp. | reverse complement strand
CCCATCGCTCTTCCTCGTTCGCTTCAGGGCACGATCAGGTAGCGCCCAGCCGCATCGATGTGATTCAGCAACAACGGTCGATGCAGGGTGGCCAAGAACTCATCGACCGCCTTGCGACACCCGGACCATTTCCCGTAATCGTCGATGACCACGATTCCTCCTGAGACGACTTTGGGGAACAGAACGTCCAAGCAGATTTTCGTCGATTCGTACCAATCGCCGTCGATGCGCAGGAGCGCGATGTCTCCCAAAGGGACCGACAACGTGGGGAGCGTGTCCTGAAACCACCCGATGTGGAAATGGGTGAGTGCGGACGGATACCCGGCGATGGCGTTCACCGCCTGGCGATTGTCATCGAGCGTGCCGACGCATTTGCCGATGCTCCGCAACGTCCCTGATGCCCTCGCGCCGGCGTACTGCGCGGCCATGTCTCCGTCATGAGCACGATCCGGTTCGGGCAATCCTTCAAACGAATCGAACAAATGCAGGTGGCGATGCGGCTCTCCCGACTCCCGGTGTGCCAACGCCATCATCGCGGCGGCGCCCCCCTTCCAGGTCCCGCACTCGACCAGAGACCCCTGCACGCCGGCCCGGTCGAGATAGCGCACCTGCTGCCAGAGCGTGACCAGGCGCTGGTAGGACAGCATCGTATGGCTTTCCACGAGCGCAATGGCCTCGCGGGCGGAATCCTCCTCATCGTAGTTCAACGCGGGATGGGTGCTTCGTTTGGACTGTCCCGACGGCGAGACACCACGCTCCTGATCCCGCCCCGGCGTCGTGCTGCTCTTTGTGCTGTGGAGCGCTGAAACGATTTTATGAATCATGTGTGGTCCTGCTCGCGACAAAGACGCCATTGAGCCGGCAGGGCCATGATGCCTCGCGCCCGGCCGGAACCGGTGACGGAAAAGCTTGCGATGCCCGCCAGCCGTTCGAGCGTTTCGTAGGACGTCTGCTCACGCAGCGCGAAGTTCACCTCGTAGGCGCCTTTCGAGAGTTTGTGCTCGTCGTACCAGATGCGCAGACGCATCGCGCCGCTGACGCCCTCGCACTGGAGACCGTCTTCCTCCGAGACGTTCCAGACGCAGACCACGCCCGTCGCATTGAGAACGCCGACGGAAAACACCGGCCGGTCCAACAGGCGATGCACGCGGAACCGGATCTCGATGCCGAAGGGGGCGCCGGCTTCGACTTCCGTCAGCGTTTCCTCGCCAGGACCGAAGATGCGGGTGCTCACCATGGTCAGCTCCTTGGCTGCTTGGCCGGATCGTCCACGCTGCGCGAGCCGCAACCGCTCCTTGCCGAACACCAATTGCTCATAGGCCCGCAATCCCTCGAGCGCGGACCCCTCCGCCACGATCGCCCCTTCATCCAGCACGATGCCGCGCTGCGCGATGAACTGCAGCATGTCGAGACTATGGGTGACCAGAATGACCGTGGCACCGCGTTCCCGAAGCTCCTTGATACGGGCCAGGCTCTTGTTTTGGAACTTGAGATCTCCCACCGCGAACGTTTCATCGATCAACAGGATGTCGCTTTCGATGCGCGTGGCGACTCCGAACCCCAGGCGGGCCACCATCCCGCTGGAATAGGTCCGCACCGGACGGTCAAACCAGTCGCCCAGCTCGACAAACTCCTCGATCTCCGGCAGCAGCGAAGTCATTTGCTCCCCAGGGACTCCCATGATCGCCCCTAACAAATAGGTGTTTTCTCGGCCGGTGAGTTCCGGGTGCACGCCGGCATTCAATTCGATCATCGGGAAGATGCGGCCGTGTACCTCCACACGGCCGCGACTCGGCGGGGTGACGCCAGCCAACACTTTGAGCAGTGTGCTCTTGCCGGCTCCATTGCGTCCGATGATGCCGACGGTTTCCCCACGCCTGACCTCGAAGGACACGTCGCGCAACGCCCAGAACTCCGCGTCGCCATTCATCGGCCCCCTGCAGACCTGCGGCAGCACCGCGCGGGCTATTTGTCCCAGTCCGGGGCGCGACGACAGCCCATAATGCTTCCACAACCCTTCGACCCGTATGCTGATGGCATCGGACATCGCTAGACCGCATCCGCGAAATGTTGGGACAGGTTCTTGAACAACGGCCAGCCGATCATCCAGACGAGAACGGTCGCGGCCATCGACACACCGAGCAGCCGCATGTCGGGCGCGACCTGCCTGATCAAGACCGCCCTGAACCCTTCAATGATGCCCACCATCGGATTGAGGATATACAGCGGCATCCACGAGGGCGGCACCTGAGACAGCGGGTACATGATGGGTGTCGCGAGCATCCACAGTTGCACCAGGAGGGGCAACCCAAACAGCACATCCTGCAGGAACGTCCCGAGGGCTGCGACGATCAGACCACAACCGAGCGCGAAGAGGGTGGCGACGATCAGTATCGGCCCGAGCCACAATAGGTGAACGCCAGGGGCGATGCCGAACCAGGCGAGCAACCCGGCAAGCAAGATCCCCGAGACGGCAAGGTCGGCCAGAGCGGTCACCACGGCAGTCACAGGAAAGACGACCCGCGGGACGGCGACCTTCTTGACGATGCCCGCATTCGCTCCGACGCTGCCTCCACAACGGTTCAACGCATTCACAAAAAACGCCCAGGGGACCAGCCCTGCATAGGCAAAGAGCACATACGGCACGTCACCGGTCGAGATGTGCAAAATGCCCTGTAGCACCGTGAACAGCGCTGCATAAAAGATCGGCGGAAGCACCGCCCAGACGATCCCAAGCGCCGATCGTCGATAGCGTCCCTTCAACTCCCGCACCGCGATCGCCCACATTAGCGCGAGGAATTGGCGCCACGGTTCGACGGCCGGTTCGAGGTGGATGTACGTTCCCTGCGCGCTCATGACGAGATCTCCACGATCGCGACGGCGGCTACGCCACCTTCTTGGCGATGGCCTTCTCTCGGAACAACTGGTCGAACCGGTGCTTCCAGGTATGGCTTTCAAGCACCCGCGCATGACCCGCCTCCCGGATCCGTTCGGCTTCTTTCGGACGACGTGAATAGAACAGCGCCTTGTCGACGAGTTCGCCGGCATCGGACCAGGTCTCGATCTCGCGGCCGAGCCGGTAGTATTCCGCGTGATCCGGCGCCCGCTGCACCAGATAAAATCCGCCCGACATCGGGACTTCGAAATCCCTCAACCGGCATTGCAGATTCTTCGAATCGACCACCGTGTCATCCGCGTGCCAACCGGTATCCGAAAACCCGAGATTGACGCAGCTGTTTCTAAAAATCTGCGGCAAGGCCTCATCTGAACAGGGCGGATGGAACTCAGGGCCGTCGAAATGTTCAAACCGGTGGCGGCGGGCCCATTTCCGGTTCAGCGGTCCCGTCAGGCTGTTCAATCCTTCCGCCCGCCAGCGAGGGCACGCGTAGTATCGAAGATCATGCAGCACTTTGTGCCAATCCCAATCAAACTCATAGACGTTCGGCGTCTCAGGCTGCCACCCGCGCCCGTACACAACCGGCTTAATACCCTCCTGCACGCAGGATTTGAGCAAGGCGCGCCGGTAGGGATTGAAGCTTCCAACAAAGGACACGGCCTGTTGATACCCCGCTGTCGTTCCAAGCGGCGGGTGATAGTACTTGGGGTTGGCGGCCATGGGCATCCACACGATGTGATCGTTGTAGCGGTTGAGGTGCTCCGTATTCGTCACCTGGGCAACCGCAAGAACATCGAAGTAGGACGCCGTCCTGATCACGCGGTACCATTGAAAGGCCATGTCGACGTGATAGTTGATCATGGGGACCTTCAGGGCGCGAAGCTGCTCCGCCGTCTCAACCAACAGGAAGTCGTCATAGACGATGAAAAAGATCAGATCGAGCCGGCCAGCGGCCTTGAGCGTGGTGGCCAGCCGGATCAATTGCACATTGAGTTGATCCCGCAGATCCCGCCACGACTTGGACCCCAAGCGCCCCATGCCGCCGGGGTACGTGAACACCTCGAGGTGCTCGCAATAATGCTCGCGCAACGTCTCGAGGAGATTGATCTCCATCCACCGATCGGGCGGTACTACGGCAAGCGCATTCATGGGCCGGAGGCGCTCCTCAGAAGTCTCGTCGCTCGAAGATACGGCAGGCTCCGAGCAGCAACAAACCGGCATAGAGCAGGCCATACGTGGTGGCGGCAATTTGATAGTCTCCGCTCACCGGCACGCCCATGGCGGCCTGCCCTTTGACGTTCAGCCACTCCAGATTGGGACAGACGTAGTACAAGGCCGTCATGATGCTTTCCGTGGCGGGATTCTTACTCTTCTCGGCGATGGCCATCAGGTCTCCGGTCAGATGGCCGATGACGTAGAACCCCAGGGTCATGATGGCGCTGAGCGTGGGAGAACTGAACGTCGAGAAAAACATCGCGAGCGCGGTCACAAGCAGGACCTCGACCCACATCAGTTCGACCGCCTGGAACAACGAGCCAAAAATCGAGTTCCCGCTCAACCAGATCGTGGACAGGAACATTGCAAACATGATCGCGATGTTGAGACCGCAGATGAACACCAGGCCGCAATATTTCCCAAGCACGAATTGGGTCCGGGTGATCGGCCGGGCCAGGATCGTATAGATCGTGCGCCGTTCGATCTCCTTGGAGACGAGACCAATGCCCACGAAAATGGCCATGATGACGCCGACCAGGTTGATGGCGGCCAGCCCGACGTCGTTGATGATGCGGGACTGTTCGCCGATGGTCAGCGTCCCGAGCAGGACGGACGCGCCGATCAACAGCAAGGCGAAAAACACGAGGTTGTAGAGAATTTTGTCTCGTACGGTTTCACGGAAGGTGTTCTGGGCCACGACCAACACACGCTGCATCTCACACTCCTTGGTTGGTCTGCTCCAGAAACAGCTCTTCGAGCGTGCCTTTGTGCGGGATGACGGACACGAGCCTGCCTCCGGCCTGTCGGATCGCCGCCAGGACGTCCTCCAGCCTCTGCTGGCCAGGAAGCGACATCCAGCAGCGGCTTCCTCGTTGCAGTACACGGATCGCGGCGTCCTTGATCAAGGGAATGCTGTTGGCCTCAACTCCCTCACAGACGACCTCCACAGACTGCGTCACATGCCGGCTCACGAGATCCTCGATCCGTCCGACGGCCAGCATTCTCCCTTTGGCGAGAATTCCGACCCGGTCGCAAATCATTTCGACGTCGGAGATGATGTGGGTGCTGAAGAAGACCGTCTTCCCCTGATCCCGGAGGCTGAGAATGATGTCGCGCACATCCTTTCGTCCGACCGGGTCAAGGCCGGACATGGGCTCGTCCAGGATCACGAGCTCGGGATCATGGATCAGCGCCTGTGCGAGCCCGATCCGCTGCAGCATGCCCTTGGAAAATTTTCGCAAGGGCCGGCAGCGGGCCTCCGTGAGTCCCACCCGCTCAAGCAGGGCGGAGATCCGCTGATGAAGATCCGTGTTACTGACGCCGCCCAGCCTGCCGTAAAAGCCGAGAAACTCCTCGGCGGTGAGGTAGTCGTAGAAATAGGGGGATTCCGGGAGGTAGCCGATGGTTTTGTGAATCTCGACATCGTGAATGGGCCGGCCAAGCAATTGAACGGATCCGCTCGTCGGCCGCATCAAGCCCAGAACGATCTTCATCGTGGTGGTTTTGCCGGCGCCGTTGGGGCCGAGAAACCCGAAGATCTCACCCTGCCCCACCGACATGGACACGTCCCGAAGGACGGTCGCGGGCTGTTGCCAGGGCCAGGTCGGCCGATGTGTCTTGGTCAGATGGTCGATGACAATGGCATCCATGTGATTTCTCTGACGTTTTCGAGCGTGTTTCCCTCTCGACGACGATCATAGCAGGCTGGCCGCCAGCATCAAGAAATCACGCGATTCATTCCACGACCCAAACCTGTCGTGAAGGATCAGCGATTCCTCCTTCGCCCGGTCAGCGTCAGGCGCTCCGTCATCTCGCTGCTCGACACCCTACCGGTCTTGGGGTCGTAGAGGTACCGGCCTCCGGATGGTTCGACGGGCAACGCCGAGAGGAGCCCGTCCCGGACCAGGGCTTCGAGGGTGGGAGGATACTGCCCGTTCTGCGTTCGGTACTGGTCGATCACCTGCTCGAGGAGATACAGGTCCCGCTCTGTGAGCACGATCTTCAGCCGTATTTCCAGCAGCTTCTTGGCGTTTTCATCGGTCGCCTTCTCATGCAACTCGGCAAGCAGGTTGACGGCGTGTTGTGGCGAATGGCCGGACACATACAAATTGGCCGCGAGGGTCGCCAGACTCGAGGGGGCATCAGGCAGCCGCGAGGCTTTGGACATGTACTCGGCGGCTTTGGCGTCATCGTACAATTCATAGAAGTAATTGATGCCGATCAGGAACGGGAGCTTCCATTCGGTCGGATTGTGACGCATCCCCTTCATCATCAGCTGATTGCTTTCCTCTGGCAGCACGACGAGCGTCGTCAAGGCGAGGCCTCCCGCCTCGTAAGCCCGCACGAATTTCGGATCCAGAGTCGTGATGATGTCGAGTGCTCGATAGAGCCAGCGTCCGCTGGATTCGGACACGTTCTTTTCGCCCATCACCTGAATCGACTGAATCCAGAGAAGGTCGGCGATCAACTCGCGGTAGCCCAGCGAGGCGACTTTCAGATATTCGCCGTCGGGCAGATACAGCAGCCTCTCCAGCTTCTTGTCGGTCTCCTGCCAGGGTTTCAGCGAGACCTGCAACGCGATGAGCAGTCCCATCATCGTCACACTGATGAGCCAGAAACCCAGTTGATCGCGCCAGACTTTCATTGCATCGACTCCACGGCAAGCGCCCGTCCAAGAGGATAGAGATCGACATCCAGGAACCGTCGTTCTGTCTCGTTCAGTTCCCGGTGCGCGTATCTGGAGACGACGGCCTTGATGGCGTCGTACTCCCGCTTGTAGTCGCCCGGGAGTCCGGCCCGTAACGACTGCTCGGCGAGCAACGCCCGCCCCGGCAGAAAATTCGGCTCATGCGCCGTCGCGGTGGTTAAGAGCGCAATGGCGTCCTGCACGCGACCATCGGCCAGGCGCAGTTGTGCGAGTTCGAAATAGCCGAACGGAGAATAGGGATCCAACCGGATGGCTTCGGCGTACGCCTCCGAGGCTTTGTCCAACAGTTCGGCTCGCTGCGTGTGGGTAAGGGCTTGAGACGCCATCAGCCGATACACCGTGCCCGCACGAAAAGGGAATCGCCCATCCAACCGGTTCAGTTTTCTGGCCACGGCTTCTTCCTCCGCGGCTTTGAGCAACCACTCCGACTGTCCTGACTCGGCATACAACTGCATGGCCGTGCGCGCGATCGAGTCGTGATACCCGGTCGTGCCTGGATCGATGTCCGCGGCGCGGATGTACGAGGCCAACGCCCCTTCCAGATTGTTTTGGGCGGCCTGACGCTTGCCTTGTTCATGCGCGTACCAGGCCAGGGCGGACTGCGCGCACACCGCCGCGATGACCAAGGCGCCCGCGAGAACATAGGCCATGCGCAAGGGATGATGTGAAAAACCAATACGCCGCCAGGTCACCGCCTCAGGTTTGGCTTGGACGTAGAGATTATGAACGAGCCCGCTCATGAGGACGAGCAGAATGACCAATGCCGGCTCGTGAAAAGTGGAATCCACGGCTGCATGCAGCAGCAGCACGAGAGCGGATGATGCCAGT
Source organism: Nitrospira sp. (assembly GCA_035761895.1). Taxonomy (GTDB): domain Bacteria; phylum Nitrospirota; class Nitrospiria; order Nitrospirales; family Nitrospiraceae; genus Nitrospira_C. The sequence continues at coordinate 3,459 of DASTQE010000216.1, read as the reverse complement.
CCGATGACGAGACCGCGGTCGATCTTGTGGGCCGGCACGCGCAGGAGTTGACGGATTTCGGCGCCCCAGAGTCCGGTCCCGCAAACAAAGAGCACGAGGCCAACAACGCCGAGTTCTACTCCCATCTGGAGATATTCGTTGTGCGCGGATTCCGGCCGCTTCCGGTAGCGCACGATGTCTCCCTCGATCGGAAAGCGCGCTTGAAATGAGCCCTGTTTGAACATCCCAACGCCGATACCAAGCGGCTGATCGGACAGACGCATGAGCGCGCTTTTCCAGATATCCAATCTCGTATAGGCATAGGGGTCCTGCGCCGCAGCATGGAGAATCCGATGCTGGAGAGGATTCGGCAGGAGCAGGCCGATCAGCAGACAGAGGCTCACGACCACGAGCCCTTTCTTGCCAAACCGCGAACATCCTAGAAACGACGCCGCTCCGACCAGCGCCGCCGAGGCTCCGCGTGACTGAGCCATCACGACGGCCCCGCACGAGACGGACGCCGCAACGCACAGCCATCGACGGAGAAATACTGTGAGGGCTTGCCGGCTCGTGAAGAGCAGCATCCCCAACGACAACAGACAGACGGCCGCTTCATAGGCGCCAAAAAAATTGGGATTGAAGAAGGTGCCCCGCGCCCGCGCCTCACCCATCCACAAATACTGCGTGATCCCCCAGAACGCTTCGGCGACCCCGATTCCGGTCACGACAAGCACGAGAGCCCGGATTTGCGCATGCGATGGAAGCCCGTGCGTGACCATGGCAAACACGGCTGCATAGGACAGAATGCTGAGCACCCATTGCAGGCTCGCATTCTTGTAGGGCGACCAGAACAGCGACAGGATCGCCCATCCGGCAAAGAGTGCCACACACACCTCCAACCCGGTTCGCGGCACGAAGAACTCTCCTGCTTTCATCCGATAGAGCAGCCAGATCGCTCCGCTCACGAGAAGGATCAACCGGATTACGAGCACGGGCAATTGGGTGGTCCCGCCGTCGATCAACGGCGAAAAGAGCGCGAGTCCCCCGAGGACTGCGCCGAATCCCTCGAGGCCACGAGCCGCGCTTCGACGTCTCAGCCATGCCACTGCCCGGCCAAGAGGCGCGCGGAACCGAACAGGCGTGACAGGTGTCGCGGGCAGCCCGTCCGAAAATGCGGTGAGTTCGCTATGACGGTCGGACACTGACTCCTCTTCTCCTCACGGCAAGCCCACACCGAGACGAGATTCATTCAGATGAGAACGGCACCGGCGATTTCACGGTAAGAGGGGGTTCGATGACAGTCAAGAATTTCCCGTCTTCATGCCTTGAAACAACGAGGGAGGGAGACCCCGATGGTCTCCCTCCCCCCGGATCCGCAGATCCGTCTCGCAGCTTACAACGACGGCTTACAAGGAGACGTCGTTTTGTGAGTTCTGCAGGTTGCGCTGGTCGTTGATGAACCAGTGATCGCAGGCCGTATCGCCGTCGATGTTGCCGTTCGCTCCGGCAGTGAAGCCGGTCGACGACGCCAACACCTGGAAGCCACCGCTGGTCGGCGCGGCCGTGACGTTACAGGGGGTTGTTGCCACGGAGCTGCCGTTGAAGCGGGTCACCGTCGTTCCGTCCCCGTTCGCCAAGTTGACACCGTCCTGGTACCAGAACGAGTACCGCGGCGAACCCGACGGCTGCCAGCCAATCTGGCTGATCGTCGAGGGCGAGTAGCTCTGAGGGTTCTGCGATTCAGCCTGATAGGCCACGGCTGATGTAAAGATGGCCCCCAAGCTGACCTTCGCTTCCGACTGCTTCGATTTCGCCTGATAGGCGACGAAGTTGGGGATCGCGATCGCGGCCAAAATACCGATGATCGCAACCACGATCATCAACTCGATCAGGGTAAAACCCTTTTGACCTTTGAACGACTTATACATCGCTGCTCCTCCTTGTTGATGGTTCACCGACACGCCCGTTACGACTCGATTGCCAATTTCGTCCTGAGAACTGGCTCCCTCTGCCGTGAACCCTGCAGTAGCAGGTTCGGTGCCGAGGGGAGACAACCGCCCACCGGACGTGACACACATCCAATTTCAAGGGGTTAGATTGGCATCCCTCCAATGCACAGCAGCGACCCCTCAAAACGGTTACCGAGTTATGCTCAGATCCGCCAATTATTGTCACTGTCGGATGCTGCGAGGCCTCGGCTTCACCGCATGTGCTTACGTAGGCCGATCGGGGCGAGCGCCGATTCGGCAGACTGCGGGCTTCGACAGTTCCGTGATTCCAGGTCGCTCAGTTTCGATACAGAAACGAACGATTGGATACGGTCGGTTGTTTACCGCTGAACGCGAAGAGCGACAGGATGATGAGAACACCCAGGCCACTGCACCAGACACCCAGATGCAACCACGGTGTTTCATAGTGAAAGAGGACCTGAGACCGCCCGGGAGGAACCAACACGGCCCGTGCCAATCCATTGGCGCGGAAAATTTCCAGCGACTCTCCGCCCGCGATGCGAGCCGTCCATCCAGGCTCAAATGCATCGGTCAACACCAGAACGGCCGCCTGAGGTGTCTCAACGTCCACGCGAACCGTTTCCGGCCGATAGTCTGCGATCGTTGCGCGGCCTTCGGGTGCGGAGACCGGCAGGAGCCTCCCGGCGCTTTCAATTCCGTCCACCTCCCCGCTCAAGAACTCCTCGCGTTCCAACAGCGAGAGGATAGGAGACAGCGGGGACATCGGCTCAGGGCGCCTGGAGAGGTAGACGCGAGGCGTGACAGGGACGGGATTCCGGACAAGAGCAAGATCGTACGCCGGGACCGTTGCCACCACGGAGCCGGCAAAGGCCTCGGCCTGAAAGCGCGCCGGACGTCCGATAAAATAGGCGACATTGTATCGGGCAGCCACACGCACGTTGCCGTTCCTTCCGACCTGATCAACTCTCGGATTCATCCCGGCCAGATAATGCTGAATCGCTTCGATGCGGAACACGGCATTGTGTTCGAGATACAGCCCATGCCGGCGGAGCACCGCAATCCGTTCGCGAGAAGTCAGCTGTTTCTCAACCTCTTCGGAGAGGTGAGCCGTGCTGTCCTTGAGGCTCAAGATCCGAAAGTGTCCGGGTCCGGTGATCTTTGCGTCGCTCGCCACTGCCGAGACAAGGCCGGGAGTAAACGTCCAGGCCTCCGAGGACGTCGTCTGCACTACAGGCAAGTTGGCCCGGGAAAGATCGAGGGTCAGCAACAGCACCAGGGCCGCTCCGGCCCAGCTTCGTTCGGAAGGCCGTCTCCGCACCCATTCGAGCAACCCGCCCATCGCCAGCGTTCCGGCTACGGCAAACCAGGTGGATCGTCCCATCGACTGGGCGACGTGTTGCGCAAGATCGGCAGGAACCAGCCACGCCTGAGAAAGAATGCGGGGGCCGGTCTCCGTGACCAACAGTCCTCCAACGGCAATGAATAGCGCACCTACGCCGCACCAGACGAT
>DASTQE010000215.1:0-26929 GCA_035761895.1 Nitrospira sp. | reverse complement strand
TCCGCTCTTCAACACCATCTCGGGCTTGATGCCGAAGAAGGCCGGCTTCCAGATGACGAGATCCGCAACTTTCCCGACCTCCACGGAACCCACCTCATGCGCAACGCCATGAGCCAGAGCCGGATTGATCGTATACTTCGCCACATAGCGCTTCGCGCGAAAATTGTCGTTCTGCCCCTTGCCGGCTTGAATCCCGCGCTCGGTGAGATGGCCCCGCTGCAGTTTCATTTTGTGGGCCGTCTGCCACGTCCGGATGATGACTTCGCCGATCCTGCCCATCGCTTGGGAATCAGACGACATCATGCTAATCGCACCCACGTCGTGAAGCAGGTCCTCGGCTGCAATCGTTTCCCGTCTGATGCGGGACTCGGCAAAGGCAACATCCTCTGGGACACGCTTATTCAGGTGATGGCAGACCATCAACATATCCAAATGTTCGTCCATCGTGTTGACGGTAAAGGGCATCGTAGGATTGGTGGAGGAAGGCAATACGTTGGGCTCGCCGCAGACTTTGATAATATCCGGGGCATGACCGCCACCGGCTCCTTCGGTGTGGAAGGAGTGGATGGTTCGCCCCTTGAAGGCCTTGATGGTGTCTTCCACAAACCCCGCTTCGTTCAGGGTATCCGAATGAATGGCCACCTGCACGTCATGCCGATCGGCCACGCTTAAGCACGTATCGATAGCAGCCGGCGTCGTCCCCCAGTCTTCGTGGAGCTTTAATCCGATGGCGCCGGCCGCAATTTGTTCGTTCAACGCGTCGGCCTGCGAAGCGTTTCCTTTTCCAAGAAATCCAAGGTTCATCGGTATCGCTTCAGCGGCTTCCAGCATCCGATGGATATTCCAGGGCCCCGGCGTGCACGTCGTGGCATTCGTACCAGTGGCCGGTCCAGTGCCGCCGCCGATCATGGTGGTGATACCTGCAGACAAGGCTTCCCAGCACTGCTGGGGACAAATGAAATGAATGTGGGTTTCAACACCGCCAGCGGTCACGATACAGCCTTCGGCCGAAATAGCTTCAGTGCCGGCGCCGCAGGACATGCCCGGCGACACATCCGGCATCGTATCGGGATTGCCTGCCTTGCCGATGCCGACGATGCGACCTTCCCTGATACCGATGTCGGCTTTGACGATGCCCCAGTAATCCAGGATGAGGGCGTTGGTGATGACCGTGTCGAGGGCACCATCGGCATTGGTCGCACGGGCGGATTGTCCCATCCCGTCCCGTAGGACTTTGCCTCCGCCAAAGACGACCTCATCCCCGTAGGACGTGAGGTCCTTTTCGATTTCGATCAGCAATTCAGTATCCGCCAGACGCACGCGATCGCCGGTGGTCGGACCAAAGAGATCCGCATACTGTTTGCGCGGGATCTTCAAGTTCTCCTCCGTAAATCGTTATTCGTGGAACGTTAATCGCATTTCCGGTTCACGGTGAACGGTTTAACGATGAATCCTTTTTCGGCCGCCCGCGCAAGCGCCTGGGCTTTGGTGTGTGCATCATCCAGCGGGCCATTCGTCAGGCCATTGATCCCATGCACCGTCCGGTTTCCAGCCAATGCCACAATGGTCACACGTTTTTCTTCCCCAGGTTCAAAACGCGCTGCCGTGCCGGCGGGAATGCACAATCGAAACCCGAATGCTTGTTCGCGGTCAAAGACGAGTCCGCGGTTCACTTCGAAGAAATGGCAGTGCGATCCCACTTGAATCGGCCGGTCGGCGCTATTTTTCACCGTCAATTCCTTGGTATGTCGATTCTTCAAGGCGTCAATGTCGCCGGCGGCATAGAAAATTTGCCCCGGGATAACCGGTTTAGCTAGCTCCGCCTTAATCGCTGCGGCCAGCGAACTTCCTGTTCTCTTCGCGCTCTTCGCCGCGGCTCGCTTCTGTAGTTTGGGCATGACGTTCCTCCCAGAGGACTATGGAAGAGATCACTCGGCTACCGGATTGGATTGTGCACCGTGACGAGCTTGGTGCCGTCCGGAAACGTTCCCTCCACCATGATTTCATGAATCATCTCGGGCACGCCGGGCATCACGTCCTTGTGAGAGAGCAAGGTCGTCCCGTAGGCCATCAGCTCGGACACGGTCTTGCCGTCTCTGATCCCTTCGAGCACGGCCGCCGTAAGATACGCGACGGCTTCCGGATGATTCAGCTTGAGGCCGCGTTTCATGCGGTCGGCCGCAAGCTGTCCGGCCGTATAGATCAACAATTTTTCCTGTTCTCTGGGCGTCAGGTGCATAGGCCCTCTCTCCAGATGAGGAGAATATTTCCCCTAGGTAACCGCCTCGAAAAACTTTTGCGGGAAACCGGATGCTAGTCTACGATTTCGCCGCCTGTCAAGCTGCGTACCGACTCAAAGGGAGGTTCGCACGACGCACGTCGCGACTCAGAATCAGCTCCGGGACCATCCTCTGCTCGGATTCCTCGACTTGGTGTTGCGGGACTGCCCGAGTCGTGTTTCAAAACAAGCCGCATTCCGGCGCGGTGATTCTCGCAGCGATCTTTTACAATCCCTGGAATCTATGGGACTGCCTGACGTACTGACGTTCGTGCTGCCGATGAAGTCGGCATCGCGTCCGGCGTTGAGGTTCACGTGAAAGCCGACTCCATCCCAACGCGCCGCCTCTGCCTTCGCTTCCCGTTCCAAGACGAACTGGGCGAGGTTCGGCCGGAATTGATTGGCGTTCACATCGAAGATGCGGAGCTGAATGTTAGAAAGAATTGAATGGGGGACGACACACCTGTTTCTCACCCTATTCCACCTAAGGCGGGCAAGAATTCATAGCCAGGCCAAGAAACCTATTTCTTATTCTGTTTTGTGAATTTGGTTCCTTCCAGCGACAGGTTATACATCAACCCCTTCTGACCCAAAACGAATGCGACGATCGGGTCTTTGAGGTTGTTGGTGTCGATGGTCCCGCCAGCACCTAACGTAACCAGCGAAACCGAGCCGTCGACTCCAGCCTTCCAGCCTTCGCTTTCCCGGAATCGTTTCAAGGCTCCTTCATCCAGAAACACGAGGTAGACGGTCTTGATTTCCCCTCCAAGCTGGAATCCAAATGATCCCTGCAACATGCTGTAGTAATCGGCTGTCTTTCCGCCGATCCGGAGCGCGCCCTCTCCATACTCTCCTCCGAAGCCGGCCCCTCCCTTGAGCACCGTTGGGAACACCAGCATCCCTTTGCTGCTCTCCATAAAACTCTTGCCGCCTTTGACTTCTTGTTCGAATTTTCCGATGGCGTCGTCCACCCCGGCGTCAATCTGTTTCGCCGATGCGGCCGATGCCGGGCCGGAGATCCAGCTACTTAACATCATGATCATTCCTGTGAGCACGGCAATGATCCGCAGGCGACGAGAGGCGTGTTGTTCCATGATCACCGCTCCTTTCCCAAGAGCCGGTCTCAACGCTCCGACTCGATGGCGTATTATTCCCGGTCTTTAGAAGTAAGGACTCTATGTGAAATTCCGAGGACTCGATACTGTCAAAACTAACAGTCTGCTTTTCACACCCACCTTGCCGCGCCAAGACCCACGCTTTTTCCAGCGAGCACCGTCTAAAATGGTCCCTCCAAGCTTTGCTTGTTCCTCCCCGAGCAGACACGACGCATCATTTTCTCTCTCCCTCTCCTCGGGATGCGGGCAAGGTGATGTCTCGGCAGCATCGCGAAGTTCGGAAAGTCAGGTAAGGCGGGTGGCACCGATCTGGGCGCCCTTCTCACCCACCCACCCCAGCCGCGCCGGGACGCGGCCTTCACCAAGCGCGCGCAGTGGGGTCCCCACACCGGGCGGGGTGCGAGCACGGACGGGCTGATCGGTGACAGAACCCGCCGTTTAATCACACTGTCAAATGCTGCCGAACCATCTCGGCGCTCAACTCATCACTCTTGCCTGCCGCCACCACCGCCCCTTTGGCCATCACTACATACTTCTCGGCCAACCGGGCGGCAAAGTGGAGCCCCTGCTCAACGAGCAAAATCGCGAACCGCCGTGACTGCTTGAAGCCGATGATGACGTCTTCGATGTGATCGACGATCGACGGTTGGATTCCTTCCGTCGGCTCATCCAACAGGAGCACCTTGGGATTCGACAGCAAGGCTCGCCCGATTGCCAACTGTTGCTGCTCCCCGCCGCTGAGCACACCGCCCGGGCGATGCAGGATTCGGGTGAGCTTCGGAAACAACTGATAGACTTCGTCAAAGGCCGCCTTCTCGATCGCCGCGCTCGGCTGATCGGATCTCGCCCAAAATCCCAATTGTAAATTTTCACGTACCGTCAGATGAGGAATGATTTCGCGTCCCTGCGGCACAATGGCAAGTCCGCGCCGTGCTCTGCGATCGGTGGACAGCTTTGTGACATTGCTTCCGTCGAACAGCATTTCACCCGAACGAGCCGTCAGCAGGCCGGTGATAACTTTTAAGGTCGTCGTCTTACCGACGCCGTTCCTGCCCATCAGGCACACCACTTCCCCCGCCGAGACCGTAAAGGAGACGTCCCGGAGGATATGACTTTCGCCGTAGTAGGCGTTGATCTTATCTAGTTCCAACATTGAATTCCCAAGGCTAGTGGCTCGAGGCTAGAGGCTAGGGCTTGAGGCCACTCATCACTCATCACTGATCACTCATCTATGAAGGACCCTCTGGCGGCCGAGATAAATCTCTCTCACCCGATCGTCGGACTGTACTTTCTCAACGGTCCCTTCACAGATCACGGTTCCCTCATGCATCACGGTCACGATTCGGGCGATCTGGCGCACGAACTCCATGTCGTGCTCGATCACCACGATGGCGTGCTTCTCCGCCAACGACTGCAGCAGCCGGCCGGTTTGTTCCGTTTCCTTGTCCGTCATTCCGGCCACTGGCTCATCGACCAGCAACAAAGAAGGGTCCTGCAGGATCACCATGCCGATCTCCAGCCACTGCTTTTGTCCGTGTGACAACGATCCGGCTCTGACTTGGGCGCAGTCCTTCAAGCCGATGGTCGCTAGCGTCTCTGCGATCTTCTCCCGCTCCACTGGTGTTGATGAGCCAAGGAGCGTCGCAAACACCCCTTTACTGGGTCGCCTGAGCGATAGATCCAGATTTTCCCAAACAGTCAGGTTCGCATAGACCGAGGGAGCCTGGAACTTTCTGCCAATACCGAGCTTGACGATTTCATCTTCGCGTTTCCCGATCAACTCCTGATCTTTCGCAAAAATCACACGGCCGGCCGCCGGTTTCGTCTTTCCGCAGATGACGTCGAGCAGCGTCGTTTTGCCGGCCCCGTTCGGCCCGATCACGACCCGGAGCTCGTTGTAGTCGACGATGAAGTTCAAGTTGTTCAACGCCTTGAAGCCGTCGTAATCGACCACCACCCCCTCGAGATAAATGATGGACCCGCGCTCGCTCATCCCAGTTCCTCTTCGGGAAGGGCGGTGCCCTTGAGCTGTCCGATACGCTCCCTTGTTTGGCGCATGATGCCGATGAGTCCGTCGGGAAACAGCAGGACGACCACCACGAACAACCCTCCCAGTATGAACGGCCACAGCTCCGGGAAATAGTTCGTGAGGACACTGCGGCCCCAATTGACGCTGACCGCCCCCAGCACCGCACCCGCAAGCGTCCCACGGCCGCCCACCGCTACCCAGATCACCATTTCCAACGAGGGTAGAACGCCGATTTGCGCCGGCGTAATGATCCCGACTTGCGGCACATAAAGCATTCCGGCCAAACCCGCCAGCGCTGCGGCGACGACGAACACGAAGAGCTTATAGTTAGCCGGCGTGTATCCGGAAAACACGACGCGCGCTTCGCTGTCGCGCACGGCGATCAGCACTCGTCCTGCGCGCGAGCGGGTGATCCACCGGCACAGCAAATAGGCGCCCCCCAGAGAAAGGACCGTCAAAACGTAAAGGGCTCGCTGGGTGCCGGCCTCCGATAGTCTGAATCCGAGCAGCTGCTTAAAATCGGTCAAACCGTTCGTACCGCCGAGGTTCGTCTCATTGCGGTTGAAGACGAGCCAGGCCACCAGCGCCAGGGCCTGGGTGATAATTGCGAAGTAGACGCCTTTGATGCGGCTTCGAAAGGCCAGAAACCCGAAAACGAGCGCGAAGATGGTCGGCACCAGGATGGCGCCAAGAACAGCGGCAGGAAAACTGTAGAACGGTTTCCAAAACAAAGGCAATTCCTTCACCTGATTCCACACCATGAAATCAGGCAGATCACTGCCATAGACGCTTTCCTTTCCGATCGTCAGCATCAGGTGCATACCCATGCAGTAGGCGCCAAGGCCGAAAAACACACCCTGTCCCAGGCTAAGCACGCCCGTGTACCCCCAGATCAGATCCAGTCCAAGCGCCAGAATGGCAAAGGCGAGGAACTTCCCGAATCGATTCAACGAAAAATCCGACAGATGGAGCCAGGAATCTTCGGCTGGCAGCACGTTCAGTAACGGCATGAGGACCAGCAACGCGAACCCCGTCACCCAGAACGCGAGACCGATGTCGCGAGTGTGGGGCTGTGAGAGTGATTCCTGGTCAGACATCAATTCGCCATCTGCATTGTTCGGCATACGCAAAATGGTTATAAACCATCTCAGTGTCCCTCATGAATCCGCATGGCGGCCCTTGATCGCAAACAGTCCCGACGGCCGCCATTGGAGGAATAGAATCACCAGCACCAGAATGCAGACCTTGCCGTAGACCGCGCCAAGGCTCGGCTCGAGTAGCTTATTTAAGCCGCCGATGCCCAGTGAGGCGACAATCGTCCCGGCCAGTTTTCCGACGCCTCCGGTCACGACCACCATGAACGAATCGACGATATAGTTCTGACCCAACCCCGGCTCGACGTTGCCGATCAGCGTCAAGGCCCATCCGGCAATCCCTGCCAGCCCGGACCCGAACGCAAACGTGTACGCGTCAACTTTTCTTGTTGGTATGCCCAGGCAGGCGCTCATACTCCGATTCTGGGTGACCGCGCGGACGCGCAGGCCAAGACCGGATCGAAACAAGATGGCGTAGATCGTCAGGACGCAGATGACCGACAACAGGATGATGAACAGCCGGTTGTTGGGCAGATAGACCCCGACCATGACCTGTACGCCGCCGCTCAACCAGGCCGGCGCGGCCACGGCGGTCAAATCGCCGAAGTACACCCGGGCGGCCTGCATGAGCACGAGACTGATGCCCCAGGTCGCCAGCATGGTTTCCAGCGGACGGCCGTACAGGAAACGAATCACCGTCATTTCGAGCAACATGCCACAGGCGGCGGCGACCAGAAAGGCCATTGGCATCGCTGCGGCAAAATAATAATCGAAGATCGCCGGAGAGAAGTACGCCTTGAACGCCTCTTGGGTCATGAAGGTGGCGTAGGCGCCGACCATCATCAACTCGCCATGGGCCATGTTGATGACTCCCATCAGCCCAAAGACAATGGCCAGTCCCACAGACATAATCAGGAGAATCGAGCTGAGACTGACGCCTCGGAAGAGCGTTTCGATCGCGGTGGACCAGACCGCCCATGTGTCGATGCGTTCGATCGAGGCACGGGCTGCTTTGGCCAAGGACTGCTGCGATTCGCTCGCCCCCGCTCCTTCTCCTGCGATCATGATCTCCCGCAAAGCTGGAACGGCATTTTGACTCGCCAGATCGCCGAGGGTGTCCACCGCAACGAACTTGGCGGCCTGGTCATCACCACCCAACTTGAGCAAGGCGGCGGACTCCTGCATCGTATAGCGCACCCATTTGTTGGCCTCCTTGGCCGCGGCCTCTTCCAGCCAGCCAATGGCCACCGGCCTCCCCAAGGTCCCGAGATCCGTCGCGGCCGACCGGCGTGCGTCGGCCTCAGGACTTTCGAGTTTGGCACGGTTCCTGAGCAGGTCCATCACCGGTTTGATCGCCAGCCGAATCGACCGATCGGCATCGGCGCGGATGTCCTCGAGGCGGGGAAGCAGCGTGCTGTCGCCCTGTTCGATCACGACGCGCAGGGCCGCCTCACGGACAGCCTCGTCTTCGCTCGTGATTTGGGAAAGGGCCTGGTGAAGCGGCGAGAGCGCGGGAGGTGGCGGCGGGCTTGCGGCTCGCCCCTGCCCTGCAACAACGCCTACGACGCTTGCCAGCACCAGCAGGCCAAGCAACAATCGCTTCACAATTGCGGCCGCTCCTGAATAAGACAAACGGGTGACGTGCACATTTTCACGTCACCCCATCTGCTTCAGACACGTTTGATACAGGAAGGCGAGTTCGGCTTTCCTGCCCTGCCCCTTCAGCGAGAGAAAGCGGGTGGCATTGACCTGGGGCACTTCTCACCCGCCCACCCACCGCGCCAAGACGCGGTCTTCACCAAGCACCCGCAGCGGGGCCCCACACCGGGCGGGGTAAGAGGGCGCACGGCGCGATGAATAAAGAGCGCCACGTTTGTGCGCGCCGCCGAGTCGGTGAGGCGGCCGGACCGGCTGGGCTGGTCAATGACAGGACCCGCATTCTCTCGCCTCCTACTTTTTCTGATACGTGCCCTGATGACTGGTCCAGTCACAGCCCTTGTCAGGATTCGTGTACTCGCTCCAGGGTTCCGGTTTGACCAATCCCTTTGAGCGCGAGACCACCTTGAATTGGCCGTCCTTGAGAATTTCTCCGATCAGGACCGGTTTGTGCGTATGATGGTTGCCCTCATCCATCTTGATTTCGCCGCCCGGCGCAAGGAACTTCTGACCATAGACAGCCTTGCGCACGGCGTCAACATCGGTTTTGCCGGCCTTCTCCACCGCCTGTTTCCAGACGTGCACGCCGAAATAGGCCGCTTCGATCGGGTCGTCCGTCACGCGTTTCTCTCCGTCCGGCAGGTTATTTCTTTTGCAATAGGCTTTAAAATCAGCCACGAACTTCTTGTTCTGTGGCGTATCGACACTCTGGAAATAATTCCAGGCCGCTAGATGGCCGACCAGCGCCGTCGTATCCATCCCGCGCAGCTCGTCCTCGGCTACGCTGAAGGCCATGATCGGGGCGTCCTCGGCGCGGAGGCCTTGATTGGCAAATTCCTTGTAGAACGGCACGTTACTGTCCCCGTTGATCGTACTGATGACGGCCGCGCCGCCGCCGGCCGAGAATTTCTTAATCTTGCCGACGATGGTCTGATAGTCCTGATGGTGGAAGGGCGTGTACTCTTCCATGATGTTCGCCTCGGACACTTTCTTTGCCAGCAACATGGCACGGAGAATTTTGTTCGTCGTGCGCGGGTACACGTAGTCGGTGCCGAGCAGGTAAAATTTCTTGTAGCCACCGCCTTCCTTGCTCATCAAATATTCCACCGCCGGCACCGCCTGCTGATTGACGGCCGCCCCCGTGTAGAACACGTTGTGGGAGCATTCTTCGCCTTCGTACTGTACGGGGTAGAAGAGCAGACCGTTGTTTTTCTCGAAGACGGGCAGCACCGATTTGCGGCTCACCGAGGTCCAGCAGCCGAAGACCACGGCCACCTTGTCCTGCAGCAGCAACTGCTTGGCTTTCTCCGCGAAAAGATCCCAGTTCGATGCGGGATCCACGACGACCGGCTTGACCTGACGGCCCAAGATGCCGCCCTTTGCGTTGATTTCATCGATCGCCATCAAGACGACATCGCGCAGTGACACTTCGCTGATGGCCATCGTGCCGCTCAACGAATGCAGTACCCCGACCTTGATCGGCTCCTTGTCGGCCGCATACGACAGCGCCCATTGTCCTAAGTTCCCGAGCAGCGCGGCCACACCGATGCCGGCGGTCATTCTGGCGCCCTGCACGAGAAAGTCGCGTCGCGAGTGATCGTGACTCGGCACCTCAGATGTTGCGCTCTTCTCATCGTTTTTTATGTCATCCATCTTGTTGCTCCTTCGGGCTGACAGCCGCCAGCGACCAGCATATGGCTGAAGGCTGACCGCTGCTCGTTAAAAGTTGTACCAGGTCGAGATCATGAAGTTGTCGCCGGAGAAGCTTTCGCCGGTCGACCATTTCGTCATGAGGTGATTCCACTCAAACGACAGGTAGAGGTCGCCCCAGATGTGCCGGACGGCAGTTAAATAGCTACGGTGGTTGAGCAAGTACTGAGTGTCGGGTCCGGCCGCCGTCCCTTGCAAATCGGAGTTGAGCGGGTTGTCGAATCCGTAGCCGGCAATGAACGTGGTGTCCCGATCGTGGGCATAATCCAATTCCCCCCATCCCACAACGGTTCTGATCGGCTTGCCCGTGCCCAGGTTGCGGTCTTGGCCGTACCGGAAAAATTCGAGGCCGAGGGCCTGCCCATAGGCAAGCTCGCCGGAGAATTTCAACGTCTTGGTGATGGGGACCACTAGCTCGCCGCCGATGAGATAGGAGTTGATGTTTTGGCCAGAGGGTATGCCCCCGACATTTGCCGTGGGGGCAGATTTGTACCATCGATACGCCCCGTTCAACGCGAGCATGAACCCTTGCATATTGCCCGTTCCGTTGTACCCGAAGCGGGTGCCGAAATAGGGCATCTGCACCGGATCATTGAACGCGTTTTCCGAGCACGCAAAATTTCCCGTCGGATTGCTGCACCCCGCGGGCGGCACACCGCCCACGGCGGTTCCATCGAACGGTCGCCGCTGCGTTTGCGGTTGAATGGCCGAGAGGCCGCGTTCAAAGCGGAAGGCCGTGACCAACCCATCGAAGTGTTCGCTGAATTGATGGCGGATGGTCACTTGGGGAAGACGCTGCCAGAGGTTACCATTATAGCCCATGATCGAGAAGTCGATCAGATTGGGGTGGAGTCCCATGACCGGCGTCCAGTCCATACCGGCCGTCACACTCGTCTTATTGTTGTTGGGTGAATATCTCGCATAGGCGAGACGCAGACGGGGCGAAATGTTGCCCGCATTGTCGGTCTGGGAATAGAAATCGGCCTCAACGACACCGGTCAGGACATGCGCGCCGTCCGTGCGGTCTGCTCGAAGGCCAAACACGCTGTAGCGAGGGTTGAAGGTGGCCGAGGAGTTGCTGCTCTTGCCCGCGGCGGTGGCATAGCCGTTGAACTGTCCGGGGTCGAGCGGGTTGGTGTTTCTGGTACTGTAGATCGCATCCAACTCGATACGGCCGTAAGGAGTGATGCTGCCCTTGCCCTGCGTGGCATGCGAGGGCGCGACGCAGCCGCCGCAGATCACCGCCGGCGGCGTTTGCGTTTCCCGTGACAAGCGGCCGGCTCCGGCAGCTTCCCCAGCACTTTCTCCTTCCTGTGCCATCACCGCATCCCCCAGGCCAAGACCGACGAGACATAATGCGATGGTTCCAATTTTTACAAGGAACTTCATGATCTGATCCATGTGCTGATCTCCCCTTTCTCGGACGCTTGTGAGGAGAACCAGAGGGCGGCCAAAAAAAACGCCCTTCCGGCCCATGTGGTGGACCAAAAGGACGCCATTGTCCTTGTAAATCTCGCTCGAGACATTGGACTCCTTTGTCCGCGTCTCGAGCATTTTTTAATGGGCGGTACTTATAAAGTTTCCCTGCCGACCTGTCAAGCCTCTCGTACCTGTGCTAGACTGCAGCGACTCCAATTCCATGACTGATGCCATGCCGATCCGACGTGTTTGGAACGCCAGCCTGTGCGCCGTAACACTGACGCTTTCGGCTTCGGCCTGTTCGACCGCACCTGATATAGACGTCACGATTCATGACTCTGCCCAGGGCTCCGTCTATCTGGAGCGGATCTCCGATCGCTCCTTCCAAGCCGCGCACCCCATCACAATCGATCCGAGCACCATCGGACTCGTCCTGAGCGGCGTGTTGGTTCGGGAGGATCAGAGCGCGGTGCAGAATTTTTTCACGGGAGCTCCCGATGCCCGCCGCGCGTTTACGGAAGGCGAGGTGGCGTATCTGGCGCCATTGATTTCGGAGGGCCTCAGGCGCGCGGCGTCCGACCAGCAGGTGGGATTTCGCATCGCTCAAATCGGACTGCCCCGTCATGCGCACAACACGGGGGGAGGCGTGGGATCCTCAGAGCCACCTTTGGAGCTTCGCCCAAAAGAAACGACGTCCGGAGTCGTCCATGCGTATGGACAGTCGCTCTATCTGACGATCACGGAATATCGCGTGCGCACGGAATCTGCCAACACGATCAACATGGCCAATCGCCGACTTCCCGATAGCAGTGGCTTGATCAACCATACCGTCCTGTTTATTCCGGAAGCCGCCAAAAGGCCGGTTAGTTATTTGGATGCACGCTCGACGGACAAGACGCTGGTCATCGATTACCAGCTCCTGGCGACGCTCCCCCCGCCGTCCAGTGCCCCCGCAGCTGCGCAGCCGGCTCCGACTCCGGCCGCGCCTCAAGCCGCGACCGGGGCAAAAGCCGAACCAGCCGGAAAGGATGCGGACATCGAAGCGTTGCGGAAGGAATTGCAGGACATCAAGAAGCAGCTCGCGGAACAGGAAGCGGAACGACTCCGTTCACAGCCCAAAAACACGGTCCCCGAAAAGTAGCCTCCTAGCCTCGTTGTTTCTCAGCCCGTTCTTCCAGTTCGCCGGCAAGCAGCACTGCTTCGGCGATCTCCCGCATCGATTTTCGCAAGTCCATGCTTTGCCGCTGAATGAGCTTGAACGCTTCCTCTTCCGTCAGCTTTTTGGACCGCATCAGATAGCCTTTGGCCCGTTCCAACAATTTTCTGACGGCCAGGGCTTCCTGCATTTCAAATGACTTTTCGAGCAGCTTGGTGTGTTCAATCGCAATCGCGGCTTGGTTGGCGATGGCCTGCAGCAGCTTGACCTCCTCCGTCGTAAAGGCGTGCGGCACGGAGGTGTAGCTGTTAATGACACCCACCGCCTTTTCACGGATCATCATGGGCACGGAGAGCAGCGAGCACAGGCCTTCTTTCTTCGCCATGTCCGGATACATGTACTCCTGTTCCTTGGTGACATCGGCGACGATAATCGGCCGTCTCTCTTGCACTGCACGGCCGCTCACGCTTTGCCCGATTTTCAGATTCGGCTTTCTGCGGTAGTGTTCGCTCAGGCTTTGCGTGGCCTCGATACGAAGATCTCCGGTCGTCTCATCCAGCAGCATGATCGAGCAGATCTTGGAATTCATCATCTGGGCCGTCATGGTGACCAGCAGTTGCAACACGTCCTCGATCAGCCGACTGGAGGCCACCGTCTCCGACACTTGTGAAAGTGTTTCGACCTGCAACGCCTTGCGCCGCATCTGCTCGTACAACCGCGCGTTTTCAATGGCTCCTCCGACCTGGTTGGCAATGGTCGAGAGCAGGGCCAGCTCATCCGGCCGGTACCGCTTGGGGCGTTTGTGCTGCACGTTGATCACCCCGACCACTTCCTTCTTGGCCATGATCGGAACCGAGACGAAGGCCTGATGCCGGTCTTCGGGCAGGTTGTGAAAAAATTTGAACCGCGGATCGTCGCTGGCGTTGCTGGGAATCACCACCCGCGTCCGCTCGCGCGCGACCCATCCGGTGATGCCCTCGCCCATGCCGATCGTGATCCGGCCGATTAATTTCGGATGCGGGTTCTTGGAGGCCCGTAAGATGAGCTCGTCCTGGCCGTCGGACAACAAGTACAACAGGCAGGCATCGGCTCTCGTGACTTCAACGACGATCTCCACGATGTGTTTCAGAACGGCTTCTAGATCGAGGGTATTGCTGATCGAATCCGTGATTCGATGCAGCACATCGACTTCGCGGGTTTTTTCCTTCAACGCCTGTTCAAGGTGCGCAAGGGAAGGAGGACGTTTGTTCGACATCGTGCTAGGTCTTTCGCGTGCCCGCGTTGCGGAAGGTCGCAACCGGCTCACGCGCTCTAAACCATTCCGCGCATGAGTCTTCCACGAGGGGGCGGATGACGACTTCACCGATCCGAACAGGCCAGACGCCGATGACAGTGCCGCCCATGACCTTCTTGTCGTGTTGCATGGCGCGCCACAGTGCGCCAAACGACGTCTTGGGAGGGAGGTGATCGGGAAGCCCTGCTGCCTGCACGAGACGACGGATCCTGGCCGACACGTCTTTCCCACAGAACCCCAGATGGACAGCCAGCTCGGCCTCCGCGACCAAGCCGATGCCCACCGCCTCTCCGTGTATCAGACCGCGATAGCCTCCGAGCGATTCCAGCGCATGTCCGATCGTATGTCCGTAGTTCAGAATCCGCCGCCGATCCGACTCCCGTTCATCCGCCGCCACCACCTCTGCCTTGATCTCGCAGGAGCGGGCGACGGCCCGCAGGACTGCCTGGGAGTCCAATTTCAGCAGGTCGGGCATGGATACTTCCAAGAACGAAAACAACGTTTCATCGGCGATGATACCGTACTTGATGACCTCCGCAAGGCCCGCGATCCATTCGCGGCGGGGCAAGGTCTGAAGCATGAAGGGATCGATGATGACCGCCTTGGGTTGATGAAACGAGCCGATCAAATTCTTCCCAAGCCGATGATCCACTCCTGTTTTTCCTCCGACGCTGGAATCCACCTGCGCCACCAATGTCGTCGGGATTTGCACATACGGGATGCCGCGCTGATAGATCGAGGCGGCAAACCCGGCCAGGTCGCCGACGACACCACCGCCAAGCGCCACGACCAGCGAACGGCGCTCAAACCTGTGTCTGGCGAGGACATCGAGAATTCGAGCAACGGTCGCCAGGGTCTTGGTGCGCTCACCAGGTGGCACAACAATGGAGACGGGTTTGAGTCCCGCCTGCTCCAGTGAATCGACGGTGGGCTTGAGATAGTGACGGGCCACGTGACGGTCCGTGACGATGCCGACTTTCGCCGCATCCACGAGACTCTTGAGGCGATCCCCGAGCGATCGGCTGGAGCCCGGCTCCAGGAAGATCTCATAGCTCCGCTCTCCGAGTCGGACAGGAATACGTTGGCTGGTTATCGGTGGCATGGTAATGGAAAGGTCCGTTCCAGAGCAGTTTGGAGCAAATCCGATCGATGGTAGCACAACCCAATGAAAAGATAATAGCTTTTCAGTCGGCCAATCGGCGGGGGACGCCGGTAAACCCCGCACAGGAAAGGCACTGGTACTCAAGTGGCCGTTGGGAATTACGAGGAAAGAAAACCGGTGACAAACGGCCGGCAGTCTCCGTTTCCGGACACCGCCGGCATTCCGTTAGGCTCTGACGATGGAGGGAGTCAGGAAGATCAGCAGTTCTTGCTTGGAAATGCTTTCCGTCTTGTTCTTGAATAGCCATCCAAGGACCGGAATCCGTGAGAGATACGGCACTCCATTGACGTTGTTGTTTTGTGTATCAATGAACACACCGCCGATTACCATGGTTTCGCCGTCCCGCACGATGACCTGGGTATTTGCTTCACGGCGATCGATGCTCGGACCGGCCGGATTGCTTCTCGCACCCACGGCATTGCGGGTGGCGCGCACTCGCATCATGATCTGTTTGCCCATTTCCTTCGGATCACGCGACGTGATCTGCGGCGTCACGTTCAACTCCAGATTGGCGTCGACGAACGTGGTCTGGGTGCCCTGGAGCGAGGTGGTCTGGAACGGAATCGATTCACCCTGTGAAATCTTCGCTTCCCGCTTATCCAAGGTGGTGATCTTCGGCGCGGCGATGACCTTGGCCAAGCCGAGCAATTCGCCGGCCGACAGCCTCAAGTCCAGCGCAAAACCGGGAGCGAGTTTGCCAAACGTGTAGCCGATGCCTGGGACAGACGGCAGACCGGGGACTTGGGCCGGGAGGTTGACGAGGAAGTCACGCGGAATGGTGGTTGCACCGGTCCCTGCGACGGGTGCAAACGGACCGGTCAGGTTGCCCACCGCCGAGAATGTATTGGGTCCAAAATCGGAATTCTGGATGCCCCATTGGACGCCCAACCCGCGCGCATAGACCGTGTCGGCCTGCACAATGCGCGCTTCGATCTGTACCTGCGGCACCTCGAGATCCAAGCCTTCAATCAATTGCTTGAGGACCGCCATCTTTGTTTCCGTATCCCTGACCACGAGGGCGTTGGTGCCTTGGCTGATCTGCATCAGTCCCCGCGGACTCAGATTCTGGCGGAGCGCCGTCATCAATTCGGTGGCCTGAAGGTTACGGATATAGAAGACGCGATCCACCAAGTCTTCAGCCTTGACCTTGGCATCTTTGGCTCGCGCTGCTTCATCCTCCTGCTTGGCGATGTTGGCCAGCGTGTCGATCCAGAGGATGTTCCCCTGCTTGATCTTGCCCAGTCCGTTCATTTTCAGGATCATGTCCAGCGCTTGATCCCAGGGCACGCTCACGAGTTTCATCGTGACTTTGCTCTTGACGCCATCGCCGATGACGATGTTAAAGCCGCTCACTTCCGCGATCAGCCGCAGGACGTTGCTGATGTCTGCCTGTTGAAAGTCCAGGGAGATGCGACGGCCCACATAGCGGGTTTCCCCGACCACAAGGTCATCCTTCGGGGTATGTTTCTCGACCGCTTCCGGCTCGGCCATCATTTGAATGGGACGGACACGAAATGCCGGGACGGCCCTGTGAGCCACCGTCCGCACCTTGTCTGCAGCATGATCCGTTTCAACCTGAGCGGGCGGGAGAAGATCAACCGCTGCCGTCGCCGCCACCTCTTTGTCTGTCCCACTGTCGGCGGCCGCCGGAGCATCCTTGATTGTGACGAGCAGTCGTGCGCCGTTAGGCTCGACAACGTAATCCGCCTGGCTCCCGAGATCGAAGACGATCCGGACTTTGTCGCTATGATCCCCGATGCGGATTTGCTTGAGAAGCCGATGGCCGACGTTCACCGTCGGTCTGCGGAGGGCCGAAGAGGCGCGCGGGATATCGACCACCAAACGGCGCTCGCCGACCCTTTGTGCCTCGTGCGACAGCGTTCCATCGCCGCTGATGGTCACGCTCAGGCGGTCGGCATCCTTGTGCACGTCGATGCCCGTCACCGTTGGCGCAGCCGCCGGGACCTCCGCGGACACGTGATCAAGACCGGCCGTGATCGCCGCGTCGGCATTTCGTTCCGATGTCGCTCCCATCGAGGGAACTGCCATCGGGAGACTCACGGCCGCCAGCGCGGACAGTATCCGAAACGTGGTGGTGGCATGTCGCTGTATGTGTGTCATTCTAGGCCCTCTTTCGGATGGAGAAGCTTGACGTACTCTCGCTCCTGTTTTCTGCCATAAACGTCCGTGAACCGCTCCTGCACGATAATGCCTTTTTCAGTTACCGCGCTCACGACCCCGGCATTAGGGCCGATCCGCGTGCCTTTGCGAACGGTATAGCCGTTCCCGTCTGGCGTCTGTACCATCGCGGTGTAGCCATAGCCGCCCCAGATAATGGCGATCAAATTCATATCGGTCAGGCCGACACGCTGTAATGGCGGAAGCGTCGGATCGACTTGACCGGGGGCCAGCTGACTCAGTATCGGCGCAAAGGGATCCCGTCGCCCGGCCGGATCGTATCTGCCTACCGCAGAGACAGGAGCGCCCGTCGCTGCATCCGTCGTACCAGGGACCTCCGCGGGAGAGGGCGTCAAGGCCGCCGGCGGCGCCTCCTTGGGAAGATCGGCCGGACCCGGCATTCTCACCGAGTCCTGGCGAAGAGGAGCGACTTGTCGGAGATGGGACACAAGACCGGGCTCGCTTGAAACGGGCCCCGCAAGCACAGGGATGATCCAGCATCCCAACAGCACCGCGACTATGTGTCTCATCTTGATCTGTTTCACGACCATCCGTCCTTCTTGCATCATCACGCCGCTACTTGGGCGCCGTGACGGGCGCAGCCGCAGCGCCAGGCGTCGCAGCAGCCACCTTCACATCCTGGGGGGCCGCATAGGCCACAAGGTCGAAGATCGTCTGAGTGACGATGCGACCCTTGTCCGTTTTTGGCATCCCCATCTTGAGATTCGAAACCGTGACGATCCTCGGTAAGCTATTGATGCGATCGAAAAACAATGCGGCGGTATGATATCCGCCTGACACTTCCACATTGACAGGCAGCCGCACGAACAACTTGGAGGCGTCTTCACTCTTGGCGCCCGGCTTCCAGAGCTTGATATCCAATCCGAGGCGGATGCCGAGATCGGACACCTGCTTCAGCAACATCACCGCTTCTTCTTCCGGAGGCAGTCGCTCCTTTTTCTTCGCCAATTCGATTTCCAGTTGCTTGTTGGCGGCGATCAACTCGTCGAGGTGCTTGACCTTGATGGTCAAGGTTTGAATCTCGGTGTCTAATTTGCCGATTTCTCCTTGAAGGTTCGCGATCTCGATCGATTTCGGTTCGAAGACGTAGTAATAGAACATGACGACGATTCCGGCCAGCACGAGGACCACGAAGGCCACCTTCTGCATGAGCGGAATCGTGCGAAGGACCTCGAGATTCATCGCCGGCAGTTTCATGCTCACTATCCTTTCAAGCGGAACCCGAGCTTGAACTGAAACAGGCTGACCTGACTTTCGACCGCAGCCCGGCTTTCCTGGAGATTGATGTCAGTGAAGTAGTCGGTGCGTCGCAAGTTGTTGACGAATTCGACGACGTCGTCGTTGGTCAGCGCGCGGCCTTCCAGATCGATGCTTTGTCCCGCCACGCCCACTCTGACCAGCCAGATTTTCAACGGCTCGAGGCTTTGGCTCACATGGTCCATAACCTTGACGGGCCCGACGCGCGACTTTTCCAACTGGTCGATGATGCGATTCTTGTCTTCGAGCTGCTTTTTCCGCGCCTCGAAATCGGCCACCTGCTTAACCTGCTCCTTCAATTGCGCGACCTGCTTCTCTTTATCGGCTTTTTCGGTCTGGCGAGCCGCGATCTCGTCATCGAGTGAGGCCGAGTACCACCAGCACGCGCTCAAGGTGATGGCCAGCAACCCGACGCCGAGCAGGGCCTGCGCCCGCACGTCGTATTGCGGCTTCGCCGGACGGCCCTTTGGCCCCGTGGACAATAGATTGATACGAATCATCGGTCGCCTACCGATCTAAGCGCCAAGCCCACGCCGACGGACGCCATCGGCGCCAACTCCGCCAACGTCGCCTGGTCGAAGTCGCTTCCGGACGTATCGACTTCCGCAAACGGATTGGCGACCTCCACGACCGCTTGCATACGGTCACGCAGCTGTTTCACGAGTCCTGTGATCTGCGCTCCGCCGCCGCACAACAACACTTGTTGCACGTCGCCTTCTGTCACCGTTGATTTGAAATAGTCGATGGTCCTGGCAATTTCGGACGCCACTTCCGCATTGACGCTTTCGATCACACTGTGCGCCGCAGCGGCTTGGTTGCTGCCCGACGCCTTCCCGCCCTTCTTGACCGCCTCCGCGTCCTCATACGACAAGCCCAACTCACGCTGGATGGACTCCGTGTATCGGTTGCCGCCGATGGGAATGTCGCGCGTAAACAGCGACGTGCCCTTCGACACGATGTTGATGTTCATCACGCTGGCGCCCACATTGACGAGCGCGGTGGTTTCATCCTGAGACATGGGATAGTTGATCGCATGCATGTTCTCGATCGCGAAGGCGTCCACATCCATGACCATTGGCAGAAGTCCCGCGCCCTTCACGAGCTCCGTCAACTCGTTGATCTTGTCCTTTTTCGCCGCGACGAGGATCACCGACATTTCGCCGTCTCCGGAGGCCTCGGCTTCCGCCGGCGGCAGCACGTGGAAATCAATGTTCACTTCGTTGATGTCGAAGGGAATGTATTGTTCCGCGGCCAGCTTGACCTGGCCTTCGAGCTCATCATCGGGCATGGGAGGGAGGCTGATTTTCTTGATGATGACTGCGTGGCCAGAAATCGAGACGGCCACCTGTTTGACCTTGACGTTCAGCTCATCGAAGAGTTCCTTGATGGCGGATACGACGCGGCCCTCGTCCATCACCGTGCCATCGACGATCACTTCGGGTTCGAGAGACTTGAATCCGAACTTCTGCAACACATAACGCCCGCGGTTTTCTTTCAACTGAACCAGCTTGATCCCGCTGGACCCGATATCCAGCCCCACCAACTGGCGCTTGGGCGTCAACATCGAGAAAATATCTGTATCGACGAGGCTTTTCAGGGAGTTCAGCATACGTGCCTCAGACTGTACATGACTTCCATCCCAGCGCAAATTATTTTACGTTTTTCAAACACGCGGTCATCAGTTGTGTGTCCTGCAATCGCACGAAACGCTAAAAGCGGCTTGAATACAGCGATTTTTGTGGCGCACCCTAAGTATAGTTCGTGTCCACGGGCTGTCAAGAAAAGGAACAAACCGCGTGGATTCCTGCTCAGGATTTGCCACGTGCAACTCAATGGAGGACGCCTGGTGAGGAACTATTGTTTGGTGAGATCGCGGTGAGACAGGGTGACGTGGTATCCGGCCGAAGCAAACCTTTCTTGCAGCAGCTTGGCGATGACGACCGACCGGTGGCGCCCTCCCGTGCAGCCGATTCCGACGTTTAAATAGCTTCGACGTTCGCGCTCGAAGAGCGGAATCAGAAAGGTGAAAAATTGCTCCAACCGATCCAGAAATCCCTTGGCATCGGGGTCCTCGAGTACATAGCTGCGAACTCGCGGGTCTTCGCCGGTCAGTGGCTTGAGATCAGGCACGAAATACGGATTGCGTAGAAACCGTACGTCGAACAAGAGATCGATATCGTACGGAACTCCGAACTTGTAGCCGAACGTGATCAGTGAGATCGTCAGCCGGCGGGCCGCCTGCTCCTGGCTGAAATGCCGGCTCAGCAGGTCCCTCAACTCGTGAACGCTGAGATTTGACGTGTCGATGATGCGGTCGGCATGGGCGCGGATGTCCGAAAGCCGCTCCTTCTCGAACCGGACACCTTCGAGGACCGGCAATTCTGGCAACAGAGGATGCGGACGCCGCGACTCCGAGAACCGCCGCACGAGCACGGCGTCGCGGGCTTCGAGGAAGAGCAATTCGACCGAGTGACCGAGGTCTTTGAGGCGCTGAAGGATGCCGGTCAGGTCGGCGAAAAACACCCGTTCTCGGATGTCGATTCCCAGGGCGACGTTTTTGATTTCACCGCCCTGCTGGTGGCAGAGTTCGACAAAAGTTGGGAGCAGAGCTGGGGGCAGGTTGTCGATGCAGAAATAGCCGGCGTCTTCGAAACATTTCAGCGCGTGAGATTTTCCAGCCCCTGAAAGACCGGTGATCACCACGAGCTTGAGTCCTGGCATCTCGACCCCCATCAGGGATCAATCAACACGACATGCCCGGATTCTGATCGCCTGAGAATCTGCAGTTTCCCCGAGTTCGCGCACGTGAATAAGACCATAGCTCCCGGATCAGGATCCAGGCGGTTTCTGGCCTCGTTCCTGGACAGGACAGCGATCTTGGGACGCACGATCCTCAGCTCTTCATGCTCGGACGCGGGCGGCGAGGCGGGCAATTGCGTTTTCGTTCGTCCCTTGTGTTCGACCCGCCGCTCTTTGTACTTCCGGATCTGTCCATCCAGACGGTCGGCCAATTGATCCACAGTGGCATACATTTCCCTCGTCGAGGTCTTGGCCTGAAACCGCTTGCCCTTGATCGAGCAGACTACCTCGGCCGTGTGCTGGAGCTTGGTCACGCTCAGTACAATCTCCAACCGGTCGAGTGAGACGTCGTAGCGCTCGAGCCGTTCAAAACGCGCCCGGATATACCGTTTCAGCGCGGGCGTCACAGCCATATGTCGGCCGGTGATCTTCATTCAGGTGCTCCTTGGGCTGGTGTCTGCAGCAGCGTTCCCGGACCCGGGCTAGAAAAAGCGTTTCCGTTGGGTGGCGGGCGGGATGTTTTCTTCGGCCCTGTACTTGGCCACGGTCCGCCGGGCAATCAAAACCTGGCGCTCGCGCAATCGTGCGGCGATTTCCTCGTCTTTGAGCGGATGATTGGTATCCTCCTCTGCCACCATCTTCTTGATCATCTCCCGAACCGTGACCGAGGACAGCATATCGCTGGGCTGGTCGGCCCGTTGCAGGCCGGCATTGAAAAAGAATTTGAGCTCCAGCATGCCCTGCGGACAATACATATATTTGTTCGCCGTGACGCGACTGATCGTGGACTCATGCATCCCGATGTCTTCTGCCACCTGTTTGAGCACGAGCGGTTTCAGATACTGGATGCCCTTCTCAAAGAATTGTTCTTGGAACTTCACGATGCTGGACACCACCTTCACGATGGTTTTATTGCGCTGCTCGATGCTCCGGATCACCCATTGCGCCGCCCGCATTTTCTCGTCCAGGTAGGCTTTGGTTTCGGAAGATCCCCCCTCACCTGACGACATCATCTGTTTGTAGTACGGGCTGATGCGCATGCGCGGCAATCCGTCGTCGTTCAACAACACTACCCATTCGCCTTCATTCTTCACGACGAACACGTCGGGCACGATCACATAGTTCTGGGTGTTGGAGAACGGACGGCCGGGTTTGGGTTCGAGGTTTTCGATGACCTTCGTCGCCTGGAAGACCTCGGCCACCGTCACATCGAGCGCCTTCGCGATCTTCGCGTACTGCTTCTTTTCCAAATCCTTCAAATGATGCAGAACCACCGCTTCGACGATCGACCCTTTGAGCGCCCCGGGGCGCGCCCCCAACGATCCCATGGGACTCTTGCCCAAATGGCCGAGCTGGAGCATCAGGCACTCGGACAGGTCTCTGGCACCAACGCCGGTGGGGTCGAAGGTTTGGATGTCATGCAAGACGGACTCTGCCTCCGCTTCGCTGAAATCCGTTCCGCTTACGATTTCCGACATCGGTGTGCGGAGATAGCCGTCATCATCGAGATTGCCGATGAGGAGGCGACCGATCGCCTTGTTCCGTTCCGACAGCCCGGACAAGGAGAGTTGCCAGAGCAAGTGATCCTCCAAAGAGGCCGCCTTGGCGACGGTCTGCTCGTAGGAAGGGAATTCGTCGGATGACGACGATTGGCCTTCACCTCCGCCCGTGCGCCGGTCACTGCCGAAGTATTCCTCCCACCCAGCCGCTGAGACTTCGTCTGGCGTGTCGCGTTCTTCCGGGGTCGTGGCTTCCGCTTCCGGGGTTTCGGCCGTCGTGGTGGCAGACGCCGCCGCCTCCTCGGCTTGTTCTTCGGCGGTGGTCGATTCGCTCTCTTCGACTTCCTCGGCCAATTCCTCCAGCAGGGGATTGTCCATCAGATGCTGTGCGAGGCTTTGTTGGAGCTCCAGGCGCGAGAGCTGCAGCAGCTTGATGGCCTGCTGCAACTGCGGCGTCATGATCAATTTTTGGCTGAGGCGAAGGTCGAGACGAAGTTTCATGGGATGAGACATGCCGTTAGAGGGTGAATCGTTCTCCCAAATACACCGCCCGCGCCGTCTCGCTCTTCACAATCTCATCCGGAGAACCGGCTTCGAGAACGAGGCCTTCATTAATGATATAGGCGCGGTCCGTGATCGATAGAGTCTCTTGCACGTTGTGATCCGTGATGAGAATGCCGATCCCTTTGCCCTTCAGTCTGGTTATGATCTGTTGTATGTCGGCGACGGCAATCGGATCGATGCCGGCGAACGGTTCATCGAGCAGCATGAAGGTGGGGTTGGTGGCCAGGGCCCGCGTGATTTCCAACCGTCGGCGTTCGCCGCCGGAAAGCGCGTAGGCCATGCTGGTCCTGATGTGTCCGAGATCGAGTTCGTTCAACAAAGCATCAACTCGCTCCGCCCGCTCTGAACGAGAGTAATCCAGCATTTCCAGAATTGCCAGAATATTGTCTTGAACGGACAGCCGGCGGAACACGGAAGACTCCTGAGGCAGATAGCCGATTCCGTTTCTCGCGCGCTTGAACATCGGCAGCGCCGTGATGGATTCGCCGTTGAGGGTGATCGTGCCTTCGTCGGGTTGCGTCAATCCGACGATCATGTCGAAAATCGTCGTCTTGCCGGCTCCGTTCGGACCCAGCAACCCCACCACTTCGCCGGCGGATACTTCGACTGACACACCTTTCACCACTTTTCTGGCGCGAAAGCTTTTGACCAGGCCGTCGGCGCGAAGGACCGGCCGTGGCGCGCGAGCGCGGGCGAACGCATCCATTCCGGGTTCCGCGCGCACCGCTTCGGTCATTTCATGCCCCCTTCGGGTTCGATCCGCACATGGGAGCCGCCTTCGACAACAGTCCGGTCCTCCGCCAAGAACATGGTAATGCGCTTGCCGCTGACTCTAGTCCCCTTGTCCCAGGCGACGGGATCGCCCGTCAGGACGATCTTGTCTTCGTCGCGGTAATACACGGCCTTCTGGCACGTGGCATTACCGGCATCCCGCTCGATTTTCACGCGCCCGGTCGCTTCAATTTGAGTGACGGCACGATTCGACACCGTCTCCGGGCCTTTCGCCGGTGTGGGCTGGCCTTTTCCGGGCTCCCCTGGCTTTTTGGGGTCGGCTTCTTGGTTTCGGAAGGACACGACCATCCGGTCTGAATAGACGACCAGCGTGCCGCGGGTCAGCACGACCGCTCCATCGAACACAGCTTGGCTTTCCTGGTTCTTGAAGGTCATGCGTTGAGACACCACGGTGGTTCCGAGCGCGTCATCTGAAGCGCCGTTCGAGGCCGTCCCGACGGCAGCCTGGGCGGCAGTCATCGTGGCCACTGTGAGCCAGCTAAGAAGCAGGAGCCAAATCCACATGCACGTCCTCAAGCACTTCGAACTCTTCCGTATCCAGATGACCCAACAGGCCCCGCCCTTTGACATCCAGTCCATGGCCGACGATATGGACAGGATCCTGCGTGCGAATCTCGCGCGTCTGGTCTGTCCAGGCCAAGTGATTGGTATAAATGGTGTAGCCGCTTTGGGTATAGATCACCAGCGGTTCGGACCGGTTAGCCAGCAGAAAATTCTTTGTCTCGGTGTTTAAGGTGCCTTCGTCTCCATGCACCGTCAATTCTCTGCCTTGGACACCGAACAAGGTGACGGCCACGTTATCCAACACGGCTTTTTTTTCCTGCTCGAAGAGACGCGCCTGCTGGGCATCCACTTGCCACTGCACCTTGTCGCCCTTGGTTTGCGTAAATGTGAACTTGGAGATGATGGCGTCTGCTTGGTTGATCGTCCCAGGAGCGGTCGCCGTCGGAGGAGAGGCTGTGGAATTGGTCAGAAGTAGGTAGAGCAGCACGCCCCCCAACAGGACGCTGAGCCCCAATAAGACTCGTTGTGCCCACCGCTGCCACACAGCGTTTTCCGTTCTCGCCCCTGAGAAAAAAATGACTGGCACGATAATAGCAGGTGGCCCGAGGCAAGTAAACTCTGCCCACGGAAGGCAATCAAAAAAGAGGCGCGCTGATGCGGAGTTGCCGTCGAGTAGGTCCCCTGCGGGACCTACTCGGCCTTCTCTGTCTTGGCGGGAGTCGCAGCAGACTTCTTCGCGGGCAACGCTTCGGCTCGTGCCACCAGCTCGATAGCGACCAATTCGGCGGCATCACCGACTCTCCGCCGGGTTTTCACCATTCTCGTATAGCCACCCGGCCGGTCCTTAAACCGTCCTGCCACATCGCTGAACAGCTTCGAGACGACGTCCTTACTCCGAAGGAAGCTGAGCGCCCGGCGACGGGCCGGCAAAGACCCGTCCTTGCCCAGCGTGATCATGCGGTCCGTGAATCCGCGAATTTCTTTTGCCTTGGCCTCGGTCGTTTCAATCCGCTCATGTTCGAGCAGCGAGGTCACAAGGCTTCGGAATAACGCCCACCGGTGTTTGGTCTGTCGACCCAGCTGTCTGCCTTTTTTTCTATGACGCACGGTGCCCCCGCTTACTCGTTTTTGGAACCGCCGCCTGAAGCCATCGCATCCAGCTTGACCCCGAGGCTCAATCCCATGTCCGTCAAAATTTCCTTGATCTCGTTCAGAGACTTCTTGCCGAAATTCTTCGTCTTCAGCATCTCGGCCTCGGATTTCTGCACGAGATCGGCGATCGTCTTAATGTTGGCGTTTTTCAAGCAATTCGCCGCGCGGACCGACAACTCCAATTCATTGACGCTCCGGAAGAGATTCTTGTTGATTTCGCGCTGGGCTTCATCGCCGCTCAATTCAGCGCGGCCTTCGACTCTCGCTTCCGGATTGATGAAGATGTCGACGTGGTCGCGCAAGATCCCGGCGGCTGTCGACAAGGCGTCGCTGGGTGAGATGGTGCCGTCCGTCCAGACCTCCAGGGTCAACTTGTCGTAATCCGTCATGCGCCCGACGCGCGCGTTTTCAACGTGAAAATTCACCCGCTTGATCGGAGAAAAGATGGAATCGATCGCGATCACCCCGATCGGCAACCCTTCCTCCTTATTTCGTTCGGCCGGGACGTACCCACGGCCGTGCTTGACCGTCATTTCCATATCGAGCGTGGCATCCTTGTCCAGAGTGGCAATATGAAGATTTGGGGTCAAAATCGAGATGTCCGCATCGTGGATGATATCCGACCCTTTGGCTTCACCGGGCCCTTTTTTCTTCAACCGGATCGTTTTTGGCTTGTCCGTGTGCAACGCCAGGCGCAACCCCTTCACGTTGAGGATGATCGAGGTGACGTCTTCGGTGACACCCGGGATCGTCGAGAATTCGTGCAGCACGCCCTCGATCTTGACCGTCGTCACGGCCGCGCCCGTCAACGACGAGAGGAGCACGCGGCGCAGAGCGTTGCCAACCGTCGTCCCGAATCCCCGTTCGTACGCTTCTGTGGTAAATCGCCCGAACGTGGCTGAAGCGGTTTCCTTGTCGATTTCGACCCGCATCGGGATTTGGAAATCTTTCATCGCCTTGATCATGAGTCCCCCTTCATCCTGTCAGCCGCCGCGCCTTCTGCGATGCATTCTGCAGAAGCCGGCGTTGTATGAAGTTGCTTATCGCGAATACAATTCCACGACCATCTGCTCGTTGACGGGCAGCGTGATCTGGTCCTTCGTCGGCAATGCCCGCACCGTGCCCTTGAAACCGGCCCTGTCCAATTCCAACCATTCAGGAATGCCCCGGCCTTCAACCGATTCCAGCGCGGTTTGAATCGACGCCAGGCTGCGGCTGCGTTCCCGCACCGCTACCACGTCGCCCGGACG
>DASTQE010000214.1:0-15411 GCA_035761895.1 Nitrospira sp. | reverse complement strand
CGAATGGCGCCGCGGGCTCACCAAAGAAGAACTCGTTGAGGAGATCGAGCAACGCTTGAAGACCATCCCAGGCATCATTTTTAATTTCTCGCAAGTCATCCAGGACAACGTGGAGGAAGCGATGTCGGGCGTGAAGGGCGAAAATTCCATCAAGCTCTTCGGCGCGGACTTGAAAACGATGGAAACGATCGCCGGCCAGATCGAAAAGCAAATGCATCAGGTTCGCGGGGTCAAAGACCTGGGCATTTTTCGGTTGCTCGGGCAGCCCAACCTGTTGATTAAGGTTGATCGCCAGGCCAGCGCCCGGTACGGGTTGCAAGTAGCCGACGTGAACGCGGTGGTTCAGGCCGCGATCGGCGGCCAGGCAGTGACACAAGTCTATGAAGGCGAGCGGCTCTTTGATCTCGTCGTCCGTTTTCTGCCGGAATACCGCCAGGACGTCGAGACGATCAGCAACATCCTCGTCAGCACGCCGGATGGCGCCAGGATTCCACTCAAGCAGGTGGCCACGATCGCGACGCAGACCGGAGCGTTCATCATTTATCGTGAGAACAACGAGCGCTATATTCCGATCAAATTCAGTGTCCGCGATCGCGATCTCGAAAGCACCGTCGAAGAGGCGCAGGCAGTCCTCGCCAGGACTGTCACCCTTCCCGAACGGTACCGTATGGAATGGGCCGGGCAGTACGATCAACTCAAAGACGAGCAGAAGCGGTTGGCGAAAATCGTTCCTCTGAGCCTGTTGCTGATTCTCTTGCTACTCTATCTCACCTTCGATTCGTTGAAGAATGCGCTGTTGGTGCTGTCGGCCGTGCCGTTTGCCTTGATCGGCGGTGTGATCGCGTTGGTGGCGACTCATACGAACTTCAGCATCTCGGCGGCAGTGGGCATCATCTCGACGCTCGGTGTCGCGATCTTAGGAGGCGTCCTGCTGATTTCACGCATCGAGGATGGCCGCCAGGCAGGATTGAGTCTTCGTGAAGCGATCATGCAGGCCGCCGCGATCCAAATGCGACCCATCTTGATGGCAACCGTCGGCGCGGCCATCGGTTTGCTGCCCGCAGCGGTGGCGACCGGCATTGGGTCTCAGGCGCAAAAACCCTTGGCGAGGGTGGTGGTCGGCGGCATGCTTACCGCGGCCTTCTTGATTCTGGTAGTGCTGCCGGTGTTATATGAACTGGTGCATCGTCGCACAGAACGTGAATAACAGAAGAGGATGATCGTGGGTATGAAAACTATGCTCTTATTGCTGACGACGATCGTCGTCATGGCCGTTGGCGCGTCGCAAGCAACGGCCGGTACGGACCTTCAGGGCCGTCCCATGCCGGTGCAAATCCCCTATGAAATGCCGCCGAATTTCCAGGACGCCCCACCGGCGGTCACCGTTCCACCCAATACCAAACCTCTCACGCAGGAAGAGCTCCAGCGCGCGGAAGCCCTGCTGCCGCTGCTTGAAGGCAAACAGGAGTTCTGGGCCATGGGAGAATTTGTGCATCTCGGTGAGTCTTGCGTTCCGGTGCTCGTCAAGGCCTTGAACATGCCAGGGCCCCGTACCCGCTACAACGCGATTGAGACGCTCTCAATGCTGAATGCCGCCTCCGCAGTTCCCGCCCTGATCAAGACGGCGAAGGATCCCAATGAACTTCCCCGTGTACGGGAGCATGCCTTGCGGGTCGCGATCCGCCTGGATGCCTCCAAAACGCCTGAAGCCATTCAGGCGATGGCCAAAGACCAGAATTCGTCGATCCGAAAGTCGGCAGCGTTCGGCGCGCGCTACGTACGCGACAAGGCGGTCATCCCGATTCTGATCGATATGATCGCGGATGATGAGCGCTTTGTCGCCCTGTCGGCCGTGCAATCGCTCTGGATCCTGACGCTGCATGAGACCGAATTCCATGACTGGGAGGCTTCGACCAAAGCTGATCGACAGGAGTGGATGGCCGAGTGGAGCGAATGGTGGAACGGCGAGAAAGAGATTTTTCAGATTCCTGAACCTCGCAAGCCGTCGTCAAGAGGCCAGGGCTGACCGATGCTTGCGGGTCAAAAAATCCGCATGTTATACGTGTGATGGTGCGTGCAACCGCCCATGGCAAGCAAGGATGATCTGATGGCTGTGCTGCCAATTGCGAAACTTGGAAATCCGGTGCTCAGGAAGATCGCCGCCCCGGTGGATACCCGAGACATCCGCAGCAAGGAATTTCAGCAACTCATTGACGACATGTTTGAGACCATGTTGGAAGAGCCCGGCATCGGCCTGGCTGCGCCTCAGGTGTCGAGGTCGATCCAGCTCGTGGTCATGGGCTGCGAAGGGGAGGGCGGATTTCCGACAACCACGCTGATCAATCCCGCGATTGTGTATTACGGCCCGCAACAGGTGGAGAATTGGGAAGGCTGCTTGAGTGTGGACGGCTTCCGTGGAAAAGTCAGCAGGCCGGGCGTGGTGAGGGTTCAAGCGCTCGACCGACACGGAAAACCTGTCGACCTCGAGGCCGAGGGACTGTACGCAGTCTGCATTCAGCATGAGATTGATCATCTAATCGGGAAGGTGTTTCTGGATCGCATGACGGATCTGTCCACACTCACCCAGTTGAGCGAGTTCGACAAGTTCTGGCGAAAAGAGCCCACCCCTGTCATTTAGTCGCGACGCCATTGAGAATGAGAACCGTGACATGTGTCCCTCCGGCTCTGGACACTTCTCATTCGCGGTCCAGGCTTGGTAAGTTCCGAGACAGCTGCCTTGTTCGTTACTCACTGTGAAAACGTTACTGCGCGTCCTTCAATATCTTCGCCCCCATCGCTCGATGGTCATCGGCACCTTCGTGTTTGCCGGCTTGACCACCGCCTTTGAGCTGGTGCCGCCCTGGTTGATCAAGGTCCTCATCGATGACGTGATCCAAGCCGGCAAGACGCACCTCCTCACAATGGTCTTTCTTGGTCTGTGTGCCGCCTATGTGCTGCGCAACGTCTGTGCCTCGACTCGCATCAAGCTGAACAACAGCCTTGAGCAGCAGATCGTGCATGACTTGCACGTTCAGGTCTTCGGCGCTCTCCAGCGCCTGTCGATCAATTTCTTTGAGAACCGGCCGACCGGCGAGATCATGTCTCGCGTCTTGAACGATACCGAGCATATGCAGCGCATATTCGTCGACGGGCTGGAAGAAGTCATTACGGCAGCCTTGACCCTTCTCGGCATCATGGCTGTGCTCTTCTGGCTCAATTGGAAACTCGCGCTGCTGGCCCTGGTTCCCATTCCTTTGCTGATCTTGGGCGCCATCGCCTTTACCAAGCGGATCCACAACCATTACCGGAAGATCCGCAAGGGTTCCGCCGAGCTCAATGCCTTGTTGCAGGATTCGCTTGCCGGTATCAGAGAAACCATGGGATACAACCGACAGGCCTACGAACAGGGCCGGTTCGACCGCAAAAGCGACCAGTGCCGGCGCGATACGCTGACGGCCATGTACCTGTGGTCGTATTACTCGCCGGGCATGATGCTGATCGGCAGCCTGGGAGGAGCGCTCGTCTTGTGGAACGGGGCGCAGGAAGTGATGCAGCTGCACCTCTCCGTCGGCGAGTTGGTGATGTTCATGTCCTATCTCGCCCTGTTCTACGTTCCCATTAACCAGATCCATTCCGTAAACCACATGCTGCAACATGCTCTGGCCGCGAGCGAGCGGGTGTTCGAGGTCCTCGACATCGTGCCCGACGTCAAGGATGAACCGGGAGTCCGGGCGCCGGCGTCCCGCTTGACCGGCGAAATTGAATTCCGGCGCGTGCATTTCCACTACCGGCCCGAGGCGCCTATTCTTAATGACGTCTCGGTGATCGTGCGCGCGGGCGAGAGGGTGGCCCTAGTCGGCCCGAGCGGCGCCGGCAAGAGCACGACCTTGAAACTGTTGACCCGGTTCTATGATGTCACAGGCGGACAGATCACCATCGATGGCCATGATCTGCGCGGGATGCCGGTCGCCTTTCTGCGCAGCCAGATCGGACTCGTGCAGCAGGAGCCCTTTCTCTTTAACGGGACCGTGCGCGAGAATCTTTTGTATGGGAACCTTTCTGCCAGCCATGAGGAAATTGAAGCGGCCGCAAGGGCTGCGCGCGCCCATGAGTTCATCGTCAATCTTCCGGAGGGGTATGATACGTGGATCGGAGAGCGGGGGGTGAAGCTCTCGGTGGGCCAGCGCCAGCGCGTGTCGATCGCGCGGGTCCTGCTCAAAGATCCGCCGATCGTCATGTTCGACGAAGCGACGTCCAATATCGACACGGAAACGGAGGTGAAGATCAGGGAGGCACTGGATGAGCTCACGAAAGGCCGGACGACAATCGTGATTGCCCACCGGCTTTCGACTGTTCACGGCATGGACCGCATCCTCGTGCTGGATCATGGTCGGGTGGTCGAAGACGGCCCGCACGAGGTGTTGATGGCGCGCGGTGGACTATACGCCGGTCTGTATGAGGCCCAATTCCAAATCTGAGAGGCGGCGCGATGGTCTTGATCTATGAAACCGATCCACTGGATAATGAGGATGCGCGGGGACGCTTCTTCCACGTCTGCCAAGGGCGAATCGTCCGGACAGAACTTCAGTTGCCGTCCGGGGAAAGCGTGTATGAGTGTCCCGTCTGTGGCATTGATCTCGAGCCGGAAGATTTTTGGATTGCGAGACAGAAGGGGTCGGTGTAGGGGAAATGGCTGGCAGCGCAGGCCGTAAAACCGTCGCCGTCATGCGGGGCCTGATGATGCTCTGCGATAGCTGCTATGACCAGGTCATGGCGGAAAAGCTGACGGACCATAAGAATTTCGTGCAGAACTACGAAGCGCTCTTCGATACGATCTGTCCGGGATGTACGGACATCAATCGACCGCTCGTGGATGACATGTTGGGGAGTTCGGAGTGAGGATGTTGAAAAAGGCTACTGTTTCACCCGTCCCAACCCGATGCGCCGAGACGCATCTTTCACCAAGCAACGTTCTCCCTTCGCTCGTGATCGCTCGCTGCGGCCTTGTTCGTGGAACGGCACGGTCGGCGCGCCGGGGCTGGGTAGGTGAGAACTAAGGACTTTCTGAACATCCTCTACTTCGTATCCTCATTTGCATTCTTTTCCGTTGAAATACATGCAGGCCGATTCTCCTGATTTGACTTTCCATGTCTTGATCAACGGCATTTGACCGTTCCCGCGCATTTCGACCACAAAATCCACGAGGCCGGAGATGGGCAGCTTCTCCATGTGCGGCCGGCCCGCTTCCGGCACTTCGACATAGAACACGGAGCCGAGTGTCGAGATCAGGACCCGGTGGTTGTCTTTGTCGACTTGAATGACGGGGCTATAAAAGCTTTTGTCTTCGGCGGCCGCCAGTGCGGTAAGGAGCAGCAGACAGAAAGCGGGAAGTATCGTACGCAAATACCGCATGACGATCACTCCTTCCGAAAAAGGTCGAAGATGGCGACATTATACGCATCCCCTCGAAAAGAAGGAAACTGCTATTTCCGTTTCATGGGAGACTAGATCGCCAGGATGCTGGCCGGAGACACGGAGCCGTTCCTGATCCAATAGGCACGCACGTCCGGACGGAGCTTGTCCATGAGGGACACCAGCAGGTAGATCGGAAGCGTGAGGTTGAGCCGGCTCCAATTTTCTTCCCACTCATTGGCAATCTTAATGTCGGTGACGGAGGGCCGGGCCGGATCGTGGGGATGGGAATGGTAGACGACTTGTAGCGTCAAACCGTGTTTTCTCATATCCTTGACCGCCTGAAACATCTCCTGCGCATCCATAATGAACGCGATTTCGGCACGCTCTTCCGGCGAAAGGCGTGAGAGATGCTCGACTTTTGCGTCATCGAAGGAGGCGGCCTGCGCAGCCCCGTCAAGACTCACGACGTTCTTGATGCGATAGAGGCGTGTGACGGTGTTGCCCGTTCCAGCGAGAAATCCACAGCATTCGTATGGATCCAGTTCGCGCGCATGCGCGACAAGGTCGTCCAGTATCTGTTTGGGAATGCTCAGATCCGACACGTTAGATGGAGCAAGTGACCGTGTAATCGCTCGAGAGGTCCTTGATGGTTGGCTTGGGACCACAGAGCGGACATGCCGGATCTTTCGGGCGGCTCACCTTTCGGAATTTCATTTCGAGCGCGTCGTAGATCAGCAGTTTGTCCGCCAGCGTTTCACCGATGCCGAGGATCTCTTTAATCGCCTCAGAAGACTGGAGAATTCCCATGGTGCCGGCCAGGACACCCAGCACGCCGGCCTCCTGGCAATTCGGGACCAAGCCGGCCGGGGGAGGCTCGGGATACAGACAGCGATAGCAGGGATAGCCCGCGTGGGGCTTGATCGTAGTCAATTGTCCCTCGAAGCGGAACATGCTGGCTGAAATGAGCGTCTTCCGAGCGAAAAAACAGGCATCGTTGACCAGGAACCGAGTGGTGAAATTATCCGAGCCGTCGAGAACGACGTCATAGGTACTGATCAGAGAGAGGATGTTTTCCGCGTCGACGAGCTGGTGATGGGCATTGACGGTGATGTCGGGATTGATGGCCGTCAACGTGCGCTTTCCGGACTCCACCTTGGGCTGTCCGACCGTCGCCGTCGTGTGGAGGATCTGGCGCTGTAGATTGGATAGATCGACAACATCCCCGTCCACGAGGCCTATCGTGCCGATACCTGCCGCGGCCAAATAGAGACCCGCCGGGGACCCCAACCCGCCGGCGCCGATGAGAAGGACTTTGGCCTTGCTCAGTTTGAGCTGCCCTTTGCCGCCGACGTCCTGGAGAATGATGTGGCGGCTGTAACGTTCGATCTGTAGTTCGGTCAGTTCCATAATTTACTTGGCAAGAGGCTTGTGGCGCGAGGCTAGAGGGTGCCTATGACCTCTTGCCCCTCACCTCGGGCCTCTAGCCGCCTCATTCTACGACATTCAATTCGATCGGATCGACGACACAGCCTTTGTGGCGGAGCCCGTCAATCGCCCGCTCGATTTCGGCGGTCTCACCGGAGAGTTCGACGTCGACCCATCCGGTCGTCTCTCGGACGTCGGCGCGGCGCACATTGGTCACGATGTTATATTCTCTGCCGATCTGATAAATGATCGGTTCCTTCACCTTGTCTTCCGGAAAGCGAACATGAAAGCGGAGGTGTGCGAGGTGTGCCATTATCGACCTCCTGCAATGGCGGGAACAATCGACACTTCATCGCCGGGTTTGAGCGAGGTGTCCTTTCCCTTCAAAAATCGAATGTCTTCTTCGTTGACGTAAATATTCACGAAACGCCGTAGTTCACCGCTCTCGTCGCAGAGGCGCGCCTTGATGCCTGGATGCGCGGCATTCAAGGTGTCGATCAGATCGACAATGGAGGCCGCGGTGACTTCGACTTCGCCCTGGCCCTTCGTCAACGGTCGCAACGGAGTCGGAATCCGAACCTTGATCATGCGTCACCGCCGCCGTTCCTGCCCATCTTGAACGTTTTCTCGAACGCCACCAGGCTGGGCTGAATCCGGACCGGTCGGCCCACGGCATCGACGACGGCTTCCTGGGTTTTCAAGCCGTTTCCCGTCACATAGGCCACTGTGACGTCCCCCTTCTTGATCGTGCCGTTCTTGACCAGTTTCTGAAGCACACCGATCGTCACGCCGCCCGCCGTTTCGGCAAAAATGCCTTCGGTTTGTGCGAGCAGCTTGATGGCTTCAACGACTTCATCGTCGGTCACCATGTCCATCGAACCTCGGCTCTCTGCCGTGGCTTTCAGCGCGTAATATCCGTCGGCCGGATTGCCGATGGCGAGGGATTTCGCGATGGTCTTCGGTTTCACGGGCTTGAAGAAATCGCGGCCCGCCTTGAAAGCGGTCGCGATGGGGGAGCAGCCTTCCGCCTGCGCCCCGTTGATCTTCGTGCGCACCTCGTTGATGAGGCCTACAGTCTTCATCTCATGAAGGCCTTTCCAAATCTTCGTGAGGAGCGACCCCGACGCCATGGGGATCACCACCTGGTCGGGCGTCCGCCAGCCAAGCTGCTCGACGGTTTCAAAGGCCAGCGTCTTGGACCCTTCGGCATAATACGGCCGGATGTTAATGTTGACGAACGCCCAGCCGTGCTCAGCCGCGATTTCGCTACAGAGCCGGTTGACGTCGTCGTAATTGCCTTCGACTTCAACGACGGTGGGCTTGTAAATCAGATTGCCCAGAACCTTGGCCGCTTCCAAATCGCCGGGGATGAACACGTAGCAGCGCATGCCGGCTGCGGCGGCGTGCGCGGCAACCGAATTCGCGAGGTTTCCCGTAGACGCGCAGGCCACCGTCTCAAAACCGAGCTCCCGGGCACGGGTCAAGGCCACGGCGACGACCCGGTCTTTAAATGACAGCGTCGGATGATTGACTGTGTCGTTCTTGATATACAATTCGTCGATGCCCAAGTACGCGCCCAGATTCTTCGCCCGGACCAAAGGTGTCAACCCGGCATGCGGACCGAGGTAGCTGGTGCCCTCCACAGGGAGCAAATCAGCATACCGCCACATGCTTTGAGGGCCATCCTCGATCTTCTGGCGGGAAATGACCTGTTTCACCTCGGTGTAGTTGTACTTGACCTCGAGCGGGCCGAAGCACATTTCGCAGACGTGAATGGCCTTCGTCAGATATTCCTTTCCACATTCCCGGCACACGAGCGCTTTCATCTTGGCCATTGTGACACCACCCTGATTATGAAACAGACAGACTCACGTTCTACATCCTATGGTCGCACAGAGCAGCCCGCATAGGGATCACCGTCGTCGAAGAGTTCGGTAATCGTCGGGTGCTCGCCGCATAGCGCGCATGCAGGATTGCGTTTGACCTTGATTTCCCTGAACTCCGTTTTCCGCGCGTCGAAATCCAGCAGGCGGTCGGTCAAGGGCCGGCCGATTCCCAACACCAGTTTCAGCGCCTCTGTGGCTTGAATCGTCCCAATGATACCTGCGAGTACCCCGATGACTCCAGCCTCTTGGCATGACGCCACGAGCCCGGGAGGTGGCGGCGTCTTGAACACGCAGCGATAGCAGGCGGATTTCCTGGGTATGATGGTCGTCACACGGCCGTCGAATCGAAGAATGCCACCATGAACGAGCGGCTTGTCGGCGAAGAAACAGGCATCGTTAATGAGAAATTTGGCGGTAAAGTTGTCCACGCCGTCGATGACGACGTCGTAATCTGAAAACAACTTGAGAGCGTTGCCGGCCGTCAGCCGCTCTTCGTACATCGACACCGAGACGTCGGGGTTGAGCGCCTGGATCTTCTCTTTCCCGGAGAGCACCTTGGGCCGCCCGATGTCTGGGGTATGGTGAAGAATCTGTCGCTGCAGATTGGTGAGGTCAACGACGTCGCTGTCAATCAAGCCGATGCGCCCGACTCCGGCTGCCGCCAGATAGAGGGCTGCGGGCGATCCCAGTCCGCCGGCGCCAACCAAAAGAATTTTCGCCTTGGCGATCTTCTTCTGTCCCTTTCCGCCAACCTCGGGCAACAGAATGTGCCGGCTGTAACGGGAGATTTGCTCTTCGGTGAATTCCATGACTTCGTTTGAGGCCAGAGGTTAGGGGCGCGGGGCCAGGGGTACTTCTTGAACCGCTCTCTCTTTGTTACCTCTTGCCTCTCGCCTCGTGCCTAGATGTTAAAATATTTTTCGATGCTGATATACCGCTCGCCCGTATCGCACAGGACCGTCACGACGTTCCTTCCGGGGCCCAATTCTTCCGCGACCTGTTGCGCGGCAAACACGTTCGCTCCGGCTGAAATTCCGACCAGCAACCCTTCCAACTTCGAAAGCTGCTTAGCCGTTTGGTAGGCCTCATCGTCAGTGACTTTGATCACCCGATCGAGAATTTTTCGATTCAACACCTGGGGAATGAACCCAGCGCCTATCCCTTGAATCTTGTGAGGACCTGGCTCACCGCCTGAGAGCACGGGAGAGGCGGCCGGCTCGACGGCGATGACTTTGATGTTGGGATTTCGCTCTTTGAAAACCTCGCCACACCCGGTGATCGTACCACCAGTGCCGACCGCGGCGACAAAGGCGTCGATCTTGCCGTCCAACGCTTCCCAGATTTCTGGCCCGGTCGTTTTCTTATGCATGGCCGGGTTGGCAGGATTCGAAAACTGGTCCGGCATGAAGTACGACGGATTCTGCATCAACAGGCTTTCCGCTTCGCGGATTGATCCCTTCATCCCTTCCCAGGCCGGCGTCAGCACCAGCTGAGCGCCGTAGGACGACAGGAGGCTTGCCCGCTCCATGCTCATGCTTTCCGGCATGACGAGAATCAGCTTGTAGCCTCTCACGGCCGCAATCAGGGCCAGTCCGATTCCTGTGTTGCCGCTGGTGGGCTCCACGATCGTGCCACCGGGCTTCAACTTGCCCTCCCGCTCCGCCTCATTGATCATGTTCAGGCAGATTCGGTCCTTGACACTCCCACCGGGGTTGAAAAACTCAACCTTTCCGTAGATTGTGGCGCTGCC
Source organism: Nitrospira sp. (assembly GCA_035761895.1). Lineage (GTDB taxonomy): Bacteria > Nitrospirota > Nitrospiria > Nitrospirales > Nitrospiraceae > Nitrospira_C. Next base: position 4,935 of record DASTQE010000214.1, on the reverse strand, counting down.
GGGCTTGGACAGACGATTGAGGCGGACCAACGGCGTCCGGCCGATCAGCTCGGTAATCTCCTTGTGCATGACCATGCTCATCAGCCGCCACCCATGTAGAACAGAAATTCCAGGCGATCGCCCTCCTTGAGTTGGATCGTGGCCAGCTGTTCCCGTTCGACCATACTGTCGTTGACTTCCACAGCCACCATCTGAGGTTCGATCTTCTTGGTCTTCAGGAGATCAAGGACGCTGCCTCCGGAAAACTCCTCAGACTTGCCATTAATCTTGAGCTGCATGAAATCTCCTAACTTGGCCCAATAATTGGAGAATTTGGACAGGGTAACAAAGTGGATTCGACATTGTCAAGGCAACGAGCCCGTCAGAGCCGTTGCTTGACATTGTCATGCGCGCGCCGCCACTATGCCGTTCTTTTGGAGGGACCCTACGGTATGTGGAAGCGCAATTTCATGTTCAGGGCGACGGAGGCCACTCCATTAAGCGAGTCAGAGAACGAGTTGTTTCATGAAACCGATCCGGCCATGGATAGCGCAGGTCTCCACTTAGAGAAGTTCTTGTCCGTTTGGATTCAAGGCGAAGGGGATGATGAGCGGCCGGCGGCCTTTACCAACATGTATGTGCGGACTGCGACATTAGATTTCCAGAAGCGCGTCGGGTTTCTCCAACCTTTGCAAGGACGTACGCATCAGATCAAGCAATTGCTCACGCCAGGCCAGAAGAACTATCTGCGCTCGTGGCTGTCATCCGCGGCGCCTCAGGCATGGGAAGCCACCGACGAGCATTTTAAGATGCTCTTTGAACTGGAATGATCCGGTCAGCGGCCCAAGCATCCGCAAACATTGTGGTGATCATCCTCATGACGGCAGCGGTGCTCGTGGTGACCGGGCTTCTTCAGGCGGGGGCCGTCTCGAGCGCCAATGTCGAAGTGCTCTATGCCCCCCACGATGCCCCGCTCGACCGCATTGTGACGCTCTATCAGCAGGCCAAGCGCTATATCTACGTGTCGGTGTATGGCTTAACGTACCCTCGAGCCGTGGAAGCGCTGGTGGCTGCCAAAAAACGCGGGGTGGATGTCAGGATGTTAACCGACCAGGAACGGACGCAAGAAGTCAAACAGCACAGCGCGTTGCGGACCTTGCGTCTTGCCGGAATCCCAATCCGCGTCAATCAGCATGAGGGGCTCATGCATCTCAAACAGGTCGTCATCGACGATGAAATCAATGCCTCGGGATCGATGAACCATACAACGAGCGGTAATTCCTATAACGATGAGCGCATGGACATCATCACCGATGGCGCCATCTCGCGGAAGGTACGAGATCAGTTCCTGTCCATGTGGAACGATCATGCCCGTTTCGTGGAATGGAAATGATCGGCCATCTCGAGGTGGCCACAGGAAGCCAAATGAACGCCGAAGAAACTGAGGTGGCAGTGGTGGGGGCCGGCGGAGGCGGCGCCGTCCTGGCTCTGGCCCTGGCCCAGAAGGGCATCCGCACCATGGTCCTTGACCAGGCGCCGGGACCTCCGAAGGGTTTGCGGGGGGAACTTCTGCAGCCGAACGGTCAGCAAATCCTCGACCGCTTGGGGGTGCTGAAGAGTCTGCCGGCGGACGCGACCAGATCCATCAGGAAGTTTCATTTTTGCCGTGCGGGGGGCACGCGGCTCTGTTCCATCGACTATGGCGATCTCCCGCCGCCGTACAACCGTGCGATCGTGACTTTGCCGAACGTGGCGCACCACGCCATCGTCGAGGCAGTGACTCACCAGCCGACAGCAACTTTGCGCTACGGAACCTCCTTTGTCGAGATCATCAGGGAGAGACACCGCGTGACCGGTCTGACGGTCCAGGGAGCGGAAGGGCGGTACCGCATCAACAGCAAGCTCGTGGTGGGGGCCGACGGTGTTTTTTCCAAGGTGCGTGACGCACTCGCGATTCCGGCGGACGTACATCTGTATCCCGAAGGCTATTTGATCGCCATCCTCGACGCCGCCCAAGCGATGACGGAATCTTTTTACTATGTCGGCCATAAACAGATCCTGGGACTCTTTCCTGCGACCGGCAACAAGGTGTATGTGTTTTATATGATCCCGAGCGGGTCCTATGAAGCCATCAGGCAACGGGGGATGCCGGCCTTGAAACAGACCTGGACGGCGATTGCTCCTCGCTTTGCGTCCCTGTTCGACAATCTCGCCGATTGGAATCAAACGGCGTATATGCCGACAGGACGGGTGCGGACGTCTCGGTGGGTCACCGACGGGGCGGCGCTGATCGGCGATGCGGCCCACGCGATGAACCCGCACGCCTCCCAGGGACGGATGCAAGCCATGGTCGATGCCATGTCTCTGGCCGAGATCATTCCGTCGTGCTTGGCCGAGGGCGACTGCTCGGCATCGCGCCTAAGCGTTTATGAGGCCGCGCGACGACCACAAGTAACCATGCTTCAGCGTGTTGCCGATCAACAGGTATTTTTCTGGAACACTGGAAACCCTTTCGTCGCCTGGCTGAGGGATCGGGTGTTTACCACGCTGGACCGGAATGCACGGCTCCGTCATCAAGTGCTTTCGACGACGGCTGGGCTGCGCCAGACGGCACCGTTTTCTTTGCTCGACCGGGTCATCGCGGCAGGATTTCTCCCGGACCTGTTCGCTGTGACGCCAACGCGCCCATCCTCACCCTCGAGGCCGCATGGCTACGACTGAACGAATCATTGAAGGATTACCGGAGGAGACACAAAAACTCCTGCAAGTCTACGCCAAGGACGTCAAAAGCGCTTTCGCCGACCAACTCGAAGGTCTCCTGATCTATGGAAGCGCCGTCCGGGGAGAGTATTTGCCGGGCCGCTCGAATCTCAATCTTCTGCTCCTGGTCGTCGGTTATGATGCGGCGACATTGAAGCGCTATGAGCCGGTGCATAAGCGTTGGAGCAAGGAAGGGGTCATCACTCCGCTCTTTCTCAGCGACCACGAGATCAGGGCGTCTTCGGCGCTCTTTCCGCTCGAGTTCGTCGAGATCCAGGAGCACCACCGAGTATTGGGCGGACGCGATCCCTTCGTCGGGTTCCACGTTGACATGGCAAGAGTCGGAGATGCCGTCATGCAGGGATTGGCCGGTCATGTCCTCCGGCTCCGGCAGCGCTTTGTCGAATCGGGCGGTGCCAATGATGCCGTCATGATTCTTCTTCCGCTGGCGGTGACCTCGACCGTCCCGCTCCTGCGAGGCATACAACGCATGCGGAGCTGGCCGGTGCTTGCACAATCCGACGCCGTCATCAAAGACGTCGCTGATCGCCTGCAGATCGACCTTCAAGGATTTCACGATGCGCTGATGCTGAAACGCGGCATCATTTCACCGGGTCCTTCAGAGATCCCGCGCCTGTTCGATCGCTATCTTGAGGCTGCAACGACGCTTGCGGAGGTCGTCCGTCGATGAGCCGATGCATGTCACTGTGGGTCGTTTGCGTTCTTGCGGTCCTCCCGTCGATTGCCGCTGGAAGTCCCTACGAGCGGCCCACCGCGAAACTGCCGGATCCGATGGGCTATGTCAGTGACCACGCCAAGGTCCTTGAGGACGACTGGCGGGCAAGAATACGTTCCGTGGCACAGGATTTAGAACGAAAGACAGGAGTGGAGATGGTCGTGGTGACCGTCCCGAGCATCAAACCGTTTCGATCCGCCAACGACTATGCCACGGCCATTTATGAAAAATGGGGCATCGGGTCTGCGCAGCAGGAGCACGGCATCCTCGTGCTTGTTGCGGTTGAGGAGCGCCAAGCGGCGTTAACGCTCGGCCGACAGATGCTGCCGGTCATCACGCCGCCCGTCATGAGCCAGATCGGGAGCGAATACTTGCATCCCTCCATTGAACTGGGCCATTTCGGGGAGGGACTGTATCGGACAGTCGTGGCGCTGGCTTCCCACAGCCAGGACATCCGTATCGGAACGCCCGCGAGAACCCACTATAAAGGTATCGGAGTCTGGATCACGTTGTTCACGAGCCTCAGCGCCCTCGCCTTCTTCTGGTGGATCAGCCGTCCCGACCTGCGTCATCCCTATCGCCGGATTCAGCGTGGTGAGTATTGGGGAACAGGGCAGGGCGGATTCGGGGGAAACTGGGGCGGCTTCGGCGGCGGCACCAGCGGGGAAGGGTATAGATAGAGAAGAAGACGGGCCTGACATTTTCGAACGTTTTACATTCTTTTGACACAACCACATATCCCGACACTGTCGTTGCGTCATCGGCTGCCTACAGTTTTTCAGTCTCTTATCCGAGGAAGTCTTGCAAAGAACTGCGCATCCAAGCTTTCCTTCGCTTGGTATGTCTGTTGCTCTCCGCTGAACGCATCGCCCGTCAAGAAATTCTACGTGATGCCAACAACACCGCCATCAGTGGCGACAGCCGGAACGATGAAAACATCATTATCAGTCAAATACCCTTGCCGTTCTGCGGTTTCATAATGCGGTCGTCGATTATCTGCGCACGAAACAGGGGCTGAGTGATCTCTCCGCCGAGCAGATTTTCAAAATGGCCCAGCGCTACGTGCGGTGGCATTATCAGTGGATTATCGTTCACGAATTTCTTCCGCTGACCATCGGTCAGGAGAGGGTGGATCTTATCCTGCGGCGAGCACCGAAGTTCTACAATCCTCATGATCGCAGCATGCAAAACGCAGAAGGTTATCCGCTGATTCCCATAGAATTTTCGGTGGCGGCCTACCGATTCGGGCATTCGCAGGTGCGGCCGAGCTACCGATTGAACTTTGGCCCCCGAGACGGAAGCGAGATTTTTGCCTTTGCTTTCTGGAGAAGTTCGATCCGAACGAACCCGACCCGGAAGACCTTCGCGGCGGGAAGCGGGCGGCGCGCCGCTTCGTCGATTGGCAGACGTTCTTCAAGTTCAAAAACAATTCCCTTTTCCGGCCGAACAAGAAAAGCGAC